>NZ_CP032869.1:3419137-3729968 GCF_003576455.2 Mucilaginibacter celer
TTAAAGGGATGGATGCTTAGTTTAGAGTTATAGTATCGTTTATCGCCGGTAACCTCGGTTGTTACCCATAACGGCAGTTCAAATTCTTCGTCTTCGCTGTCAAGTTCAATCTCGGCCACTACGAGGCCCTGGTTATCGCCTAAAAAAACATCAACCTCCCATAATTTGCCCGAATAGGTGATGTTGTAACGGTATTTTTCCAGTTCGGAAACAGCAAGATCATCCAGCATCTGCGCCGCATCAGCTACAGGGATAGCGTATTCAAACTCGCTGCGACTCATTCCTGTGGTGCTTCCTTTTATGGTAATAAAGGCCTGGTCATCAGCTATGCGCAGCCGGATGGTTTTACTTTCATCGCTAAAAATATAACCCTGCCTTAAATGCATTGGCGTTGGCTTTTCAAGCTGCTGCCATTTTTCCTTATCAACCAAAAACTTACGTTCTATTTCTATAGCCATATTTTTACTGCAAGCGCACAAACTTTTAGCATTTTTTAACATTTGCGCGTGGGTAAATATCATACATTTAGTTATACATATTGCTACTGTATGATAATTACCAAACCTTTTACCAAATCAACCTGGCTTTTATTAATCTTGTTTTGTTGCGGCTGTAAACCACGCAACATTGTTAAACATGGCGGCGAAAAAGACCTGATCTCGTTTAAACCTGTATTGGGCATCAGTTATACCGAAATAGCCCGGCGCTCAGAAAACGGTCTTTCATTCAACAGTTTCGGATACCAACTGGAGCCGCAATGGAAAATGAAATTCGTATCAAACGATTCGACAAGCATTTACAGCCCAACCAAAAAACGCTTCATCAACTTCCCGCTTACCCGTGGGTATGACTCCGTTTTTAACACCGCACGCGCCTGGCTTAAGGTTAAGACAATGACCAAAGACAGCCTGGTTGTAGAACTGCTTAAGGCTTATGCCGATTCGGTAGATACCCGTGGTGCTAAAGTTTACATGATATTTTATGCAGATAACTATATAGCCAACGTACTGCACGGCAACCTGAGCAAATGTAAAAGCCCCAGCCTTAAGGATACCGTTTATATAAAAGGGCTTGCAGCTGTGGCCAATAAAAATGTCGAAAAGGCTTTTGCCGCCCGCCAACCGGTTGAGCTTACAAGCAAAAGCAACCGGATAAAAATAGAAAAGCGGCCCGCCGAACCAAGCATGCTCAATAATTTCGATACTTCAAGCGAATATATGGGCCCCGAATTTGATATCACCATTGATAAGGCCTACGCCAATTTTTATTATTCGTTTTCGATATTTGTTGACCCATTGGGTAACATGCATTACGGCCGCCCGCTCACCGTATTTTTAGAAGAGGACCGGAAGGTAACCTACATCCATCTTTCAAAAGCTGTTATGAACAGCTACCTTAAATATTATCTTAATTTAAAACCGGGAACAACGCTTGGCATTGTGCATACCAGCGAAATAGCCGTTCATGTTACCGGCAAGCGGAGCATGTAACGATATTAAGCCATTTTTTAGCCGTTTATCTAATTATCTATATCTTAGCGGCAATGCCATTCATCAACTTAAAAACAACAAAAACGGGCTTATTAGCCCCCTTGTTTCTACTATCAATAATAGCATTTGGCTGCAACCACTCGCAACCGGGAAGCAAAAAAAGGGAACTAATTTCTTTTCGCGCCTACAATGGTATCAATTACTCCGAGGTATCACGTCGTATGCGTAACGGACTTTCCTTTAACGAATACGGTTACCAGTTGGAGCCCCAATGGAAGCTCAAGTTTGTATCCGACGATTCGATAAGCATTTTTAGTCCCACCAAAAATGCGTTTATTAATTTTCCGCTTACCCGTGGGTATGATTCTATTTTTAACGCGGCCCGCTCGTGGTTAAAAGTAAGGACAATCAGCAAAGACAGTATCACCATGGAGATCCTGATTCAGAAAGGCGATTCGCTTGATGTTAAGGGCACCAAGGTGTTTATGCGTTTTTTTGCTGATAACTATATAAAAAACGTATTACATACCGATACATCAATATTAAGGCGCCCAAGCCGCAAGGATACCCTGTTTATTGAAGGCCTCAGTGCAAAAGCAAATGCTGATTACAACAAAGCTTTCGCCGCGCGCCAGCCGGCCAAAATTACCAGCAGAAACAGCATGGTAACCGTTTCGCAGCGTACCACCAGGCCGGATATTATGAACAACTTTGATAATTCTGACGATTACCTCGATCCGACATACGATATCGTGATTAACAAGGCTTATAAGGATTTTTATTTTTCGTTTACCATGTATATTGATGACAAAGGCCGCACTTACTATGGCTATCCCCTTATTGGCCTTGATGACGAAGACACGAAAGCCGATTATATTCACACATCGAAAGCAGTGATGGAAAGTTATTTAAAACTTTATCTGAACATTAAACCGGGCTCAACCCTGGGCATGATCCACTCGAGCATGGTATCGGTACATGTAGAAGGAAAGAAGGCTAAGTAGGCTTTGGTCGGAAAGCCTGGAAGATGTTACGTTGGCTTAACTTTCGGGCTTTCCGCTTTCTCCCACTCCCCGGCTCAATCAAAGTAACAATCGTGCTATTTTATATCGCTGCAGATCCCTTTGCGTTTAACTTTAACGTAAAGCCGGGCCGCGCTTTGTAAAAAATTGTTAAATACCCTTTGGGGCAAAATGCAATACGGCCTTAATGTTTATATTAGCCCCTGTTAGTATCTTAACTTAAATTGATGATTGTACGTAGATTTTTACTTATAATTTGTTTGCTTACTGCCTTCGGCGCTACTGTTTTTGCCCAGCAGGATAGCATTCCCCTCACTACTATTCTCGAAAAAACAAGCAAATTCAGCAGCAGTTTTCCAATCGAAAAAGTTTACCTGCATACCGATAAGCCGTACTATGCCGTGGGTGATACGCTTTGGTTTAAAGCTTATGTAACCATCGAAAAGCACCAGCCATCGGCACTAAGCAAAATTGTATATGTTGACCTGATCAATAACCGCGATTCGGTGGTGGAGAGCCAGCGTATTGTGGTTAACAATGGGTTTGCCAGTGGAAACATTGTACTTAACGGCGATACTTATAAGCAGGGCGCCTACCGCCTGCGCAGCTATACCAACTGGATGCGCAATTTTGATGCTGATTATTTTTACGATCATACCTTTAACGTAGGTAACGCCATCGATAACCAGGTACGCACCAATATTACCTATAAAAGTTCAACCAAACGCACCGGTGTTAAGGTTGATGCCAGCATTTTATATAAAGGGCCCGATAATACGCCGTATGCCAACAAACGCGTAAACTGGCAGCTGATGAAAAACGGCGACCCGGTAACCAAAGGCCACGGCACAACCGACGATAAAGGTGTGCTGTTGGTAGATATCCCCGAAAGCCAGGCCGATGTGATATCGGGAGGAATTTTGGTAACCGCAATTGATGTGGGCGATCGTAAAACCATCAACAGCAGCTTTTCTATGCGTACGGCTATCAAAGGTTATGATGTGCAGTTTTTTCCGGAAGGCGGACAGTTAACCAACGGCTTGCGTACCAGGATAGCCTTCAAGGCCATCGCCTCCAGCGGATTGGGCGTTGATATTAAAGGCACCATTGTTGATGATAAGGGTACCGAAGTAACCCAGTTTAACAGCGCACACCTGGGCATGGGTATATTCGCCATGACACCCGATCTCGAGCGGTCGTACAAAGCCAATGTCACTTTTGCTGATGGTTCTACGGCTACTTACAACCTGCCCCGTGTACAATCTATGGGGATAAGCCTCAGTGTTTACAATAATGACCCAACCAACCTCACCGTTAAAATTTCGGCAAACGATTTGTTTTTTCAGCGCAAGCAAAACAAGAGCTTTTACCTCGTAGCCCAGGGCGGCGGCGTTATTTATTATGCCGCGCAAACTGTTTTAAACAGCACAACTTATTCGGCCAGCATCCCCAAAACCAAGTTCCCTACGGGTATAATACAGTTAACATTATTTTCATCGGGCGGGTACGCTCTTTGCGAGCGGATTGCATTTATCCAACATAACGATCAGATGAACGTCACCCTTAAAACCGATAAGCCATCTTATACCACAAGGGGGAATGTTAAAATCACCGTATCGGCAAAAAATGAAAATAAACCTGCCGAGGGAAGCTTTTCGGTAGCCGTGCTTGATGATACCACTGTGCCGTCAAACGAGGACAACGAATGGACCATACTAAGTCACATGCTGCTTACGTCGGATTTGAAAGGTTTTATCGAAAAGCCCAACTACTACTTCAATAAGCCCGACGATGAAAAAGCTGCCAACCTGGATATCCTGATGCTTACGCAAGGCTACCGCCGTTTTGATTATGAAGATATCCTGGCCGATAAAACCCCGCCAATTTACCTGATGCCCGAACAGGGTATTGATATAACCGGTACGCTGCGTACCAATAACGGCTTGCCGGTTGCCAAAGGAAGCCTGCGTTTATTGATCCCGGATAAAAACTTTTCGGCGGAAACAATTACCGACATGTCGGGCAATTTTAAATTCAGCAACGTGAATGTGCCCGATACATCAAAAATAACCCTGAGTGCCCGTAATAATCCTAATGGCCGCAACATGGTGATAAGCGTTAACGGCGAAGCTTATCAAAAGCTGAGTAAAAACATCAATATTGCGGATGAGATTATTAATATCGACAGTACCTTCCGCCCTTACCTGCAAAACAGCTACAGGCAATATCAAAGCTCGCGCACTATAAAGGAAGTTGTTGTTAAATCGACAAAAATTGTAAAAAAGGCCAGCCATACCGATTACGGAGGCACGTTTGCGGGCTTACCGGGGCAGGCCGATCATGAGGTTTCGGCACAGCAGTTACAAGGTTGCCCTATACTGATAAACTGTCTTCAAACGGCAGCAATGGGGTTAACTTACGTAGATAATAATTTTTACGTAAGCCGTAGCTATAACTCCGGCGATCGTACACCGGTGCAGGTTTACGTAGGCAGTACGCCGGTTGATGCCAACTTTTTAACAAGCATGACGGGTGCGGACGTTGAGTCGGTAGAGATATTTTTGAATGATGGTGTTAGCGGTATTAATCGAAACACGCAAACAAAGGGTATTTTGCTTATCAACAAAAAAGTGGTTAAAAAGCAAAAAATAACGCTTGCCCAATTGCAGGAACTGATCCCTAAGCAAAACGTGATCACTTTCGCGGTGCAGGGGTATACCAAAGCCAAAGAGTTTTATTCGCCCAAATACGATGTTACCAAAGCCGGCACACTGGGCGGCGATTTGCGCAATACCATTTACTGGAAACCTAACATCATAACCGATAAAACAACCGGGGCGGCCACTTTCAGCTTTTTTAACAGCGATCAGCGTGGTACTTACCGGGCTATAATTGAAGGCATTGATGCCGAAGGGAACATAGGCCGATATGTATTGCATTACACCGTGAAATAGCAGTTTGTGTTTTTAAACATAAAAAGCCCCGGCAGTTTACAAAAACTTGCCGGGGCTTTTACATTATGCACTGTGTTAAGCAATTTGTTCATTAAGGCGATTTGTCATATTCGCATAATTTGTTTTGTTTCAATTTATTATATTCGTTTAACACATATCAATTTAAACTATTGTCATTATGAACTTTCAACTTATCAACTGGCTGGCCGTTGTGGTGGCAGCCTTATCTGCATTTTTAGTAGGCGGCATCTGGTATTCGCCGGTATTGTTTGCCAATGCCTGGGTTGCCGACAATAAACTTACCACAGAAGAACTGCAAGCCTCCAACAAAGGACGGGCTTTTGGGTTCACGGCATTTTTCTCACTAATTATGGCGGTTAATCTGGCCATGTTTTTAGCCGATGCCAAAACCGACCTGGCATGGGGAGCAACAGCGGGATTTTTGGCCGGCATCTGGACATTCTGTGCCATTGCCATTCATAGCTTATTTGAGCTTAAAAGCTGGAGACTGATATTTATTAACGGAGGCTACAGCGTAGTTTCATTAACCTTAATGGGGTTGATATTAGGCGCCTGGAGATAAAAAATTGCGACATCTAAAACGTACTTAATTGATTTTAGGGCGGATGCTATTTGATAGCACAGGTCAAAAAATCCGCCCAAAAATTGACTCTAAAATCCTGGGGATGTCAATTTAAATTTCCGTTATTCAATTTGACGTTGATGTTAGCATTCTGTAAACAATAGCGCTGTATTTTAGTTGATATTAAAACACAGCAATATGGCAAACACAACAAGTTCATTCGAGAAGACGTTCACCATTGGCGGCGATATAAAAATTAACCGCGTGGGTTATGGCGCTATGCGCATTACGGGTACAGGAATCTGGGGGCCGCCGAAAGATAAAGACGAGGCGATCCGCGTGCTGAGGCGCGCCGTTGAACTTGGCGTTAATTTTATTGATACGGCCGACAGCTACGGTCCAAATGTATCTGAAGAACTTATAGCCGAAGCGCTGCACCCCTATCCAACCGATTTACTGATTGGCACCAAAGGTGGCCTGCTGCGTACAGGCCCAAACGAATGGCCTGTTGATGCCTCGCCCGAACATTTGAAAGAAGCGCTTCACGGAAGCCTGAGACGCCTGCAGGTTGAACGGATTGACTTGTATCAGCTACACCGCATAGACCCTAAAGTACCTGCCGAAAAATCGTTTGAGTTTTTGCAAAAGGCACAGCAGGAGGGTAAAATCAGGCATATTGGCTTGTCGGAGGTGAGTATCCAGGATCTTAAACTGGCTCAGCAGTATTTTGAAGTGGTATCCATCCAAAACATGTACAGCGTTGATAACCGCCGATGGGAAGCTGAATTGGAATATACCAACGTACACAACATCGCCTTTATACCCTGGTTTCCGCTTGGCGGCGGCAATGTGCAGGGCGAAGAAATTTTGAAACGCATAGCCGCAAAACATCAGGCAACCATACACCAGGTTGCATTAAGCTGGTTATTGCATCATTCGCCTAATATATTGCTTATCCCGGGCACTTCGAGCGTTGCTCACCTTGAGGAAAATATGAAAACTGCCGATATTCAGTTATCTGAAGATGATATAGCTATATTGGATAGCATTGGCGAAGTATAAGGCCCAAAAGCCCGCTTCAAACAATATTTATTACTTTTGCTAATAACAAAGGATGCCTAACCGGCATCCTTTGTTATTAATAAACATTATTTCGGATATGAAAAGCAAAGAAGAGATCCTGAACAGTTATAACACTACCGGTGCCGACGGCTTACCCGAAATATCCGCCGAAGATTTGCTCAACGCCATGGAAGCCTACAAGCAACAATGGGCCGAAGCCGCCTTTGAAGCCGCCCGCAAGCAAAAAAACGGCACTTATCAGTTTGATACTTTTAACGATTTTGTTGAAAGCGAAAAACAAACCATTCCTACAGCGGAAGACAACTTTAGCAGTACCATAGCCGCTGTAGCAGACAGCATAGTTACAAACTTTTTGCCCGATGATGCATCGACTAACGAGTTTTCATTTGATTTTAACCTTGAAGGAAACAGGTATACCGCTTTCTACACCAAAGATTTGGACGGATACTGGAAAATGGATAATTGGCAAAGAGAATAGATCAGTTAGCAGTTCCCGGTTTGCAGTTTGCAGTGTTTTGATTTATAACTGCAAACCGCCAACCCAAAACTGCCAACTGTATTAAACGTCTGCCACTTTAAACGGCTTCACATCAACACTTTCCCACACTTTTTGGGTAATATAAGGATCGTTTTGTTTCCAGGCTTCCATCTCCTCATCGGTTTCAAATTGCACAATCATAGTCGAGCCTATCATTTTGCCTTCATCATTCAGCATGGCACCGCCAACAACAAAATTACCGCTTGCTTTTAGCGCCTTAGCACCATCAACATGATGCGGACGGGCGGCCATACGTCTGTTAAAAGCTTCGGCATCGGTATAATCATAGGCGGTTACAAGGTATTGTTTCATGGGTAAGTTTTTAATTGATTAACAGTTGCCAATATCTGCAAACTGCTTGTTAAAATAAATTAAAAATTAAATTAATATTTATAACTGTAAAGTTGACAATTTTTACAATATTTGTTTTCCGAAAACCAACCTGAATAATGAAGAATAATTTGCACCAGGAATTTATTAAAATCTTTAACAAAGAAGCAGATAACGCGTACTTTTCACCCGGCCGTGTAAACCTCATAGGCGAGCATATTGATTACAATGGCGGTTTGGTAATGCCATGTGCCATTACCTTTGGTACCTATTTGCTAACCTCGCCAAATGAAGACGGTATTTTCCGTTTCAGAAGTTTGAATTTTAGCGAACAACTGGATATTCCTCTGCAACTCAATTATGAAAAAACAGGCGAGAACTGGTTTAATTTTCCTATTGGTGTAATTGATCGCTTTGTTAAGGACGGTCACCCGGTAAAAGGTTTGGATATGCTTTTTTATGGCGATATTCCTATCGGTTCGGGCCTGTCGTCATCAGCATCAATTGAGGTGGTTACCTCATACGCGCTGAACGACCTGTTTAATAGCGGCTACAGCAAGCTGGATCTGGTAAAGTTATCTAAAGACGTAGAGAACAACTTTATAGGCGTTAACTGCGGTATTATGGATCAGTTTGCCGTTGCCTTCGGCGAGAAAAATAAAGCCCTGATGCTTAACTGCGATACGTTGGATTACGAAGCTGTAGACAGTAACCTGGGCGAATATGTACTGGCTATTATCAACACCAACAAACCCCGCAAACTGGCCGAATCAAAATATAACGAGCGTGTGCAGGAATGCCAGACAGCTTTAGCAGAGTTACAACAGCAACTGGATATCAAATACCTTTGCGAAATAAACAGTGCCACGTTTGAGCAATACAAATACCTGATAACCGAACCGGTTGTATTAAAACGTGCCAAACACGTTATTGAAGAGAATGATCGTGTAAAACTGGCAGCAAAAGCACTTGCCGCAAACAACCTTGCCGAATTTGGCAAACTGATGTACGCATCGCACGATTCATTGCGCGACCTGTATGAGGTAAGCGGCATTGAGCTTGATACCGTTGCCGAATACAGCAAAACCAACCCCGATGTGGCCGGTGCCCGCATGACAGGTGCAGGTTTCGGCGGTTGCGCCATTGCCCTGGTAAAAGGTGACGCTTTCGAAAAATTCAGCGAAGAAGTTACTGAATACTATACCCAAAAAATCGGCTATGCGCCATCTGTTTACAGCTCACTGATAGGCGATGGTGTAGGCGTTTTAGCCTCGGTGCTAAATTAATAGCAGATATTTAATATTTTTGCCATTGGTTAATAGTTGATAGATCATGGTTCATGGCCCATTTACAAACTGTAACAGCTATGAACCATGATCTATCAACCATGAACCCAAAAACGATGCGCAAATTAAAATTAGATGAGCTGAACCGGGCTACGGTTGATGAGTTTAAGGCACAGGATAAGCTACCGGTAGCTGTGGTTTTGGATAATGTGCGCAGCATGCACAACATCGGCTCTATCTTCCGTACATCAGATGGCTTTGCTGTCGAGCAGATCTGTCTTTGCGGCATCACCGCACAACCCCCTCATCGCGAAATTGAAAAAACTGCCCTCGGCGCAACCCAATCCGTTAACTGGACCTATTACGAAACCCCGTTACAGGCCGTTGAGCAATTACGTAAAGAAGGCTACCGGATCATAGCCATTGAGCAAGCCGAAAACAGCACCATGCTTCACCAATTTAAACCTGCCGATGATGGCAAATATGCCCTTATTTTTGGCAACGAAGTAAATGGCGTAAGCGACGAAGTGATGCAGGTTATTGATGAATGTATCGAAATCCCACAGTTCGGTACCAAACACTCGTTTAACATTGTAGTATCGGCAGGGATTGTGCTTTGGGATTTTTTTGCCAAGATGGCGATATGAGCCCCACCCAAACCCTCCCGGTAGGGAGGGCTTAAATTATTTGCGTTAACAAAGGATTACGGCATTTAGAGAGCGCCCTTCCTCAACACATAAAATGACATTTCCTTTCTTGTTACAAAACCCAGCTTTTCATAAACCCTGATAGCCCGTTCATTTTCGGCCTTTACATGCAAAAAAGGAATTTCGCCTGCCTGGCGGATGCGGCGTGCCTGGTTAAGCAGTAGTTTACCGGCATAGCCACGCCCAAGGTAATCGGGATGGGTACAAACGGCGCTGATCTCGGCATAAGGTTTTGGGTTTAGGCGTTGCCCGGCCATGGCAACCAGTTTATCACCATCAAAAATGCCGCGGTAGTGTCCAAAATCGATAGTGCGTTCGGCGAAAGGACCCGGGTTTGTTAGTTTAGTAAGCTCAAGCATCTGCGGAATATGCTGATCGGTAAGCGGAACAAGATCAGCATCGTCAACATCGGCGGCGGCATTATCATCTAAAACCATCTGGAGGCATTTTAAATAAGCAAGCGTCTCCCATGGGGCAGGTATCTCAATATCATGCGGAGCAATAAATATAAAGTAGCTTTCGAAAGGAATAGTATTGAAAAGCAGATCGAAATTTTCGGCTGATGTTTTGTTTAAGGCTACAAAGGGCGAAACCTCTTTAGGGAAATAGCGCGCTATATCATTTCCTCCTGCAAATGCTTTATTTCCTGTTTCGAGGGCATTCCAGGCGGGGTTATCAAGTACGTGATCCATTATTTTATGGGGATTGGTTGCGGCAAAACTATAAAAAACGGGCAACAGCATCATTAAAGCTTGTCATGCTATTTTAATTTATTGCTTACATTAGCTGTATCCATTATAAACTTTTACGATGAACGCCCTTGCCAAAAAACTACAGATGAAGCCAAATTCGCACTGGCTATTGCAAAACGCCCCGGCAAATTATCCTGACAGCCTTAACCCGCTTCCGGAGGGTGTCGAAATCAGTTTTAATGTGGATGGCGTGTTTAACGGCATTCAACTGTTTGTAACCAACAGCAGCGTGTTGGCATCCGAGCTTCAGATAATTACCCCTTTATTAAAACCTGATACCGTTTTCTGGATCATCTACCCCAAAAAAAATTCGGGCATTGAAACCGACCTCGAAATGATGAGCAGTTGGGATGCCCCCGCGCAATACGGCCTGCGGCCCGTAGCTTCGGCAGCGATTAATGAGGTATGGACAGCCCTCCGTTTTAAACCGGTTGAAGTTGTAAAAGTATCTGAAGGCCGAAATGAAGCTGTTAAGAACAATGAGTTTGGGGCGTATATTGATGTGGAGAGTAAAGTAGTCACCCTGCCCGATTATATCAAAGAAGCACTTGAGCAATATCCTGAAACCTTAAATTATTTCCAATCGCTGGCTTACAGCCACAAAAAAGAATACGTACTTTGGATACTAACAGCAAAACAGGAAAAAACTAAGCAAGACAGGCTGGCGAAAATGGTAGAGATGCTGCAGAATAAAAAGAAAAATCCATCGGATAAGTAAAGAGATCAGTGATTAGAGAACAGAGATTAGGTCTTATTTCTTTTGCGTACTTAAAAATCTCCAACATCCACAAAAAACCTTTGCGTCTTCGCGCCTTCGCGTGCCTAAAAATCTCAAACTAAAAAACACCGCCCTTATAAAACCAAAAACGCCCCGTGCTTATCAACACAGGGCGTTTTCATTTCAACAGTATTTCTTACCAGCCTGAGCCTTTTTTAGCGTTGCCATTTTTGATATGTTCTTCGGCAGCAGCTTTGCCCATAATGGCAGCCATTTTGTTACCCTCGCTGTCGGTACCCGTAGCGATGTATCTGCCCGATTTTACATCGATAACCGGGTTGATCATAGGTACATTTTTAGTTTTTGTTTTTACTGAATACGCGGTAATACCGCTTCCTTTTTCTGTTGCCATGATAAGTTTCTTTTATTTTTAATGTTAACCCCATTTAAACTGAATTGTTTTCAGCACAGGTATAATTGGTTTTATGTGTAAACATGCACTATTTTTTTTTAATTCAAAATACCCGGCATAAATAATTTGTTAACAGATTTAAGTTTGTGTTAATAACGAAAAGATCACCGTATCGGCAAAGCGCCCATTATGCATATGATCTTCCTTAAAATAAGCCTCCTGTGCAAAGTTATTTTTTAATAACAGGTTAATGGAAGCTATATTTTCGGGCTCAACATTAGCCTGTATCGAGTGTAAACCGAGATCATTAAACGCATACCTGATAGTTACTTCCACAGCCTCCTGCATCAGTCCATGACCCTGGTAGGCCGGGTTTAAAAGGTAACCTATCTCGGCACGGTGGTTGTGCTTTTCTATCCGCCAAAAACCTATACTGCCTATATATTTATCACTGTTTTTCAAACAGATACACCATGTTATCCCATCGTTACCATCAAGCAATTTATCAATAACATCAATAAGCGCCACGGCATCATCAATGGTTTTGCATATAGGCCGGGCAATGTATTTCATCACCTCTTCGTTTGATCGCATTTCGAACAGATCGGCGGCATCGTTGTGCGTAAAACGGCGTAATATCAACCGTTCGGTAGTTAAAACCGGAAAAGGGTTAAAGTTGGGAGATAGCATAAATTGAAATGAGCTTATTTAGCGCCGGCAACGCTACGGTTAAATTTCAAAATCAGGTTAAAAAGTTCAACATATTTATTTAGCGGCAGTGTTTTGCTGATATCAAAAACATCGTGATAAGCTTTGATGCCACCCAATGTGTAAATAAAAAAAGCAGGCACACCTTGCTCGGTAAACAAATAATGATCGCTGTTGGCAGCCTTACCGCGCGAAGCCACTTTCACAAAATAGTTATTTTCCTTATTAATCTGTTGTATAGCAGCAAACTCCACGGGATAAACTGTGGCATTAACCACCGTGATACCATCAATGCCGGTACCATTCAAATCGAGATTAACCAGGAAGCGGATATTTTTAAGCGGGATAAGCGGGTTTTGCGTAAAATATTTTGAACCCAGCAAACCGGCCTCCTCTCCCGAAAAACAAATAAATGCCACACTGTATAGCAGCGGATGTTTGGCATAGTAACGGGCAAGCCCCATCAGTTCAGAGATCCCGCTGGCGTTATCATTAGCGCCCGGGAAATAGGTTTTATTGCCCATGCCGCCCAAATGATCATAATGAGCGGTGATAACAATTACCGAATCGGTTTTGGAAGTGCCTTTTACTATCGCGCAGATATTCGCCGTTTTAAAATCAGGGACTAATTTGTTTTCAATATCCACTTTAATAGCTACGGGAACTTCTTTCAAAGCTTTTTTATCTACCTGTATCACCGTATAATCCAACGCCTGCCCCTCGGCCGACCAGGTAAGCTTATTCTCCAACGAAACAATGATCCTGTTTTGCTGATCGATAAAATGGGTACTGTCCTTTTTAATCAACTGCCCCGTAGCTGTTACGCCCCTGCTATCCGGCGAAACGATAAAATCTTTTCCGGGCAAAAGTTGTACACCATTGATAGCCAGCTCCATTTTACCAGGGAAGGTATTTACAGGATAGCTAAACGGTTGTATATAGCTCTTACCATCCATTGGTTTAACACCGTAGCTTTTAAATTGCGCGGCTAAAAAATCTGCGGCTTTATGAACCCCGTCTTTAGTATATCCTCTGCCCCAGAAATAGGGTGAGGTAAGCGTATCTACCATTTTGCGGGCAAACACGGTATCTTGTGCCGAAACGATATTTGCAAGGAACAGAAATGGGATGATAAGTTTAAGTTTCATCCGATAAAAATAAGTATTTGGATTGTGTACATTGCCGTTGATTTTAGTTTTGCGCAACGGTGCAAACTCGTACAGGGTTTACCTCATATATCAATGGCTGCAATTACCCGCATCAATTATTTAAATATTATAGCCATGCTGGCCTCGGCGGTACTTGCAATGTTCATTCCCTTCGAGTTGGTGCTGCTTTCATATGCTATACTTGGCCCGCTGCATTATCTCACGGAAATATCGTGGTTAAACAGCCGGCAATTTTTCACTCTAAAAAAGCACGATTATTTGTTAATAGCTACAGTTGTGGCGGCTTGTATACTGCTTAAACTCCCAACGGCCAACCTGGTATACTATACGTTCGGCCTCTCGTTCATCTTATTAAGTATTAACAAAATACTATACCGGGTATTGTATTTTACATTATGGGTATTAATGGGTTACTTCCTGCTCAGCAATAACCTGTTACGAACTATATTTGGCTTATATATCCCAACCCTAATTCATGTGTATATTTTTACCGGGGCATTCCTGTTGTTGGGCACTTTGAAAGATAAAAGTTTTTCCGGTTACGTGGCTTTCGCCGTGTTTTTGATTTGCCCAGTGCTTTTAAACGTTCTATTTACCGATACTCATCATCAACCTGCCCAATGGGCTACTGATGGCTATAAATACTTCGCACATATCAATACTACAACCCTCCGCAATCAAAGCATCGATATATACGCTAATAGGGCGAGTATTATTTTAACGCGAATAATCGCCTTTGCCTATACCTACCATTACATCAACTGGTTTAGCAAAACCAAAGTGATTAACTGGCACCGAGTTGGCAAAGCAACAGCATTAGTAATTGTGTTAATCTGGATAGCATCGGTAACCTTATACTTCTACAATTACCAATTGGGTATTAAATGGCTTTTTATATTGAGCCTGGCCCATGTGATCCTGGAGTTTCCTTTAAATCATAAAAGCTTTATCGATATTGGTAAGCAACTGAAAAGCAAATTGCCCCTTACATAAAGCTATCCGCCTCGCGATAAGCTTTAATCAGCGCCAATTCTCCCTCCTTACCTGCGCCCGCAGTGCCATGCTCCATGCCCATTACACCTTTGTAGCCTTTGTTATAAATGTGCTTAAAAATGTTTTTATAATTAACCTCGCCGGTACCGGGTTCTTTACGGCCGGGGTTATCGCCTATCTGGTAATAACCAATCTCGTCAAACACTAAATCTAACGTTGGAATAATATTGCCCTGGTTACGTTGCACGTGGTACATATCATACAATATTTTGCACGATGGGCTGCCAACCGCTTTACAAATAGCATAAGCCTGATCCGGTGTACGCAAAAACAGGTCGGGGTTATCACTTAATGGCTCTAAAACCATAATGATACCATGAGGCTCTAATACAGCGGTACCTTTTTTAATGGCCTCGATCACGTTGCCGGTTTGTACGCCGATGGGCAAATTACGCACAAAATCGCCGGGAACAACGGTAACCAGTTTGCTGCCAATACGTTTTGCTATTTCAACGGCTTGTTTGCATGATGCTATAAATTTTTCAACCTGATCGGCTTTGCCGGTGGCCAGCATATTGCTGTCATTGCCCAAGCCAGGCTGCACAAATACCCCCATTGCCATACCCAGTTTGGCTAAGGTTTCGCCTATTTTTTTCTGCTGATCAACCGGGCGACCGCTCATGCCGTTATCTTCAATGGCACGGAAGCCTTTGTCGTAAGCAAATTTTATCTGGTCGATAAAGTCATCGCCGGCATGGTTTTTAAACATGCCATCATGAATGCCATAGTTTAGGTTAAAAGGTTTGTCGCCCGCTATAGCAGCAGCATTTTTATCGTTATCGGCGCAGCCGGCTAAGGTAGCGGCTTTTAAAACACCGGTGGTAAGTAATGATGCGCCTGCCAGCACCGAGCTTTGAACAAAGTTTCTGCGTTTCATGAGGTTTTTTGATTGGTTTGCGGGTTAAATATAGCAGGATTGATTGGTTTAGGGTCAACTTAGCAACATTAGTTTTTGACACAGAAATAAAGTTAGCAGGTAAACATTAGCCCGCTCCTCTACTTTTACTGTAAAATATTTATGCCATAACGCATAATCTGCCTAACCTTTTGCTACTTTGTTTGTCATAACAGATAAAGCAAAAAATACATTTATGAAATTTCAATTAGGCCTTATTTCTTTTATTGCGCTTGCTGTAGCCTCCTGCTCGGGCAATAGCGGCAACAAAAATGGTGATACAACACTTAGCAAAAGTGATACAGCCATCGCCAACGCGCCAGATGCACCGGCCGTTAACATGGAATACTGTTTTTACACCACCGAGGGTACTGCATCGCAGGATACAACCAAAGTAAACCTGCACATTAATGGCAACAAAGTTACCGGTGATATGGACTGGCTGCCCAAAGAAAAAGATGCCCGCAAAGGCACCTTGATGGGCAATTTGAACGGCAACGTGATTAATGCCCTGTGGACCTACGGGCAGGAAGGAAGTTCAGACACGCTAAGCGTTGAGTTTCAGTTGCGCGGAAACCAGCTGGCACAAAAGCCTTATAAATACGATGGCGAAACAGGCAAACCCAAAACTGATAACACCGCCGGTTACAGCGTAATTTACAACATGAAAAATTGCAAGTAATTGATAAATTAGCTGAGTAAAAAAGCTAAGAAAAATGAAAGAACGCGAAACCAGCATATTATACCTTGTTTTAGGTTTATATACCCTGATGATAAGCTGGTACTATAACCACAGTATTATATTACTGATTATTCATTACATATTCTGGCCGGTTTATCTTATTTACGAGTTACTGATAGGTCACCTGGCACACGGCATGTGGAAAACCATACCGTTATCTTACTTTAAATAACAGCAGGTTAAGATACCTCAACTTATTTAGTCGGTATAGATGATTGAAGAGCGGTAAAATCCGATTCGAAATACATGAAACAAATACGGGGCTTAATTAAGCCCCGTATTTGTTTATATTAAATTTTTTCAACAACAACTGCCGTACCATAGGCCAGCACCTCGGTAATGCCCTGCATTACCTCGTTGGCATCGTAACGCATGTTAATAATGCCGTTGGCGCCGATGGCCTGCGCATGTTGAATTAAAAGCTGGTAAGCCTCCTCACGCGCATTTTCGCAAAGCTCCACATAAATAGAAAGCCTGCCGCCAAAAAGCGACTGAAAGCCGCCTGCAATGTTGCCCAGCGCACTGCGGCTGCGTACGGTAATACCGCGCACAACGCCTAAATGACGGGTAACTTTGTACCCTTCTAATGATGTGCTTGTTGTAATAAGTGATGTATCCATTTTAGTTTATTGAGTGATTTTAATTTAGATGACTTAAGGTTAACGATATTACGTAAATATCTGTTTTTATTTTTTTGTCTGAACCTTGATTTGGGGGGATTAAAAGATTTTCGGGATTTTTCATTATTGTTATCAAAAAAACCAGCCATGAACCATCAACTATGATCCATGAACTATACCTCATCAATTATGAACCCAAAACCGTACCTTTGCCGAAAAATTTACAATAGATGCCTGATAAAATTAAAGCTGTTTTTTTAGATCGTGATGGTGTGTTGAATCATGAAATGGGCGATTACATCCGTCGTTTTGAGGATTTCAAAGTATTGGACAACTTCGATGCCCTGAAAACTTTACAGGATCGTGGTTATATGCTGCTGGTTGCCACAAACCAGGGCGGCTTAGCCAAAGGCTGGTATACCGAAGAAGAACTTGCCAAAATGCACAATCACTTAAAACAGGTTTACCAGGACCATGGCGTTGAAATAACCGACTTTTTTTACTGCCCGCACCACCCCAACTTTACCGGCGATTGCGATTGCCGCAAACCGAAGCCGGGCCTGCTGCTGCAAGGCATCGAAAAATATAACATCGATTCATCAAAATCATATTTCATCGGCGATCGTGAACGCGACGTTGAGGCAGGTACAGCCGCAGGGATTAAAGGTATTTTGATTGATAGTGATCAGCCTATCAGTACTGTTTTGGATCAGATAGCGTAAGTAGACGCTAACATATACTAACCACGTCATTGCGAGGTACGAAGCAATCCCAAACTATACAGGGCCGATTTGCACATTCGCTCTGCTTATCGGGGATTGCTTCGTACCTCGCAATGACGGTTTTATAAGAAAGCTGCATAAAATAAGCAGCTCTACCTAAAACATTTTCCTCTCTCCTGCTTTTTACCAATATTTATATTATCCTATGCAAAAAAGCCGTTACCTTAAAAACCTCGATTCTGTATTAGCCGCCTTGATAGGTTGGTTTGTTTTGAGTTTGTTTTTCAGGTATAGCGGTGTGGGGATCTCGCCGGATAGTATTATGTACACCAGCGCGGCGCATAGTTTGAAAACGCATGGTAATCTGCTCACTTTTAACCATGTACCCATTGTTGATTTTCCGGTTTTTTACCCGGTTTATCTTGGTATTATTTCGATAATTACCCAGGTAGATCCGGTTAAATTTGGTGCTGTGCTTAACGGCATTATGTTCGCTACGCTGATATTTACCAGCGGGTGGATCACAGAACGTTTTGTACCGGCATCGAGGGTTTATAAATGCCTGATATTGGTAGCTATTTTATTAAGTCCGCCTTTGTTGCAGGTGTATTCGTACTTATGGTCGGAGACGTTGTTTATTCTCGAGATTTTGTTTTTCCTGGTGGCTTTAAGGCGATACCTGTTAACACATACCATTAAGGCGCTGGTTATCGCCGCTTTAATAGCTGCTGTAAGTTGTATCACCCGTTATGCGGCGGTTACTATTGTGGGCACCGGCGGTTTGCTTTTATTGTTGGATAGGGTGCTGCCTTTAAAAAAGAAGATAGGGCATATTTTACTTTACGGGGTTATCTGTATATCGCTATTAGTTGGCAATTTAGTATTCAACGCTTTTATAACTGGTACAACTACCGGTCCGCGGGAGCCTTCAATAACGCCGTTCAGCAAAAATCTGTATTATTTTGGCACCGTGATGTGCGATTGGATGGGCCTTACATCCAACCAGTATTGGGCTGCTACACCATTGGCCATCATTATTTTCCTCGGATTTATAGCCGCGCTGGTTTACAATTATTACCATCGGAGGGTAGATAGATTTGAGAACCTGGCCATTACATTCGCGCTGGTTTACGGAGCGTTTATTGTGCTTTCATCCACCTTTTCGAGGTACGAACGGATTAACCACCGTCTGCTGTCACCACTGTTTATTACCGCTTTGTGGGGTTATACAAGTTGGGCATTGCTGGTGCTCAGAAAAATAAAAAGCACTACAACCCGCCGTGTTGTTGGCGCGGTAATGACGGTAATGATGCTCGGCTTTATCACCAGCGAATTTTTGATTGACAAAGCCCGCTACGCCGACCAGGTAGCCGATGAGTACGGCAACCCCGGCTTTACCGACGAAAGCTGGATCGACTCAGAATTTGCCATTTACCTGCGCAGCGGTGATAAAAGCCTTTTTAAACCCGGCGTTAAAATTTATACCGACGCGCACGAGGCGGTTTATTTCTTCTCAGGGCTATCATCATATCTTGTCCCCCATCGTTTCTTTACAAAAGATATCGACAAGTTTTACCAGGGGAAGCATTACTACCTCATATGGTTTAACGTGCTCGAAAACCCGGAGTTGATTAATTTGAAGGATATTCAGAAGGTTAAGAAGTTGAAGTTGATTAAAGATTTTGGCGAAGAAGGTGGGATTTATGAGTATATGGAACCGTGATTTTTGGGATTTAGCATTTTATACCCAACGTCATTGCGAGGTACGAAGCAATCCCCAACAAGCAGAGCGGCCAAGCAAATCCTCCCTGTAAAGTCGGGGATTGCTTCGTACCTCCCCGCCGTTGTTGGTGTTGTCACCAACAACTTTAGCACCCTAATCTCTTTATAAAACATTAAGGCCGCATGCATAGCGTAGAGTTGTTGGTGACAACACCAACAACGGCAAAAGACAATGTGCGAGGGCCACGTTAGGGATTGGAGCGGATACCGGCCTTGTGGCTAATGCCTCGTGCAGTATGAGCGTAAAGCCCGGCCGCAGGCAACGCCCTGAATTTAGAGATTAGTGATTGGAGAATAGAGATTAGTTGTTTTACTTAGCATCCTGCCCATCCTACAAATCCCCCCAAATCCCGGTTCAGACAAAATAAAATTCTAAAACCCGGCCCTGTTCCCGGCAAAACTTCCCTAAAATTTTATCCCCTCGCCTACTTTTTCACATTAAATTTTGATTTAAAAAACAACTGTCTATATTTGCGCTGCTAATCTATAGTTTTACTATATAAAAAATGAACGGTATCGCACTACATCATCTTCATCTGCATCACCACCATGTGGTGATCAGCTAATATGTATGTTTCTACGCGAAATAACAACCTCCGTTTATACTCTTTTTTATCATAGTCTCTTAAATTCAATCTTTTGAAAACACTTAAAATAGCTATCCAAAAATCGGGTAGACTCAACGAAAAATCTGTTGAATTGTTAAAAAATTGCGGCTTAAACTTCGAAAATTACAAAAGCTCGCTGATCTCGCCGGTATCAAATTTCCCTTTAGAAATTCTTTTCCTTCGCGATGATGATATCCCTGAATATGTGCAGGATGGCATTGCTGATCTGGGCATAGTTGGCGAAAATGTGATCCAGGAAACCGAAGTTGAAGTAAGCTACCTGCAACGCCTCGGGTTTGGTAAATGCTCGTTAAAAATAGCGGTACCAAACAGCAGCAATATTAACACACTGGCCGATTTAAACGGCAAAGCCATAGCTACCACCTACCCTGCCATCCTCGGCAAATTTTTAAAAGAACAAAACATTACTTCAGATATCCGCACCATTTCAGGCTCCGTTGAGATTTCTCCAGGCTTAGGTTTGAGCGATGCAATCTGCGATTTGGTATCAACCGGCGGTACGCTGAAAAGCAACGGGTTGAAACCTTTTGCCGATGTAATGTCATCAGAAGCTGTGCTGATTGGCAGCAAGGAGATAGCAGAAAGCGATTTGGTTCAGGAACTGATTCAGCGTGTGCAATCGGTATTACGCGCCAAAGAGACTAAATATGTGGTACTTAACGTTGAAAAAGTAAATCTCGAAGCTGTCACCGCGTTATTGCCGGGCGTAAAAAGCCCATCGGTAGTGCCACTGGCCGAAGAAGGCTGGGTAGCCGTACACACCGTGATCCCCGAGCGCGATTTTTGGGATCGCATCAGCCAGCTTAAACAGGCCGGCGCGCAGGGCATTGTGGTAATGCCTATTGAGAAGATAATTCTTTAGTTGGCGGTGGGCAGTTGGCAGTTTGCATCAAGTAAATTGTCCTAACTGCAAACTGTAAACCAATAACTGCAAACTGGAATGAAAACATACAATTATTCAGAACTATCATCTGCCGAAATCCAAAAGCTGGTTCAGCGCAATGTTGACCCGGCCAACGAGATCCGGACTATTGTTGAAGACGTAATTGCCAACGTACAACAGCACGGCGATAGCGCTTTGCTTGATTATGCTTTGAAGTTTGATAAGGTAGAACTGAACAAACTTTACCTTGAAAAAGCCGAACTGGAGGAGATTGCCCAGGCAATATCTGCCGATCAGAAAGCGGCTTTGGAAACTGCTTACAGCAACATCTACAAATTCCATCAAACGCAACTAAAAACCGAAGACAAGGTTGAAACCATGCCCGGCGTAACCTGCTGGCGCGAATTAAGGCCGATTGAAAAGGTTGGCTTGTATATTCCCGGTGGCTCTGCTGTTTTACCGAGTACGTTTTTGATGCTGGGTATTCCGGCACGTATTGCGGGTTGCCATGAGATAGTGGTTTGTTCGCCGCCGCAAAAAAATGGTAAGGTTAACGCTTTCATAGCTTCTGTTGCTTTGATGCTGAATATTGATAAGATTTACCTCGCTGGTGGTTCGCAGGCTGTGGCCGCTATGGCTTATGGTACAGCGAGCATCCCTAAGGTTGATAAGATCTTTGGCCCGGGCAACCAGTTTGTAACCAAGGCTAAAACCATTATTCAGTCTACCACTACAACGGCTATTGATATGCCTGCCGGCCCGTCGGAGGTGTTGGTTATTGCTGATGATAGCGCGGTACCGGCTTATATAGCTGCCGACTTGTTGGCGCAGGCCGAGCATGGCATTGATAGCCAGGCTGTTTTGGTTTGTACATCGGCAGAGATTGCTGAAAAGGCTATTGTCGAAGTTGAAAAACAATTACCTGTTTTGCCCCGTGCCGAGATTGCCAAACTGGCCATCGATAACTCATACGTGGTAATTACCGATAGCCTTGCCGAGGCCATGAGTTTCAGCAACCAATATGCGCCGGAGCATTTGATATTAGCTACCGAAAGCTGGGAGCAGATAACCGGCAGCATCATAAACGCGGGTTCGGTATTTTTAGGGAACCTTACCCCCGAGAGTGCGGGCGATTATGCATCAGGCACCAATCATACCTTGCCAACCAGTAGTTATGCGAGAGCTTATTCGGGCGTATCGGTTGATTCGTTTGTAAAGAAGATCACGTTTCAGCATATCACCCGCGAAGGGATTGGCAATATTGGCCATACGGTTGAGGTTTTGGCAGAACTGGAAGGTTTGCATGCGCATAGGAATGCGGTAAGTGTGAGAATAAACAATTAAATAAAAACGTCATTGCGAGGAACGAAGCAATCCCCAACTTACAGGGCGGACTTGCATGGTTCCTCGGCTAATCGGGGATTGCTTCGTTCCTCGCAATGACGAGAAGAAAAGAAAACACCAATGTTCGACATTAATAATATACTCAGAGAAAATATAAAACGCCTTGTACCCTATTCATCCGCACGTGATGAATACCAGGGCGAAGCCAGCGTTTTTTTAGATGCTAATGAAAACGCGTTTGGATCCCCCTTAGATCAGCAGTTTAACCGCTATCCCGATCCATTGCAGTACGATCTAAAAAAACGCATTACCGAAATTAAAGGCGTACCGCCGCGTAATATTTTTATAGGTAACGGAAGCGATGAAGCCATCGATATCCTGTTCCGCAGCTTTTGTAATCCCGGCGTTGATAACGTGGTTTTGGTACCGCCAACTTATGGCATGTACGAGGTATCAGCCAATATCAATGATATCGAGATCCGCAAAGTAAACCTTACCGAAGAATACCAGCTTAACGTAGAAGGCATTGCCGAAGCGGTTGACAAAAACACTAAGCTTATCTTTATCTGCTCACCAAATAACCCAACAGGTAATTCTATCAATCGCGATGATATTCAAACCGTGCTTGCCAATTTCAGGGGCATTGTGGTGGTTGACGAGGCTTACATCAACTTCAGCAGGCAAAAATCATTTATCCAGGAACTAACCGAATATTCCAATTTGGTGGTAATGCAAACCCTATCGAAAGCCTGGGGCTTGGCTGGTTTACGTGTAGGTATGGCCTTTGCCAGCGAAGAGATCATCGAAGTGATGAACAAGGTAAAACCGCCTTACAACGTGAACGAATCATCACAACAACTGGCTTTAGCTGCTTTAGCCAATGTTGACCAGGTGAATGAGTGGATAAAAGAAACCCTCGCGCAACGCGACAGGCTGGTTCTCGCTCTGAAAGACATGGAATTTGTGGTAGATATTTACCCATCCGATGCCAACTTTATACTGGTAAAAACAACCAATGCAAACGGCATCTATGATTTCCTGGTGAAACAAGGCATCATTGTGCGCAACCGCTCAAAAGTGGAGCTTTGCGAAGGTTGCCTCAGGATCACTATTGGTACACCGGATGAGAACACTATCCTACTCGAAACCCTTAAAACTTTTGAGTAAAAAAATCGCTAATTCAACAACTCAAAAATCGCTAATTGTATACAATGAGTAATTTACAGAAAATATTATTTGTAGACCGTGATGGCACCCTGATCAATGAAACGCCGGATGAGCAAATAGACTCATTCGCCAAGCTTTCGTTTTATCCCGGCGCGTTAACCTATCTGCCCAAAATAGCTAAAGAACTTGATTTTGAGCTGGTGATGGTTACCAACCAGGACGGTCTCGGCACTTCGGTTTACCCCGAAGATACTTTTTGGCCGGTGCATAACTTTATCCTGCAAACTTTTGAAGGCGAAGGCGTAACGTTTGCCAATCAGATCATCGACCGCACTTTCGCCCGCGACAACGCCCCTACCCGCAAGCCAGGAACTGCCTTACTTACACAATACCTCGACGAGAATAAATACGACCTGAAAAACTCATTCACTATTGGCGATCGTAAAAACGATGTACTGTTGGCTAAAAACCTCGACGCTAAAGCCATCTGGCTTAACAACAACAGCAACCTTGGCGGCAGCGAGTTTTCGGATGCGGATCATATTGATGATGTGATCGCCCTCGAAACTACCGATTGGCAAAAGGTTTATGAGTTTTTAAAACTTGGGCAACGGGTGTTTGAGCACCGCCGTGCTACTAAAGAAACCGATATCCATATCAAAATCAATTTAGACGGTAAAGGCGATGCGAAGATCTCAACGGGTCTTCATTTTTTTGATCACATGCTGGATCAGATAGCCCGTCACGGCAGCATCGACCTTGAAATTACTGCAAAAGGGGATCTGCATATCGACGAGCACCACACCATCGAAGATACAGGTATCGCTTTAGGCGAGATATTCGCCTCGGCATTAGGTAACAAAATGGGTATTGAGCGTTACGGTTTCTGCCTGCCAATGGACGATTGCCTGGCGCAAGCAGCTATTGATTTTGGCGGACGTAACTGGATAGTTTGGGAAGCCGATTTTAAACGCGAAAAAGTTGGCGACGTACCAACCGAAATGTTCTATCACTTCTTCAAATCGTTCAGCGATGCCTCAAAAAGCAACCTGAACATAAAAGCCGAAGGACAGAACGAACATCACAAAATTGAAGCTATATTTAAAGCCTTTGCCAAGGCAATAAAAATGGCCGTAAAACGTGATGTAGATAAGATGGTTTTACCAAGCACTAAAGGACTTTTGTAAGTCCAGAGGCAAGACACAAGAGATCAGGAGGCAAGACAAAGAGTGGCAGAAGCAGGAAACAATAAATCAAGAGGCAAGAGATTTAATGAAAGCGTTCTTGATTCCTGATTCTTGACATCTTGATTCTTAATTCCCTACATCTTTAATCTTAAAAAAATGATAGGTATTATACTATACGGCGCCGGAAACATTTTCTCCCTCACAGCCGCTTTGGAGCGTTTGGGCATCCCCTATGGCTTTGTGAACAGCGAGGCCGATCTGGAAAAGTTCGACCGTTACATCATTCCGGGTGTTGGGCATGCGGGTGCGGCTATGAACAAGCTTAAAGCAACCGGCCTGGTGCCTGCTATTAAAGCTTTAAAAAAGCCTACACTGGGTATTTGCGTGGGTATGCAGCTGCTTACTTCCTACTCGGAAGAGGGCGATTCAGACCTGTTGGATATCATCCCGGTTAAAACTTTAAGGTTTAAAGATAGTGCCGAGCATAAGGTGCCGCATACAGGCTGGAACCGGGTGTTTCCGGAAAAGGAGAACCCGCTTTTTGAAAATATACCGTCGGGTTCACACTTTTACTTTGTACATTCATACTTTATTGAGTATGATAAAGCATACACTTTATTGGCTGCCGATTACGGAAATCAGTTTTCGGCATCAATTTGGCTTGATAATTTTTATGGCGTACAATTCCACCCGGAAAAGTCGGGCGAGTTTGGCGAAACATTGTTAACTAATTTTTCTAAAATATAAAGGATATGTACATTATTCCTGCTATCGACATTTTGAACAAGAAGGTAGTCCGCCTTCGTGAAGGCGACTATGGACAGGTAACCGAATACGACGTTACCCTTGAAGAAATGATTGAGCGCTACCAAAGCAACGGCACCAATTTCATTCATATTATTGATTTGAACGGTGCTAAAAACGATTTCAGCAATCAGCAATACCTGTTTGATGTGATCCGCAAAACCGATATGAAGGTGCAATACGGCGGCGGTATCCGCAGCATCGAAAAGGTAAAAGAATTGATCGATGCCGGTGTTCACCGCGTTATTGTAGGTACGCAAGCCCTCACCAACCCTAACTTCCTGCCCGAACTAAGCAAAGAAATTTGCGGAAAAGAAAAATGCTCCGACCAGGTAGTAGTAGCTATCGACGTGCTTGACGAGGTGATCAAATACTCAGGCTGGATGGAAAGCTCGCCAATTAAACTGATGGATTACGTTGATAAATGCCTTGCTTTAGGCTTTTTCCGTTTCCTGTGTACCGATATCGGTAAAGACGGCAAATTAGGCGGCGCTGGTATCGAACTGTATGAAAAACTGCTTGATCATTCGCCGTTTATTAAGCTAATCGCTTCGGGCGGTGTAAGCTCAATGGGTGATATTGAAAAACTGAACCGTTTGAAAGTGGAGTCGGTAGTAGTTGGAAAAGCCATCTATGAGAATCGTATCAGCATTGAAGATGTGAAGCATTGGAATTTGGATGCTTTAATATCTATCTAAATAAAAGTTATTAAAAAACGTCATTGCGAGGAACGAAGCAATCCCCGGTTTGCAGGTCCGCCCTGTACAGTTCGCGATTGCTTCGTTCCTTGCAATGACGTGATCGTAAATAGTTGATTATCAAATATGATTTTCACACGTCATTACGTTTTTTTTTCAGGGTTTCCCCTGATGGTTACTCGCAATGACGGATGTATAATTGGCCCATGCTTGCTAAAAGAATTATCCCTTGTTTGGATGTTAAGGACGGTAGAACCGTTAAAGGCGTAAACTTCGTTGACCTTCGCGATGCCGGAGACCCGGTTGAATTAGCCTGGAATTACTCAAATCAAGGAGCTGATGAGTTGGTGTTTCTGGATATTACTGCGACAGTTGAACGCCGTAAAACTATGGTTGAGCTTGTAAAGGCTGTTGCAAGGCAAATCAATATTCCTTTCACCATTGGCGGTGGCATTAACGAAATTGCTGATGCGGATGCTTTGTTGAATGCCGGCGCAGATAAAATTTCAATCAACTCTGCCGCAGTACGCAACCCAAAACTGATTGATGAACTTGCGGCCGCTTTCGGTGTTCAGTTTGTAGTGATTGCGGTTGATACTCGCCATATTGATGGCAAAAACATTGTTCACCTAAACGGTGGCAGACTGCCGACTGAACGTGAAACTCTGGAGTGGATATTGGAAGCCGAAAGCCGTGGTGCTGGTGAAATCCTTTTAACTTCTATGGATCATGACGGTACAAAAGGTGGCTTCGATAATGGCTTGTTAAAAACTGTTAACGATGCCGTTCATATCCCGGTAATTGCTTCGGGCGGTGCCGGTAAAGTTGAGCATTTTGTTGATGTGTTTGAGAAAACCAATGTAGATGCTGCTTTGGCGGCTTCGGTGTTTCATTATGGTGAGATTTTGATACCTGATTTGAAGCGGACTTTGAAGGGGAATAGTATTGAGGTTAGGATTTAAGACTAATTTCTAAAGATAAAAGTCCGCTGTCCGAAGTCTCCAACTTCGGACGACTATGCCTGTAGTCTTCGACTACAGTAATTTTATGTAGTTGCAAACTACATTCATAGCTAATTCGAAGTCAGAGACTTCGAACAGCATAAAAGAAATTGATAATGAACATAGATTTCGAAAAAACCGGCGGACTTGTCCCCGTGATCATACAAGACGAGCAAACATTAGAAGTACTGATGCTGGGTTACATGAACCAGGAAGCCTACGATAAAACCGTTCAGGAAAACATCGTAACTTTTTATTCGCGCTCAAAAAACCGCCTGTGGACCAAAGGCGAAACCAGCAACAATTTTTTGCATGTAAAAAGCATCAGCATTGATTGCGATAACGATACCCTGCTGATCAAAGCCAAAGCCGATGGCCCAACCTGCCATACCGGCTCGCGCAGTTGCTTCAATACCGAATACAATCAAAACTTTATCCTCGAGCTGGAAAACATCATTGGCGACAGGTACACTAACCCGGTTGAAGGATCGTACGTTAATAAGCTTCGCAACAAAGGCTTAAACAAAATAGCCCAAAAAGTGGGTGAAGAAGGCGTTGAAACAGTTATAGCCGCCCTGGCCGAAACAGAAACCGATCTGATCAACGAAGCATCAGACCTTGTTTTCCATTTATTAGTTTTGCTTCGCGAAAAAGGTTTATCGTTAGAAACTATCGCTAAGAACTTAGAATCAAGACACCGTTAGGCAGTTGGCAGTTTTTAGTGGGCAGTGGGCAGTTGAAGAGTTCTTGAAAAAATATAAACTGCAAACTGCCAACAGATAACTGCAAACTGAATAAGCAAACTGCCAACAGAAAACTGCAAACTGAACAATGATCGTACAAAAAACAGCCGAACTTACAGGCCATGCTAACCCGATATTTACGCTTGAGCTATCGCAAAAGCCTGGAATATTGTTTACCGGCGGCAATGATAAAGGTTTGGTTGAGTGGAGTTTGAGGGATTTTTCTTTCATCAAGGTGATGTTTCCGGTTAATGCCTCTATTTATGCCATTCATTGCCCGGAAGGTTATCCTTTAATGTTTGCAGGTTTACGCAGCGGCGAAGTTTTGGTATTTGATTTTATTCAGCAAAAATTACTTAAGCCATTAAGACATCACCGCAAGGCTATTTTTGACATCAAATCATCGGTTAAAAAAGATGAACTGCTCATAGCCTCCGAAGATGGTACCGTATCAGTCTGGAGCCTGAAAACTTTGGAGATGGTGCATAGCATTTCCGTATCAAAAGATACGGTTCGCTGTATTACCGTATCGCCCGACCAAAAGCAGGTTGCGTTTGGCTGCCGCGATAATCACATTGGTATTTATGATCTGGAAGATTATACCATCATTAAAGCCCTCCACGGGCATAGCATGGCTGTTTTTTCTACAGCATACAGTCCCGATGGCGCTTACCTGGCTACCGGGGCACGCGATGCGCAGGTAAAAATATGGGATAGCAATACTTACCAGGAAATTAAAAATATCCCGGCGCACCTGTTTGCCGTTAATCATATCGCTTTTCACCCTACCCTTCCTTATTTCGCTACGGCCAGTATGGATAAAAGCATCAAGATCTGGGGTTCCGACGATTTTAAACTCTACAAAAATATCAGCAGGGAAAAAGGCTATCCCAGCCATGCACTTTCCATCAATAAATTGGCCTGGAACGGGCCGGAACAATTGCTTTCGGTAAGTGATGATAAAAATATCATTAACTGGAAAATCGATTTCTGATTTATTACTTATCGGTTATTTTTTTAGCTACATAAATTGATTTAGCGCTTGATTTTCGGTGTTGATTAATCTTTAATTAATCAACACCCTGTTCATTTTATTTATTTTCAATAAAACCATAACTTTTTTCCCTTAGCGAACGTATATTAACCTATAAGTTACAGTAACTAAAACCGCTGTACCTAAACTTAGTACGTTTGTTTATGAGAGCCATTGCGAAATCAATATTTATAATACCACTTTTATCGCTATTACTCACAAAAACAGCAATGGCGCAAACCACTTACGATTGGGTGGGCACCACAAGTACCGCCTGGAGCACGGCAAGCAACTGGAAAGTGGGCAGTTCAACTCCGGCTTCGGCACCGTCTGCTGCAACAGATATTATCAGGATAGGCACCAATCAAACTTTCACTAATTTACCGGCTATCAGTTCAAATGTTACCTGTGCTTCCTTAACTTTTGGTGCTGTAAATTCAACCTTAACTGTAAACAGCGGCTTTACACTCACTGTTAATGGCGATGTAACGGCCAAACACGGTCAATCAAATGTCGATTTAACTACTTATACCACAACGCTGGCCGGCCTGGGCACCATGCTTGTTAAGGGTAATTTTAATGTGGGCGATAATACCATGCCGCCCAATGGTATCATATTAGGTTTATTTGCTCTTAACGGGGTAGTTAAGGTAATTATTAACTGCCAGATAAGTTTACTAACTATCCAGGGAAACCTCGCATTTACCTCGGTATCAAATTTCACCTCGGGAACCAATAGCGGTACAGGTTTAAATGATACCGAGTTTGACCTGAACAGTGCTCTTACCCTAAACGGACAGTTTAAATACCAGGATATCGGCACCACCGTATCAACGCTCACTCCCAACCGAAACCTGTTTTACGCCTCGGCGGGTACCGCCAATACTACGCTTACTTTAACCAATGCCGCACCCATTGGCTCATTCACCACATCATCGCAGTACCAGTATATCGACTTTTATAACCCTAATGTTACCGGCCATGCTACGGTAATTTATGCTGCTACATCGGGCTCCCAAACCGTTTATACCGGGGCCGATGGTACTACCATTGGTAACGCACCACAAAATTACGATGCACTTGTGTTAAGCGGAGCAAGTACCAAAGTTGTTGACGGCTCAACATTTACCATAGGCAACTCATTTAATACAAGTGGCGGCACAGTTAACATCAGTACCAATAACCCAACAATAACCATCGGTACCTCAGGCACCAGTACCGCCAGCTGGACCAACAGCACCACCGTAACACAGGGTTCGGGCACTATCGATCTTAACGGCAGCCTTACCAATTCGGGCTTCTTTACTTTAGGCAGCGCTGCTACCACCATATCCGGTAACTTTACCAACAGCGCCACTTTTACACAAGGCTCGGGCTCATTAACCTTTGATGGAGCATCGGCACAAAGTTTTACCGACGGAGGAGCAGGCACCACTTTTGGTGCCGTAACTTTTAGCGGCGGCGGCACCAAAACCATAACTGCAGGCAACTTTTATATTCAAAACACAGGGGTAATTACCATGTCGGGTAACTCCCAGCTTAACGGCAACGGTAATCTTACATTAATCTCGGATGCTACCAGTTCGGCCAGTATCGGTGTTGTCCCATCGGGGAGCAGCCTGGCCGGCAACTTTAAAATTCAGCGCTTTTTTAAGGGAAGCAGCACCAGTTTGAGTAAACGTGGTTACCGGTTAATCAGTTCGCCTGTTTATACCGGCACGGTGTCGAGCCTAAAGGTTTTTGACCTTACCTATTTGCTTAATGATGCATATGTAACCGGAGCCGCGGGTGGTGGATTTAATACCCCTGCCAATAATGCCAATAACCCATCGTTATACTTATTCAGGGAAGATATTAAACCCAGCAGCACCCTTTTTACATCCGGGCCGTTTAAGGGTATCAACAAAATAAATAACAGCCCGGTTTATAATATAGGCACACAAAGCCGCAATAACTTTCAAAACGTAAACGATACCACCGTAAACATTCCGGTAGGTAACGGTGTTTTATTTTTCTTCAGAGGGAATAAAACCGACAACTCCACCCAAACCGGTACCAAAACCGTTTTGCCTTATGATTATCCCGAAGATGTAACTTTTACCCAGCTTGGCGTGCCCAATGCCGGTACAATTAACGTTGCACTTTGGTATAAGGCGGGCAGTACTTTGCTGGGTTATACCAATACTTCGCTGGCCAATTCAACCATCCGTGGGTATTGTTTGGTGGGTAATCCTTATGCTTCAACTATTAACTGGGAAAAATTTAACCGAAACTCAACCAGTTCTACTGTTTACGGAGCCAATTTTCCGGCAGCAAACGTAACACAATCAACCATTTGGGTGTTTAATCCCAGTACAAAACAATACGAAACTTATAAGCAAAAATCCGGATCGATAACAAGCACTGCCGATACCACCACTACCGTTAACCCAACCAACAGCACAGCAACAGGAGCGGCAAGCAACATGATTGCCAGCGGGCAGGGTTTCTTTATCAGGGCTACCAGTACTAATCAAAGTTTATCCTTTCGCGAGGCTGCTAAAACCACTACACAGCCAACTTCATCAAACCTTATCCAATTGATGAGTACGAGGGAATTTGTTCAGCAGCAACAAAGTACCGAACAGCCTAATCCACTGCTTCGCCTCAAATTATCGTTAGATAGCATTAATAACGACGAAGTGGTGATGACTTTTGCCGATACCGCACATACGGCATATAACGAGAATGAAGATGCAGAGGATCTGGGCGGTAATGGTGCCCTCGAAAGTCTTTCGCTATTATCTGCAGATAGTGTGCGCTTAGCCATTAACCATCTCCCTTTTCCTAAAACACAGGATGAGGTGATCCCGGTTTATGCCACAGCTATCAATAGCGGAACTTACCGTTTTGATATGACCGAAGTGCGCTCGATACCTGCATTGTATGATGTGTGGCTGAAAGATGCGGTTACACGCGATTCGGTAGATATAAAGAATAACCGCAGCTACAGTTTTAATATTGATAAAAGTTCGCCGGAAACATTTGGAGATAAGCGCTTTACGCTGATAATCCGTCAAAATCCGGCCATGATGGTGCGCCTGCTTGCTTTTAATGCCGATAAAATAGCCGAAGGAGCAAAAATTACCTGGCAGGCTCAAAACGAAGCCGATTATACCATCTATACCGTAGAACGCAGCACCGATAACGGAAAAGTGTTCGACCCTATAGGCACCATCTATTCCAACAACTCAAAAAATTACCTACTGGTTGATAAAACGCCCGTAACCGGCCTTAACCAATACCGCTTAAAACAGATTGACCTGAACGGGGGCATCAACTACTCTAACATTGTACCGTTGATGTACACTGCTCAACCCCAACAGGAAATCAGCAAAATCAGCCTGTATCCTAACCCTACCGTTGATATTGTGCGTACCGAAGTGCAGCCTAACGGCGAAAGCCGGGTTAAATATAAAATCAATATCACCAATGTTGAAGGCAAAATAATGGCCAGCACTACATCATCGCAGCCGCAATGGCAAAACAACGTGAGCAGCTTTGCACCGGGCACTTATATTATGCAGGTACTAAACAGCGGCGATAACAGCATTATCGGCTTTAAAAAGTTTATAAAAAAATAAACATTTGTTGTTATAAATAATGTATTAACCACACAATACTCATTGAAAAATAATTTCATTCCATTCAGCATCCACACGGCTATTCATTTTATTCATTCATGAAAAACCGTAACATTTATAGCTAAATAAGCGTAACTATACTCCTATTATCTCTATTCGCAAAAGAAGCTCAAATCCATAATATAGCTTCTGAGAATATAAAAAATAGTATGAATAAGTATAGTTTATGAAAAATAAAATCACCCTGATTATATTTTTACTTTTCTGCTCAACGGCTTCGGCAACCGTTTATGATTGGGTTGGCGGTGCCTCGCCCAATCCGAATGCCTGGACCGATAAAAACAACTGGAAAGTACCCGGCACCCTGGGTATTGGATTTACAACACCATCAGCGGCACCATCATCAACAGATGATATCCAGGTTGGGGTCAATTTCACTTTCAGCAGCGGCAACGCGCCTATTATAACTTCAAATACCACCTGCGCGTCGCTTAGCATCGGCACCTTACAATCTTCAACAATAACAGTTTCGGGCAGCAGCGTTACGCTGACCGTAACAGGTGCTATAAAACAACTGCCAAGCACTATTTCGATAAGTATTTTGGGCAGCAATACGGTAACCGGTACCCTGGCCGGCACGGGCAATATCAGCTGCGCTTCTGTACAGGCCGGCGATTTGATCACATTTTTAAATGTGCTTGCTTTAACCACCAACAATGTTCAGTTGGTATCATCGGTGGCTAATTTAACCGTAAGCGGCAATATAGGCGTATATAGTACGGCGTATCTTGTTCTTACCATTCCGTTAGGGTATAATAACGCTGCGTTTTATTTAAGAGGAGGAACCGCAACTGTTGCCGGGCAAATTGCTACAAAAAACGTTAGCAGCGGCGTATTGGCCGTAGGTTCAACACCCTCGTCGTCCACTTTCACCATTGATGTACCTGCTGCATCAACATCTACCCCCAATTTAAAGCTTACCAATGCCACCCCGCTGGACGGTACCAGCATTGCGGGCTCGATAGATTTTTACAATAACGGCGGCGGTTCAGGCACCTGCTCGGTTGAGTATTCGGGTGCGAGTGCGCAAACTGTTTATACTGAAAGCTCTTCGTTGCTCAATATCAGTCCGTCGGCTTACCAAAATATCATTTTTTCATCTGCCGGCACCAAAAACGTTGGTTCGGGTAATCTGAGTATTAACGGCGACTGGAGTTCGGCATCGGGAAAAGTTGACGTGATTACCAATAACCCATCCGTAATTTTTGGTGGCGGCACTCAATCCCTCAGCGAATCAGGATCAGATTCGGGCAACGGCGTAGTTTTCAAAAACGTGTTTTTCCAGGGCACAAATACAAAAACCATGTCGGGTGCTGGAAAATTCGCGGTTTCATCCCTTGGTATCCTTACTATGGGCGGCTCGGCAACTTTAGTCAGCGGTGGTATCCTTACACTAAAATCGGATGCTTCCGGTTCGGCTACAGTTGCCAGCGTTCCATCTGGCACGGCAATCACTGGTAATGTGAATGTGCAGCGTTATGTTAACGGCGGCGCATGGTATTATCGTGGCTACCGGCTACTTACATCGCCCGTTAATAACGGATCGGGAAATTTCCGATTGGAGTACCTGAAGCTTTCGGCTTTTGTAACAGGTACAACCCAGGCCACAGGAGGTTTTGATACATCGCCAAATGCCAATAACCCCAGCATTTATTTTTTCAGGGAAAATACAGCTTATACAAACAATTCGTTTACAACCGGCAATTTCAGAGGGGTTAACAGTTTGGGTTCAACTCCTTATTCGTTTGATAACGAAGGTAGTACCTATAGTTTACCATCAGGTAATGGCTTCCTGTTTTTTTTCAGGGGCGACAGGTCATCCGGCATAAGCTCGGCAACCGTAATTTCGCACGTGCCCGAAAACACCACTTTTACAGCAACCGGCACCCTTAATCAAGGTAATATCACTGTTAAACAATGGTACACCGGCGGGGCGCTTATATATACCACCACCACAGGCAGCCGGGTACAGGGCTACAACCTGGTGGGCAACCCCTATGCAAGCACCATTAATTTCGAAAAATTTAACCGCAAAGGAACAGCGGGTGCTGTGGCCGATGCAAGCTCATCTATTTACATTTCGGGGCAACAGGCACAGGTTTATACAACCAACTCAACACTAACACCACCTTCGGTTTTTATATGGGTATTTAACCCTACCACCAAACAATACGAAACCTATCAGCAAAACGCTAACCAAATTACGTCGGTGGCCGATACCACAACCACCGTAAACCCCGGCTTACAAAGTGTTACCGGTGGCGTAGCCAGCAATATGATAGCCAGCGGACAAGGTTTTTTTATACGCGCTACAGCCAGCGGGCAAACCATGACTTTCAGAGAATCGGCCAAAACAAGTACCCAGCCAAATTCGGCATCGCTTACCGGGGTATTCAGCATTCCTAAAGATAAAACGCCAATAGCCATGGCATTTAGTTCCAGCAGCAAACTTGCTGCTACCGAAGCAAGCACGAACGTACCTAAACCTTACGCCTGGCCAATGCCGTTAATCAGGCTGCGACTAATTAAAGATTCGATTAATTTTGATGGCGTAGTGATTGTACTTGTAAAGGGCGTGTCATCGGCATATAATGCAGATAAAGATGCAGAAGACCTTGGCGGAAACGGCGCACCGGAAAGCCTCTCGGTATTATCCAGCGATAGTGTTAAGATCACCATTCACCGCCGCCCCTTCCCCGGCAAACAGCAGCAAACTATACCTTTATTTGTAGATGCCACTGCATCCGGCGATTATAAACTGCGCCTGACTGATCTGAAAGATCTGCCTGATTTGTACGAGGTATGGATTAAAGATAATCTGACCAAAGATTCGGTATTGGCTAAGGTAAACAGTGACTATAACTTCAGCATCGATAAAACAAACCCTGCCAGTTTTGGCATGAACCGCTTTCAGCTTATTGTACGCCAAAGCATTGCACATTTGGCTAAACTGCTTAATTTTACCGCACAAAAAATAAACGATTGCTCAAAACTTAGCTGGATTGCTCAAAACGAAGCTAACTACACCACCTATATCGCCCAACGCAGCACCGACGATGGCAAAACGTTTATTACGCTCGATACCGTTTATTCCAGCAATGCTAAAAACTATGCTGTGATGGATGCGAAACCTGCAAATGGATTAAATCAATACCGGCTAACCCAAATTGATCTGAACGGCGACACAACCTTATCCAAAATTGTCCCACTAATGTATGCCGATACTAAAAACACTATTAGCGAGGTTATGAGTATATATCCCAACCCTGCAACCGATGTGGTATACGCACAAATGAGATTAAAAACCAACGGACCAATCAATTATCGCATCAATATTACCAATATGGAGGGCAAGGTGGTTGCTACTGCCAATGCATCGCAAGCCAGCTGGCAAAACAATGTTGATGCATTTATACCGGGCACCTATATTATGCAGGTTGTTGATGTAAAGGACAATACGCTTTTAGGTGTAAAGAAATTTATCAAAAAATAGCATTACGGAATAAAACGCCTGATACCGCAAAGCTTGTGGGTATGGCGTTTTTGATCGGCCGAGTAGATGCCCTCATTGTCGATGGTATCTGTTTTTACCTTGCCCGATGCATGAATGATGTGCTCATTGTTAAGCAGAATGCCTACATGGGTTACCTTTCCTTCGGCATTATCAAAAAAGGCCAGGTCGCCGGTTTTTGCTTCCTGCAACGATTCTACCTTTTTGCCTTCCTTTACCTGCATGCTGGCATCACGTTTTAGCCTGATGCCTTTCATTTTATAAACAACCTGGGTAAAACCGGAGCAATCAATACCAAAATGCGTACGGCCGCCCCATAAATACGGCGAGTTTAAAAATGATTTGGCGGTGGCGGTAATATCTTCACGCTCGCCTATTTCGCCTATGATCTCAAAACGCTCGTTGCCTATGCGGCAGGATGTACCTTCCAAAAAAGTGAGGGAACTACCTGCAGGCAAATAAATTACGCTGTTATCGCTTATTTTCCAGGCCTGGGTAACGGCCCGGTAGGTTAGTTGTGGGGCGTGATGTTTTATATGTTTGTAAGCGATGTGCCCTAACATGGCAAATTGCAGGCGCCCTATCCAGCCAATGTAGCCGTCATTTTCGGCAATTATTTTAACCCAGTTGGTTTGCCACTCGGTAATTTCAAAAGCCTCTCCAAATAATAATTGCGAAACCTGCTCACTCCGTTCGTTAGGCTCAGCCCTGAGCGGAATTACGGCAAGGTTACAGATCCCGTATTCCATAGTTGATGTAAACGTCAAATTAACAAAAAATACACAGCGTATTTACAAGCTGTATACGCAACGTTAAAAAAAATGATACTGTTTATATAATTGGTATTTGTATTTGCCTCAGGGGAAGGCTTTACGATGATACGAATATTTTTTGGGATTTTAAATAATAAACCCGGCACCGGCATTACTCACCCCGCCATCGTCGCGCTTGTCACCCCTCCTCTACGCTGCGCATAAAGAAGGGATTTCTTATTTTTTATTTTACTTTTCCTACCCTCTTTCCGGCCTGTCGTAGAGAGGGTGGTCCAGCGTAGCATAGACCGGGTGAGTAAATTATGCGCGCGGTTATTCTTTTTTTAGTTGGCGATAGCTCTATCAATCCTCATCAACCACAAAAAAAGGGAGACACTAAAGCGTCTCCCTTTTCAATATCATATAAAAACGATTACTATTCGTTCATGTGCAGCCAATCTTTTTTGGCAAGCAGTTCTTCTTCTGTTTCGCGGATATCTTCGTCATCAACACAGCAATCAACCGGGCAAACGGCAGCGCACTGAGGTTCATCGTGGAAACCAACACATTCGGTACATTTATCGGGTACGATGTAATATATATCGTCGGATAAAGCAGCTTGTGATTCTTCGGCATTAAGGGTGTTACCATCGCCAAAATCAATTACCCCTCTCAAGCCGGTACCATCGCTAAAACGCCATGCCGCACCTGCATCGTAGATGGCATTATTAGGGCATTCGGGTTCGCAGGCCCCGCAGTTTATGCATTCGTCGGTGATTTTAATCGCCATATTTCTAAATATCTAATAATCTCAATTAACTTTGCCTGCAAATTGCAAGCGTACAAATATAACAAAAAAAGGGGTTGAGGGTTTAATCACCTAACATATATATGTCAAAAATTAATATAAAACATTCAATAAATTCATTTACTGAGTTGGGCAGGCAGCTTTTAGCACCCGATGCCGTGCTTACCAACCTTATCAATAACGAGCAATACCACAATGCATGGTTTACGCCCGATAGCGTAGCCGAGGCAGTAAAAGCCATTGGCAACATGCTAAATACCGCCGATCTGGAAGCGTGGTTTTCAAAATACGATCTTGAAAATAACAAGCCAGCCAAAAAAGTTGGATTAATCCTGGCAGGTAATATTCCCCTGGTGGGTTTTCATGATGTGCTGTGTGTAATATCGTCTGGAAATAAAGCGCTGATCAAAGCATCATCACAAGATGCCCGCCTAATAAAAGCCGTGTTAGAAAAACTGGTGGCTATTGATCCATCATTTGCAGATAGTTATAGCTTTGTTGAACGCCTTGAAGGTTTTGATGCTGTAATAGCTACCGGCAGCAACAACAGCTCGCGTTATTTTGATTATTACTTTGGCAAAGTGCCCAACATTATCCGTAAAAACCGTAACAGTATAGCGGTACTAAGCGGCAATGAAACTGCAGAGCAGCTATTTGATTTAGGACATGATATTTTAGATTACTTCGGTCTTGGTTGCCGTAATGTATCTAAAGTACTGGTACCGGAGGGTTATGATTTTACCTTCTTCTTCGAATCAATAGAAAATCACAAAGCCATTATCAATCACCACAAATACAACAACAATTACGATTATAACAAATCCATTTACTTAGTTAATGGTGATAAACATTTTGACAATGGATTTTTAATGGTTAAGGAAGATGACAGGCTGACATCCCCATTGTCAGTACTATTTTTCGGTTATTATAATGATGTGGCAGATGCAGAAAATATCATCACACAAAATACCGAAAACATCCAGTGCGTAGTGAGCGAATTGCCATTGCAAATCACCAACCAGATAGTAACCTTTGGCCAAAGCCAGCAACCCGCGTTATGGGATTATGCTGATGGCGTGGATACGATGGAATTTTTGTCAAATCTTTAAATAAACAATACCTTTGGGAGGCGAGCTGAAAGCCGAAGGCTTAAAGCTGAAAGCTGCCTTTGAAAATATATAGCTTTGGGCTTTGAGCCTTAAGCTTCAAGCTAAAAAGATGTATATCATAAAAGTAAAAGGCGTTGCCAAAATACCTGATTATGTGCAGCTGAGAGACGATAAGTTTACCTTGCTGGCGTATTTCAGGGTTGACAGGCCTGATAAATCGCTGGATAAGGTGGGATTGGGCGATAAGGCCGAGCACATCATGAATATTATCAAGGATTTGCCGTTTGGGCAAATCTTAAAATTAGAGCTATAAAATACAATGATTGGAAATTCGATAATAAAGCTAAACAACGTTGATATTTTTCAACAGGCGCACCTGGTACTCAGCAACGTTAACCTGCATGTTGATAAAGGCGATTTTGTTTGGCTGATTGGCCAAACAGGATCAGGAAAAAGTAGCCTGCTGAAAGTTATTTACGGCGATCTGGGTATTAAAGCCGGTACCGGTCATGCCTGTGGTTACGAGTTGAGCAAGCTGCCAGGCCGGGATATCCCCTACCTGCGCCGTAAGCTGGGTATCGTTTTCCAGGACTTTCAATTGCTAACAGACCGTACCATCGAGCAAAACCTCAACTTTGTGATGCGTGCTACCGGCTGGACAGATAAAAAACTGATTGCAGATAAAGCGCTTGACGTTTTGGAGAAGGTGGGCTTACGCTCAAAACTTAAAAAAATGCCGCACGAGCTTTCGGGCGGCGAGCAGCAACGCGTAGTAATTGCCCGCGCCCTGCTCAACGACCCCGAAATTATCCTGGCCGACGAACCAACCGGTAACCTCGACCCCGAAACATCCGAAGAGATTGTATTACTGTTGAAACAGATCAGCCAATCGGGCACCGCTGTTTTAGTAGCAACGCACGATTATCATATTATCCGGGCTTTCCCATCGCGCATTATTAAATGCGAGAATGGTAAGGTTTTGGAAGATGTGGAAATATAAGCTAAAACGCCTCTCTAACAACGTCCTTGCGAGGAACGAAGCAATCCCAAACTGTACAGGGCAACTTGCTTAGCTGCTCTGCCTATTGGGGATTGCTTCGTTCCTCGCAATGACGGCTCTTAGAAAGCACCTTGCCCATTTGTCGCTTCCCCTGTCACCCTTGCTTAAATTTATTGCATAGCACTGACAGCTTGACCGCTTTGCGGTTATGGCAGGATACTTGATTGGCACTACGTGCTATGAAATTTAACGATATGTTGAAAAAAAAGAAGCCGGTGAATACTAATAATACTGAAAATATAAACGACGTGAACAACGAGGAACTACAAAACGAAGGGCAGGAACAAGCCCCCGAAACTGAAGCTGTCGAAACACAACAGGAAGCTGCTACACCTACTGCCGAAGAAAAATTAAAAGACGAATTGGCACAGGCTAATGACAAGTACTTGCGTTTATATGCCGAATTTGATAATTTTAGAAGGCGTACCATTAAAGAACGCGAAGAAGCCCGCAAAACCGAAGGTAAAGATGTTATTGTAGCCCTTTTACCTGTACTTGACGATTTTGAACGCGCGCAACGTGCCATGGAAAAAGCTACCGAAGTTGCTTCTGTTAAGGAAGGCGTAGCTTTAATTCAGCACAAACTGAAAAATATATTAGGCCAAAAAGGGCTTAAAGAAATGGCCTCAATAGGCACCGCCTTTGATGCCGACCTGCACGAAGCCATTACCAATATCCCTGCCCCTACTGATGACCAAAAAGGCCAGGTAATTGACGAAATGGAAAAAGGCTACACCCTTAATGACAAGGTGGTTCGCTTTGCCAAAGTAGTAGTAGGCGCGTAAAAATTAATTAGTGAATTATTGAATTAGCGAATTAGTGATTGACGCTTGTTTGCTTAATTCAGTTCATATAATGCTTTACTAATAAATAAAATATCAGAATGTGAGTTAGGAGATTTTTCAAATCACTAATTCATTAATTCAATAATTCGACATTAAAAACATGGCTAAAAGAGATTATTACGATGTGCTTGGGGTTGCTAAAGGGGCCAGCGCTGATGATATAAAGAAAGCATATCGTAAAATGGCTATCAAATATCACCCGGATAAAAATGAGGGTGATAAAGACGCCGAAGAAAAGTTTAAAGAAGCTGCCGAAGCTTACGAAGTACTGAGCAACCCTGAAAAGCGCCAGCGTTATGATCAGTTTGGTCACGCGGCTAACGCATCATCAGCCAATGGCGGTGGTTACGGTGGTGGCGGCATGAATATGGACGACATATTTAGCCAGTTTGGTGATATTTTTGGCGGCGGCAGTCCGTTTGAAGGTTTCTTTGGCGGTGGCAGGCAAAGCGGTGGCGGCGGCAGGCGCGTAGCCCGCGGTAGCAACCTGCGCATTAAAGTGCGTTTAACGCTGGAAGAAATTGCCAATGGTGCCGAAAAGAAAATCAAGGTTAACAAGCAGATCATCTGTAAAACCTGCGATGGCAGCGGCGCTAAAGATAAATCATCGTTCCAAACCTGTAAAACCTGCGGTGGCAGCGGTGCGGTGCGTAGGGTAACCAATACCATTTTGGGCCAGATGCAAACAACAAGCACCTGCCCTACCTGTAACGGCGAAGGCTCAACCATACTGTCAAAATGTAATGTTTGTCATGGTGATGGCGTAGTGCGCGGCGAAGAGCTGATCACTATCCAGGTGCCTGCCGGTGTTAGTGAAGGTATGCAGCTAAGCATGAGCGGCAAAGGTAATGCGGCCCCACGCGGCGGTGTTCCCGGCGATCTGATCATTCTGATTGAGGAAGTACCTCACGAAACTTTAAAACGTGATGGTAATAACGTAATTTACGATCTGCATGTAAACTTTGTTGATGCTACCTTGGGTACATCTGTTGAAGTGCCAACAATCGATGGTAAAGCAAAAATCAAAATTGATCCGGGTACACAAGGCGGCAAAATTCTGCGCCTGAAAGGCAAAGGTTTGCCGGAAGTAAACTCATACCACCGCGGCGACCAGCTGGTGCACATCAACATCTGGACACCAAAAGCATTAAGCCGCGAAGAACGTGAGATACTGGAGAAATTGCAAGGTTCACCTAATTTTAAACCGAATCCGGGTAAGAACGAGAAGAGTTTCTTTGAGCGGATGAAGGAGTATTTTGAATAAAGCTTAAGGCTGAAAGCCGAAAGCATAAAGCTTTTTGAAAGCCCGGAGGTTTAACTTCGGGCTTTTTGTTTTACTTCCAATTGCTGTTTAAATTGACGAATAACTTCTTTTATAATTTTAGCTTCCTCACTTGAAGATAAATTTTCATGATAAAGTTTCGCAACTATTAAAGACTCATTTATTAGAATGTTGTAATAGATATCTTCAAAAGAAACTTTAACAATAGAGTACAGACTGAATTTGTTAACGTGATTTTTAAATTCTAAAAAATCTATATTTATATCAATCTCCTTTAATTCAGTAAGATAAGACTCATTTAACAATTCGCTTAAAGATCGCTCAGCATTTTCATCTATGGGAAATGAGGATCTCAAAACTCCATGAAATCCATCAAAAGTAAATTCAAAAGCGTTCTTGCTTGCAAAGAAATATTGTTGAAAGACATCCAATTTTATGATAATTTTTTCGGACAAAGGATAAATATTTTCTGAAAAAACACGTTGAACAATGGATACATTTTTTTTGAACTGTAAAGTTGTATCTCCCCTTAATTGTATTTGCAATAGAGCTATCTCCTTATCTATATCTTCATCCTCGTCAATATCTTCTCCTTTAGCTCCTTTAAAGAATAATTCCAAAGACCATAGCAAACGCTCAGCGACATATTCTACAAAAGGCCAACTCTCCCCCACGTCTGCCCTACTCAATAAGGAATAATAATTCCTTCTATCATCCATTTTAACAACTACAGGCGGATATCCTTTCTTAAGCAATACCAGATTCATTAAAATCCTCGATAACCTTCCATTCCCATCATCAAAAGGATGTATCTCCACAAACTTGTGATGAAACAATGCTGCAACAACAACAGGATGTACATCGGCATTACTATCCACTTCATAATACCACTCCATCAACTCACGCATTTTAGCAGGCGTTTCCTCTGGAGTAGCATAATAATGAGTTTCGCCCGTGGCAGTTTGCACATGGTTTGCCGTTGTTTTATAAACGCCGGGAATAATTCTTTTTTTTGTTGGCATTCCGTCTGCGGTTTGAGCTGGCACATCATAAGGCTCAACCAAGATCATTTCATGCAGCCCGCGGATATCAGATTCGGATAAAGGCCGATCTTCTTTTACCATACCAAGCAGAAAATTAATAGCCTCGTTATGTCCGCGAATGTCTAAATGGTCTTTTAGTGGCTTTCCCTTGGCTGTAATACCTTCCATCAAAAAAGCAACCGTTTCTCCATAACTCAATTTATTCCCCTCAATAGCATTCGAGTTATAATTCCAGTCAAGGCGTAGCTTCTGCATTACCCTGCCTTCAACATCAAGAGGCAATGGTCGCATATTGTCTACCTGCTTTTTCAGATCGTCAATTTCCGCTAATATTGGGGCTTTGCTAAATTCGGTTTCGAGTTTCAGGTTCATTTTTTAAAGATAAGCAATCGCTCTGCATTTATAAATTGACGCTTCGGGTTTTGCGGTATTTGATTAATTTAGCGAAAACCGTTTCCAAAGCTTTATCATAACTAAACCCTAATGAAAGTAAACACCAAAACAACCTGGCTAATGGTTGCCTTCACGCTGGTATACACTTGCCTGTTGCTATCATCTGTAATTAGCAGGATGGATAATAAGCAACCAACAAATCTGCTGATGCTTTTTTTGGAGATCTTTTATATCATACCCATCATTTATATGACTACGGTATTAAAGTATCTTAACGAAAAAAAGTCGATCATAATCACGTATACGGTTTACGTAATTTCTGATGTGCTCTTTATGTTATTTTATTTGCTAATCGGTAAAAACCCTGCCTACGCGGTTATTTACATCGTGCTTATTTTGGTAAGTATCGTGATAACGCAAATTATGGCTATTCAATCCTTCAGGATAAAAACCAGGCAAATCAAAGTATCGTATTGCATTTACGCTGTACTGTTTTTCCTTTTGATCTTCACAAAATTTGTAGGCATTATTTTGTCGATGGTATATCATATCAATTCGGTTTTCAAGTTCACAACGCCACTTGAGATGTTGTTTTCGGTAGCTATCTTTTATTCATTGTTTCAAATTTTTCGATACCTTAAAACTGAAAAGGCAACTCCGGATGTAATTGCCAATAGGTTTTAAAAAGCTATAAAGAACGCCCAAATTCGGTATTTTTAATTTTCACTTTGGATGGTTTATAATTTATCATTTGCCATCTCTATCATCCTGTTCTATGATTTACTGAATCAAACCGGCATGGCATCAGGCCAAACCAATAACTGCCATATCATTAAAAAACTATTCGCTCATTCAATATATTCAAAACCAGGGCATTCAATACTTGCCACCTAACCCGCAACAATGACAATAAACATCAGTAACACCAAATCAATTTTAGTATTATCCATCGTATATGCCTTTTTGCAGGTGTTTGTTTTTGCAGCAATTAAACTCAGGCTGCCCAAATTTGAATACGCATATCTGGCTGAGTCCTTAGTCGATATTATATACATACTCTGGACAAGTTTATATATTATCGGTCTGCTTAAAAGTGCAAATGAAAAATCAATTATAAGTGGCTTGCTGGTTGTTTATATTGTATGTCACGTTATAAATAGCATTACACCCAATTTATTGATTTATGGCAGTGAAGCCAGTTATAAGTTGTATGCTAAGTGGGGTTCCACCTTCACGACAATAAGCTATTATGTTTTTGTTTTTACCTGGCTTATTACATTTACCATCAAACGCAGAGAATTTAAAGCACAGTTGCAGTTTCTGATTTTTGCCGAAATACTCACTACAATGTTCTACGCCATTATCCCTTTTTTAGCGCCCTATTTCCCGGCCCTTAATAATCTGGATAAATTTATATGGTATATCAGCCTCATTGATCTGCTCATTCCTTTTGCCGGAATGTACCTGGCGGTAGGCATTTTAAACCTGCTTAACAGCCAACCCAATATCGAAGCAAATAATTACCAGGGCGAAGGCCATATAATATGGCCGGATGAGCTGTAAAACATTGTAACATTTAAGCAAGGTGCTTATCTAATTACCAAACTACTTTATAAATAAACCTTAACTAATGCTAAGCATCCGCAACATTGTTAAACAATACGCCGGTCACCGGGCTTTAAGCGATGTAAGTTTGGAAGTTGAAAGCGGGCAAATTTTCGGCCTGCTGGGTCCTAACGGCGCCGGTAAAACTTCACTTATCCGTATTATCAACCAGATTACCGCGCCAGATTCGGGCGAAGTTTATTTTAATGGTGAAAAACTCAACCAATCGCATATCGAACGGATAGGCTACCTGCCCGAAGAGCGTGGCCTGTACAAAAAAATGGAGATCGGCGAGCAGATGATCTACCTGGCCCGTTTGAAAGGCCTTAGCCGCGCCGAAGCGCAAAAACGCCTCAAATCCTGGTTCGAAAAGCTTGGCATGGAAACCTGGTGGAAAAAGAAAATCGAAGAGTTATCCAAAGGCATGCAGCAAAAAGCACAGTTTGTAGCTACGGTATTGCATGAGCCTGAATTGATCATCCTTGATGAGCCTTTCAGCGGGTTCGACCCGGTTAACGCCGAACTCATTAAGGACGAGATATTGGAGCTGAACCAAAAAGGCGCTACCATTTTGTTCTCCACCCACCGCATGGAATCTGTCGAGGAGCTTTGCCATGCTATCGCACTGATCAATAAATCGCACAAGATACTGGATGGCAAGGTTAAACAGATCCGCAACTCATACCGCAGCGAAACCTATCTTGTAGAATATGCCGGTGCGCCAATTATTTTTGACGGCAATCAGCCGTTTAACATTGTGAGCGAAACTGCCGGTGATGACGACAGCCATATCATCAAAATAAAACTCGCCAACGGGCACAACTCCAACGATGTTTTGCAATACCTGATACCTAAAGCAAGGGTAAATATGCTGCAGGAAGTGATACCAAGTATGCACGAGATCTTCATCGAAAAAGTAAACCTTAACTCTGCCGGCCATGAATAAAGTACTACTCATTATACAGCGCGAATACCTTACGCGTGTACGCAAAAAATCGTTCATCGTAATGATTTTCGTGGTGCCGTTGTTAATTTTGGTTATGGGCTTTGTGATCAAATTAGTTGCCGACGATAGCGATAAGATCTCGTCATTACAAACCGTTAATGTAATTGACAAAAGCGGTGTGTTTGTGCACAAATTCCACGACGACAAGAATATCAAATTCAATTACGCGCTAACAGATCTTAAATCATCTAAAGAGATCCTGAAAAACAGCGAGGGTATTTCTATATTATATATCCCGGCTAATTATCTTCAAAAAGATTCGGTACAGATCTTTTCTAAAAAGAAGGCCTCTCTTCCTCTTGCCGACGGTATTGAAAAGCAGATGAACGAGATAGCTTTTGCCGACAACCTGCTTAAGCACAATATTGATCCGGCATTGCTGGCATCCATCAAAAAAACAAACATATCGTTAAACGCTGTTGAAATATCCGACAAGGGTGATAAAAACGCCAACGTCGGCCCCAATATTTTAATTGGTATCGCCTGTGCAATATTTATATACCTCTCGTTGTTTATTTACGGAGGACAGGTTATGCGCGGCGTTATTGAAGAAAAAACCAACCGTATTATTGAGGTGGTAATATCATCAGTAAAACCATTTCAATTAATGCTGGGCAAAATTATTGGTGTAGGCCTGGTTGGCTTAACGCAGTTTAGCGCATGGATCATTCTATCGGTAATATCAACCAAAATCGCGGGGCACTCGCTTAGTTCGCCGGGCAACCCTATGGCTAATGCTTTGGCTGTGATACAAACTATTCCGTTCGGTTATATACTGGGTTGTTTCCTGTTTTATTTTTTAAGCGGATACCTGCTATACGCAGCGTTGTTTGCGGCAGTAGGTTCGGCTGTTGATAGCGAAACCGAAACGCAACAGTTTATGTTCCCGATAACCTTGCCTTTATTGTTTACCTATATCCTGGCGGTGTCGGTACTATTCCGCGCGCCCGATAGCCCGCTGGCTGTATGGCTATCCATGATCCCATTCACGGCTCCGGTTGCCATGATGGTAAGAATCCCGTTTGAGCCGCCGGTGTGGCAAATAGCCGTATCCATGTGCCTGATGGTAATCGCCTTTTTGTTTACCACCTATATTGCTGCCCGAATTTACAGGGTTGGAGTATTAATGTATGGTAAAAAAGCAAGTTTCAAAGAAATGGCCAAGTGGTTTTTTTATAAAGAATAGTTTGATTTCGGATATCGGAATTTCGATTTCGGATTTAAAGAACAAAATCCCCGGTGATGGTTAAACATTTTCGGGGATTATTTATTTTAGCCGCATGAGTAAACGCGTTGCAGTGATGGATTTGGGTACAAATACCTTCCATTTATTAATTGCCGAAGGCGATATCCACAACTATCGCGAAATAGTACACATTACTGAAGCCGTTAAACTTGGCGAAGGTGGTATTAACAAGGGATACATCATTCCGGAGGCTTTTCGGCGCGGCGTTGATACCATGAAGCATTTTCATCAACTTATTGAAGATAACAATGCAAGCGCAGTGAGAGCAATAGCCACATCAGCCCTGCGCAGTGCATCAAACGGGCATGATTTTATCAGGGAAGTGGAAGCACAAACCGGAATAGTTATTGAGATCATCGCCGGCGAACAGGAAGCCGGGTTTATTTATGAAGGTGTTAAACTAAGCGGAATCCTCGACGATAAAAATTCGCTTATTATGGATATTGGCGGAGGGAGCGTAGAGTTTATCTTGTGCAATGCTCATCAAATCCATTGGAAACAAAGCTTTGAAATTGGCGCTGCCCGCCTGCTGGACCAGTTTCACCGTACCGACCCAATTCCGCAGGCTTCTATCGAAGCACTGAATTTGTATTTGGAAGATAATCTGAACGATCTGTTTATTGCTACCGCAAATGCTGAAATAGATAGGCTGATAGGCTCATCGGGTGCATTTGAAACATTTGCAGGGCTGATTGAGACAGAAAAAGGCGAAGTATTTGATCTGAAAAAAATTCAATACTATCATTTTAATGAGCAGGAATTATTGACGCTCAGTAATAAAATCATCCTTTCCAATCATCATGAACGGGCGGCCAACCCGGGGATTATCGCGGTGCGGGTTGATATGATTGTTGCCGCATCGCTGGTAACCCGGTTTATAATGCACACGCTGGGGATTCACAACATAAGCATGTGCACCAACTCGCTAAAGGAGGGCGTTTTGGCAGGCATGCTGGCCTAACTAAAATATGTTTTTTATTTTATGCCACAGGCGATGAACAAAAGAATGTCGCACCCAAACGCCTCCGGCTACAACGGTTAGGCAATCAGCAATAGTTGAAACGGGTTCCATTTCTATTTTTAATTGCGATTTATCTGTTATTGCTGCAACGCCTATTTTCTGCGTTTTATAACCGATAAAACTAATAACCAGCGTATCAGTTTCTGAAACATCCATTAACTTAAACCCGCCATCAAGATTTGTACTCGTAGTTTCGCCGTTTTTACAGCGGATTGTTGTCCCCGGAATTGGCAAACCACTTCCTTGTTCGGTTACAATACCCTGGATTACTAACGGATTAAAAGCAGGAGCAGGCATTTTATCTTTACGGGAAAACTCTCCTTGCTCAAGAACAAGCCTGGTTTGGGCTTGTGCCTTTGGGGAATGAGTTAAGCTTATTACAGAAGCCACCAAAACGCTCAGCCATGATAATGATCGCTTTTTATTTGTGCCGATACTTGTGTTGATGCCATCCAACTGGTGTTGGGCAAACCTGCCACAAACGTTATCTTTTGCCGAAAGTTGTTTGATGATCTCCTCGTTGCTCATCACCGTAAAATCGGTAACTGTTTTGCAGCAGTGATCGCAATAACGCCCGCCGTTAACAGGTTTCATTTGTTGCCATTGCTCGTGGCAGGGTTTAGGTATGCTGATGTGTTGAATGGCCATTAGGTCAACATTTTAATTGATAAATATATTAATTTCATCCCGGCTGATTAAGCGGTTTACTGTATGATGCGGTGTGGTACATAATTCCATAAACCAATTTTAACTTTTTTACTAAACCGTTTTTCACACCATCCTTTGTATATTGCCTGCTTAATTACACAGCATGAAATTAAAATCTATCGGCATTGCCCTACTGTCGGTTTTAACTATCAGCGCGGCTGCGCAAAAACAAAAACTCAATCCTAACGATACCACATCAAACTACAATCCGGCGGCGGCTTTTTCGCCCATGTTTTATACCGAAAAGGGTAATGATTACCATTCGGCCAATGGTGCTCCAGGTGCAAAATACTGGCAAAACCGGGCAGATTATACCCTTAATGTCACTCTTGATACGGTTACCAAAACTATTAGCGGCACCGAGGTGATCAACTACGTTAATAACAGTCCGGATGCCCTGCCCTACCTGTGGTTGCAGCTGGATCAAAACACTTATAAAAAAGATGCCCGTTCCAACTTTTTTACCGATCGCACACCCGCAGCCGATCAGCATACCGATGGCTACCAGATCGAATCGGTATCGGTAGATTATGGCGATGTGATTAAAGCCATACCTTTTGTAATTACTGATGCCCGCATGCAGGTACGCCTGGCACATCCTTTGCAAAAAGGGCCAATCCGCCTGCGCATAAAATACCATTATACCATTCCCGGCACTTTTGGAGGCCGTACTGATTATTGCGATACTAAAAACGGCAAGATCTATGAGATAGCCCAGTGGTTTCCGCGGATGTGTGTTTATGATGACAGCCACGGTTGGGATACCCTGCCATTTTTGGGCAGCGGCGAATTTTATTTAGATTATGGCGATATAGATTATTCTGTTACCGTACCTTGGGATATGATTGTAGCCGGATCGGGCGAGTTGCAGAACCCTAAAGAAGTGTTAACGGCCAAACAAATTGCCCGCTTAGAACAGGCCCGCAATAGCGATAAAACCATCATGATCCGTGATTTGGCCGAGGTTAATGATCCGGCCAGCCGTCCGGTTAATAAAGGCACGCTAACCTGGCATTTTAAAATGCTCAACACCCGCGATGTTGCCTTTGGCGCATCAAAAGCATTTATTTGGGATGCTGCAAGGGTTAACCTGCCCGGCGGCAAAAAATCGATGGCGATGAGCGTTTACCCTGCCGAAAGCTATGGTAACGATGCCTGGGGCAGGGCTACTGAATACCTAAAAAAATCTATCGAATATTTTTCGGAAAAATGGTTTGTATATCCTTACCCTGTTGCCATTAACGAGGCTGGCATAGCCGGCGGCATGGAGTACCCCGGCATTGTATTTGACGGCATTACCGATAAAGGCAGCGTGCTTTACTGGGTAACCGCGCATGAAATTGGCCATAACTGGTTCCCGATGATCGTAGGATCGAACGAGCGCCGTTACGCCTGGATGGATGAAGGCCTGAATACTTTTATTGATATTTACGCCTCGGATGCATTTAACAAAGGCGAGTATGCACCTAAGCGCGACAGCGAATATGCCCCCGGCGGCGGCAACCCTGCGGATGAAATTATCCCCTCACTGCTCGATCCGCAAAGCCCAGGCATTATGACTGCCCCCGATGCCATTCCCGAAAAATACCGCCATCCGCTTACTTATTATAAACCGGCTTTTGGTTTGGTTTTGCTGCGTGAACAGATTTTGGGAAAAGACAGGTTTGACTATGCCTTTAAAAATTACATAGCACAATGGGCCTATAAACACCCCCAACCTGACGACTTTTTCCGCTCGATGGAGAATGGTGCCGGCGAAGATCTATCATGGTTTTGGAAAGGTTGGTTTTACAACAACTGGCTGCTTGATATAGCTTTAATTGATGCTAAGTACGCAGGTAAAGATGCTTCAAAGGGCATTACCATCAACGTGGTAAATAAAGAACAACTGCCAATGCCATTTACTGTTGAAGTGAAGTTTAAAGATGGCAGCAAAAAACGTTTTTACCTGCCGGTAGAAACGTGGCTGCAATACAAACAGATAACTTATACGCTGCCTACCACGCAGGAAGCCGAATCGGTAACTGTTGACCCGGATGCTGCTTTGCCAGATCTTAACCGGGCTAATAATACGCTGAAGATTAAATAAATGCACCGGCCGGCAAGTGTCAATTTTGTTGAACACTTGCCGACTTTTATTCAACAGATATCAAACACCGCAGGTTTTTACTGGCCGATCCGGGCATAACAGGTACAAAATCCGCCAATATACTCAACAAGTATATCCCTCCTAAATAAACCTTACTCCTAATAGGAATAAATATGAAAATATTTTTCTTTTAGGGTTAATTAATTATCTATCACTATAAGTTAACAAAATAGCTATTGATTAAAACCAAAGGGAAAAAAATTCCCCAAAGTGGGTAAATAATAATTAATAATTAAACACCAACGCGTTTTCATTTTCGCAATAAAACTGCAAATCCAGGCGTGCATTTATAACGTAAGTATCTTATTGAGTGAATTTTCGTACTTTAATGCCGTTTTTATTGAATTAGCATCATTATTGCAATGATGCCCCTAAAACCTATTGATTTTGAAAACACAATTACTCCGCGTTCTTTTTGCCGGATTCCTGTTTTGTCTGGTTAACGCAGTTTCTGCCCAGGAAACGAGTGATAACGCCACGTACTATTACAACAACTTCGAAACGGCAAGCGCCAACAACACAACTTCTTTAGGCGCAACAGGCGTTGGTAATGCCACCCGTTCAAGCTCGTCAATAACAATCGATGCTTCAACCACCTCCCCGCTTAACGGATCTGTAAGTTTACGCTCTGCTGTTCCGTCGCCCAATGCTATTGGCGCTATCCGCTGGGATTTTGTTGGCAGCGGAACGGGTACTATCGACATGACGCAGAACGACTTTGAGTGGAACTTTATATACAGAAACAACAGTTCAAGCAGTCCTGATGATCCTGATGTTATGGCAACAGGCAACAATAGCTGGCGTTACTGGCTGATTGCCAACGCCTACGCTGCCAACACCATGCAGGGTTTTTATATAACACACACCGGTACTTCGCTTAGCTTAAGATACAGGTACGATACCAACTCGGGCAGTGGCCGGTATAATGAGATTCTGAACACTTCGATGGCCAATGATCAGCAAACCTATATGATTAAGGTACAGCGATTAAAGGACGGACGCTGGGCAATATTTAAAGATGTATTTGTTACCGGCATGACTACTGCAAAAACATTGGTAGCGTCAACTACAAGCAACACAGGCAGCAGTTTCAGCACATACTATTATTCGTACCTGCAATCAACAACTACATCGGATGGCCGTTTTCAGTGGGATAATTTTGATATGTACACCCGTGTTCTACAATTCAGCGCCACCGGTGTTAACGGCACAGCAAATAATGTAACCCAACCTTCCTACTACCCCAATGAAAACGTTATATTTTATGGCATGAAGATTACCGCGAGGGGTAACTTTATAGTCAACCAATTTGCGTTAAATACGTCGGGGGCAGGGTTTGAAGGATATTTTAACGGAACCGGCGGACTTTATCGTTCTGATGATTCTTATTATTCAACCTCTTCCGATTCGTATATAGGTTCAATGGCACTTACCGGAAACGCCGTTCAGAATTACAATATAAGTGACCTGTTGACAACTTCGGGTAACACGGATGGCACCTACTCGGTTCCGGGATATTACTTCGTTACCGGTACAGTAAAATCACAATTAAATTACGGCAACACTCCTTATGGTACTATAACAGTTACCAGTATCAATACCTTTACAGGCAATGGCAACAGCTCAGCAATAAGCTACACCGGCCCTTCATCAAACGGGAATGTGATAACCTTTGTAGGCCAGGCGCCTCCCGCGGCCCCTTCTGCATCAGCCGTTTCCCGTTGCGGCGCAGGGCAGGTTACATTAACTGCATCAGGCGGCTCTCCTTCGGGTGGTACTTATAGCTGGTATACGGCTGCAAGCGGCGGTACAGCGGTGGCTACAGGAGCGAGCTACTCGCCCACCATTGTAACTACCAAAACGTATTATGTAACCTACACATCAGGCGGCAGCGAAAGTGCACGTACGGCGGTTACGGCAACTATTAATCCTATAGTGAGTTCGCCATTAACCAATGCCTCCATTTCGTACTCATTTAGTGGCAATACCAAAGACGTTTCGGGCAACCAGAATGACGGTGTATTAGAAAACACACCTACCTTAACTACCGATAGGTACGGCTTTGCCAACAGCGCTTACAGTTTTAACGGAAGCAACCAGTGGATGTCGTCAACAACACAAATCGCCGGTCCGCAAACGTTTACCATGAGTTTGTGGTTTAATACTACAACCACTTCGGGCGGTAAACTAATGAGTTTTAGTAACGGACAGAACGTTTCGGCGCAGGGCGGATATGACCGTCACCTTTATATGACCAACAGCGGACAGTTGATTTTTGGCGTTTATAACAGCGGTTACCGTACTATAACCTCGCCCTTAACTTATAACGATGGTAACTGGCACCACGTGGTGGTTACATTTGGCGCCACATCGGGCATGGTAATGTATGTGGATAACACATCGGTGGCCACCTCTACCTATTACGCGGCCGAAACAAGAAACGGCTATTGGAAAATTGGCTATGATGAATTAAGCGGATGGCCATCAAGCCCAACAAGCCCTTATTTTAGCGGTACAATTGATGATGTAGCCGTTTACAACACCGAGCTTACAAGTTCTGCAGTATCTGCCTTAAACGATGTTAATCAGATAGGCGCCTACGCTCCTGTTTGCGCAGGAAGCCCGTTAAGCATCTATGCGCCCACCATCACAGGTGCTACCTTTACCTGGACACCGCCAAGCGGCTCTACTGTTACCGGCAACCCGGGTGTATTTTCGAGCGCGGTTGCAGGTGCATATACTTTAACCGTAACCGGAGGGCCTGGTGGCTGCTCATCAACAGCTACTTACACACCAACGGTTAATACCCTGCCGGGTAGTAATTTTACTGCAACAACCCCGGTAGCAGTAAATACCGGTTCATCAACGGTAACATTAACCAGTACATACGATGCTGCTGCAACCTATACATGGTCATTTAACGGTGGTACAGCAACAGGCAGCACACAGGCTGGTTATAGTGTTAGCTGGAGTACCACAGGTACTAAAACCATCAGTCTTACGGTAACCAAAGGTTCATGCTCAAGCACTACTACCCAAACCGTTGTAGTTGGCATTGCGGGCCCTTCGGTAGCAGGCACAACGCTTTGCGGCGCGGGTACGGCAACGCTAACCGTAACAAGCCCCACCGGTGCTACATATAACTGGTATATTGATAATACAACTACAACTCCCCTACAAAGCAGTGCATCTGCAAGTTATTCGCCGTTCATAGGCGGTACAACTACGTTATATGTATCTTACACATCGGGCGGTAACACAAGCTTGCGCACTCCGGTAACTGTTACTGTAAACCCTAAAGCTTCATCATCAATAAACAGCCCGATGCTAAGCTATCCATTTGAAAGCGGCAGTTTAACTGATTGGTCGGGCTTAAGCAATAACGGTACATTACAGGGCACAACTTTGCCAACAACCGTGGCCGACAGGAACGGCCTTGCCAACGGAGCTTACAGCTTTAGTGGTACAAATGCCAGTCCGCAGTATATTTCAACCACAACGCAATATACACCGCTAATATTTAGCTACAGTGTGTGGTTTAAAACCACAACTGCCGGTGGCAAACTAATAGGCATTGGCGGCAACCAAACCGGCAGCAATGCCACGCAAGACAGGAACCTGTATATGAACGATGCCGGTCAGCTTTATTACGGCGTTTACAACAACGGTACTGTAACCATCAACACCCCAAGTGGTACCGCTTACAACGACGGCCTGTGGCACCACGTTATAGTAACAGATGGCCCAACAAACGGCATGCAGATTTACGTAGATGGCACCTTGAAAGCATCTACATCTACTTACACAACACCCCAGCAAATCAGCGAGTTTTGGCGCATTGGCGGCGATAGCCTGCAGGGATGGCCAAGCCGCCCATCTAACGATTACTTTGTTGGTACACTTGACGATATTGCGATTTACAACCACGAACTTTCGGCTTCAGAGATCACATCGAACGACATGAACCTTTACAAGTTCTCTACGATGTATTGCGCTAACAATCCTTTAACCATTACAGCGCAGAGCTGGCCGGGTAGCCCTACTTACAGTTGGGTTGACAACGCCAACACCAGTCTTACCGGTACAGGCAGCCCGGTTACTTTCAGCAAAGCTACCACTACCAACTACACTTTAACTACCACCACAAATGGTTGTACGCAAAGCACTGCTATTGTAACGCCAAGCATGCAAACCTACACCTGGACAGGTGCTGCAGGTACCACCGCTGTAGGCACAGCAAATAACTGGACCAATACATCAACCGGTATAGCCGGAGTAGCACCATCGCTAAACGGCACCGAATATATCATAATACCAACAAATGGCTCAAATGTATATCCTGTGTTAACCGCTGCCAAAAGTGTATACACACTAAACATAGCAAGCGGTGCCAAGCTTGATCTGGGCAGTTACACCCTTAGTGTTGGCTGTAATATATTTAATAGCGGCACCCTTACCAAGGGTACAAGTGCAGGCTTCAATACATCTGCCATAACCTGGAATGGTGCATCGCCAATTACCGCCCAGTCATTTACCGGTAACAGTACATCAGGCTCAAGCGATGTAGGAAACATGACGGTAAATAACACCGCTACCAGCGGCGTGGTAACCCTTGCCTCGGGCAAACTTGATTTATACAACGTGCTTACCCTAACCAGCGGCAGCCTTGTGGTAAGCTCTCCGGCTACCTTCACTTTAAAAAGCGTGGCAACACAAACAGCAACAGTAGCCGCGATCCCCTCAGGTTTAAGTATTACTGGCAACGTTAGCGTTGAGCGTTACATAGCCGGAGGTTCGTCAAAACGTGGTTACCGTTTGCTAACATCGCCTGTAAATAACGGCAGCGGTGTGTTTACTGTTAACTTCCTCAAAAACTCTGCCTATGTAACCGGCACAACTAAAACAGCAGGTGGCTTTGATCTTTCGCCAAATGCCAACAACCCTTCTATCTATTTCTTCAGGGAAAACACACTTGTATCAAACACTACCTTCAGCAGCGGTAACTATCGCGGTGTAAATAATATCTCTACCGCTCCAAACTATTCTTTTGATAACGAATCTGGTACATTCACGTTGCCTGCCGGTAACGGGTTTCTGTTCTTTTTCAGGGGCGACAGGAGTGCTGGTGATATAGCTGCCGAAACAGTAGCAAGCTATGTACCAACCGGTACAACATTTACTGCTACAGGAACGCTTAATACCGGTAATATCACCGTAAAAAACTGGTATAGCCAAACTACAAGTTTATTGTATTCAACCTCCAGCAATACCGGTAGCAAAACAGTATCTGGCTTCAACCTGGTAGCCAACCCTTATGCCAGTACCATCAACATCGAGAAGTTTAACAGGCAGGCCAGCCAGGCTACTTCATCAATATATGGTAACGGCTTCCCGAATGAATCGGGTACTACGTTGAGCAGCCCGCTAAAGATCTGGGTATACAACCCAACCACCAAGCAGTACTCAACTTACGAGCAAAAAAGCACAGCGATCTCGGCTGCTGATACTACCACAACCCAAAATCCGGGTATTTCGAGCGATGGCTATGCAAGTAACCTGATTGCTTCAGGCCAAGGTTTCTTTATCAGGGCAACAGCTACAGGGCAAACCCTAACGTTCCGCGAATCGGCCAAAACAAACAGTCAGCCTTCATCAGCAATAACCCAGGCTATATTGAGTTCACCCAACAGGCCTGTAATAGCGTCTACATCAAAATTCGCGGCATTTGCGGCCATGCCAACAGAGCAAATAGCCCAATCAACTCCTGTAGCAGGTAACGGAGGCGAATCATTACTAAGGTTCAGGCTGATTAAAGATACTGTTAATACCGATGCGATAGTAATAGGTTTAAAAACGGATATCAGCCCGGCTTACAACGAAGCTAAAGACGCAGAAGATTTAGGCGGCAACGGCGCACAGGTAAGCCTCTCGGCAATGTCGAGCGATAGTGTTAAGGCTACTATTTACCGCAGCCCATACCCACATAAAGTACAGCAGGTTATCCCACTGTATGCAGATGCTACCGCTTCGGGCGCGTATCAGCTAAACTTATCGGATGTGAGCAATCTTCCTGCTTTATACCAGGTTTGGCTTAAAGACAGCTTCACCAAAGACTCGGTAGATATTAAAGCCAACACGCTTTACAACTTTAATATTGATAAAGGCAACGCTGCTTCATTCGGCAAAGACAGGTTTAAGCTAATATTACGCCAGGACCCGGCTTTGGGCCTACGCCTGGTAGATTTTACTGCAACCAAAGTAACAACCGGCGCGCAAACCGCATGGCAGGTTCAAAACGAAGCTAATTATACCTTGTTCACCGTTCAGCGGAGCACCGATAATGGTAAAACCTGGGATAACATCAGCGTATCAAAATCAAGCGGTTTGGGTGGCTACAGTTATATCGACCCTAACCCCGCCAATGGCCTGAATAAATACAGACTGCAGCTTACAGACGTAAACAGCGATATCAGCTTTTCAAAAGAATTGCCGCTGATGTACTCAAATACCAACAATAACATCAGCAACAGCCAGGTGATGGTATTCCCTAACCCGGCAACAGATTTGATTAATTTGAGTATTAAACAAACCAAAGCATCATCAAATTACAATATCCGCTTAACTAACAGTAGCGGTATATTGTTAAAAAATGTAAATATTACGCAACTTTACTGGCAAAACAACGTAAGTAACCTCACACCCGGCACTTACGTGATTGAGGTAATTGATAATAAAACCAAAAGTTTATTTGGAATAGCTAAATTTGTAAAATTGTAATAAACGATTTGTGCGCATGATAAAAAAGATATTTATAACCACATTGCTTTTTGTGGCTACTACCCTAAGCTGTTTTGCACAGCTGGAAAACCCTTGCGATGGCGCCGATGGCGATGCTGTTTGCCCGCTTGATACCTGGGTTATAGTATTGGCTGTGGCAGCCTTTGCCATAACGGTTGTACACTTATACCGTAAACAAAAATCCCTCCAGGCTTAAGGCCGGAGGGATTTTTGTTTTTCAGTTATATCCTGTTTAACATGTTCTGTGTTATATTGCTGTATGTACGATAGTACTACCGGTTTGTTGCTGTTTTCATCATCATTACCATAAATAAAAATCCCTCCGCGCTTATTTATAGCCGGAGGGATTTTCATTTTGAAATTAAGTTAAACCGATCAGGCCTTTTTAGTAGGTAGCTGTGGTTGCTGCACCTGGTTAAGTTGCAATTGTTCAATAATACCGCTGACCACCTTAGGCAATTCTTTTAGTGTTTTTTGAGGATTGTGCAATTCGCCTACGCCAAATCCACGCCATACCAGTTTGCGGGTTCTGTTATCAACCAAGTCAATAATCAGGGTGCCTTCTTTATAAGGTACACGGGCATAACCGCCGCCGCCATAGCCGTAGCCATAACCAAAGCCGCCGTACGGATATCCCCAACCCCAACCACCGTAGCCATAAAATGGCCTGCGGTAGCCCCAACCCCAGCCATAACCAAAGCCGATGCCCGGGTACCCCCAACCGGCATAATAGCTGGGATAAAATTCGGTACGCATGCCGCGGCCGGTCACTGTCGAATAGCTTAACAGCAAATCGGCGTCATTGCCATCACCTTCCTGAAATTTTAAACCTTTGTTTTCGAGCGCAGCAACGGCTGCATCCTTCACCTTTTCGTCTGCTACTTCTTTTTTCACAACTGCGCCGGCTTTATTGGTCATGGTTGCAGGAGGTAGCCAGGCAAATGTGCGGTAAGAAGAGAGATCTGTTTTGTTACGGGCTGCTGTATAATAATTGTAACTGCTGCAAGCCGACAAGGTGGCCAGCAGCAAAAGTGCCAACCCTGTGTTAATAGATTTTTTCATGACAAATTACTCCCTTTATTTACAACATTAGACTATGCAGGAAACAAAGGTTTAATTTAGATAATTATTTATTAATTGGGAGAAGAGAATTATGGTAGATAGAAACAGGAGTAACCTGATCGACCTGAAACTATTATCAGTAACAAAGGCTATAAAAGGATTTAAGATGGCGAAAACAAGTTTAACGGCCCAAATTCATCAGCTGTGCATAAACTTTTTCGGTAGGGAGCCCCACCACATTGGTATAAGAACCATTAATCCGCTCAATACCGATTAAGCCGATCCGTTCCTGGATCCCGTATGAACCTGCCTTATCAAGCGGCTGATATTTATCAACATAGCTACTGATCTCGATATCAGTTAGCCTGCGGAAAAACACCTCCGACCGATCATAAAACATATTGTGCTCGCCCTTATACAACAGGCAAACACCGGTGATAACTTCATGCACCCTGCCCGAGAGGCGTTGCAACATTTCAACCGCATGGGCAGGTGTTTCGGGTTTGCCTAATATTAATCCGTCTATACAAACAATGGTATCGGCAGTCAGTACCACCTCATCAGTTACCGATTCGTTGTAGGCTTCCGCTTTTTTACGGGCAATATACAAAGCAACCTCGGGCGGAGTTAAACCTTCGGGGTATGATTCATCAACATCTTTCAGCACAACGCGAAAATCGATATCCATCAACCGCAACAGTTCCTGCCTGCGCGGCGATTTTGATGCGAGAATTACGGGAGGGATTGTTTGCATATTTTTTAGATCATAGTTGATGGATCATGGTAGCCGCATTTGGTTCATGGTTTATAGCAGCTACGTGGCTATCGATTAAATAAAGTGCCTGAACTATGAACCATAGCCCATGAACCATAATCTACCAGCTATAAGCCTGTTTGCTCATCCACTTATCCTGAACCTTGAGCACTTTTTCGATGATATCCCGGGCACAGCCTTTTCCGCCGCCATATGGCGATACGTAAGCACTTACTGCCTTGATCTCTTCTACAGCATCGGCAGGGCAAACCGGTAAACCGGCAAGCTTCATTACTTCCAAATCTGGGATATCATCGCCCATGTATAATACATTGGTGGCTATAATGCTTTTTTCTTCAAGGTAGATTTTAAACCTTTGCGATTTGGTATGCGTACCCATATACACATCCTGGATCCCCAGGCTGTTTAAACGGTAAATAGCACTTTTTGAACGACTGCCCGATATGGCGCAAACATTATATCCGCATTTAACGGCGAGCTGCAGCGCATACCCATCTTTAATGTTAAAGGCACGGCTTTGCTCGCCGGTATCGGTAACAAATACCGAACCATCGGTCAATACACCATCCACATCAAAAATGAGGGTAGTAATATCTTTTAATTTATTCAGGAACGACTCCATGTTTTGGGGATTACTCCGATTTTATTTTTTGGGATTACACCGATTATAAGGATGATTACACCGATTCAGCTCAATTTAGAGTGATTTAAACACACTAACTGCAACTGCCGCTGCTACTAAAAACTGCCACTAACTACAAACCGCCCACTCAAAACTGCAAACCGAAACTATTGGTTATCCCGCCACTCATACACCCAGGCCGATTGAATCTGCTCCAGGTGGCCTTCGTTTGATTCGGCACGGGTGCCGGCAAAGTTTGGCAGGCTCAGTACCCACTCCAGCAGTTCGGTAAAACGGATGCGGTATATTTTTGATTCGTCGAAATCATCACCAAACTTTTCATAAAGTTCGATGGCAATATCTTCATAATCATTCCAGTGAATTGGCAAGGCAAATTTATTGTCGCTCATTTTAATTGATTTTACGTATTACCCCGGTTACGCTAATACGTTGTAAGTTATACGTTTTATTTATTGTTTTAAAGGGATTGCTGCAAATTTAGTGGCCTAAAAACTGCGACTGATCAGGTAAGGTAACTTCAATATCGCCATCAACTATCACACACTGGCAACCTAAACGCGAGTTGATGCGCGGGTTTACAGCCCTGTCGATAAAATCCTCTTCCTTATCAGATATCTCCTGGATGTTATCCATCCCTTTATTCACGTAAACATGGCAGGTGCTGCATCCGCAAACACCACCGCAATTGTGCTGTAGCTCGATGCCGTTCTCCAGGCATACGTCTAATACAGATTCTCCTTCGGCTATAGGCAGTTCAATGCTTTCGTGCCCTTTTTCCTCAAAGTTGATCTTTAACTTATAAATGTTCATTTAGGCAAAAGTAACAAAATTACCCGTTTGCCGTAACGTCATTATTGTTTTTGATAATGCCCTGACTTAATAAAGTGTAAATATCCTGCAAGCCGGGCATATCGCTTAACATTTGCAGATGCGCGTTCATGGTACCCGCATCATTACGCACAGCAGGCCCGGTTTGCACAGCCCCTGGCAGTTGCTCCTGCACCTTTTGGGCTGTCTCCAATATCAGCGGCCGCAACATGCCAAACTCCATTTGATGCTGAGCCAGCAGATGCTGCGCTACACCATATAAATAATTGGGAAAATTGCAGGCAAATACTGCGGCCAGGTGCAATATTTTACGCTGGGCAGAGTTAACTGTGTATACATTATTGCTGATGGTGAATGCCAGTTGTTTGAGTTGGGCAAGAATTTCATCGCCGGCACCTTCTAAACAAAGCGGAACTGACCTGAAATCGATTTCCCGCACTTTACTAAAGGTTTGCAAAGGGTAAAACACACCTGCATCGGGAGTAAAAGCCAGCAAACTATTCAAATCGGTTGCGCCCGATGTATGTACTATTAACTTTTTGTGAACAGCCAATGCCCTGGCCACCGCGGTTATGGCATCGTCTTTAACCGATATTACAAACATCCCGGTATCGGCGTTGATATGATCAAGGTTATCAATAGCTTCGGCGCCAACGTGATAGGCCAGCAGTGCTGCATTTTGCAGGTTAGGGCTATACACCTGTACAATGCCGTGACCGGCATTTTTAAACGCCGCCGCCATGTGTGTTGCCACATTGCCCGAGCCTATAATTGTTATGCGCATATTAATTTTACAATTAGGCGGTTAATTAACTACCTGTGATTTAAATATTTCTGTATTTTAGGCACTAACATCTAATACCGCATGAAAATACTTAAAGTAAGCATAATAATTGTGATATTTCTTGTCGGGGCTGCGTCATTAATACTCTACAGCTTCTATAAATACAATGACAAAGAAAGCCGCCTATTAACCGATGCCGACCGCAAAAGCGTAAGCGGAAATTTTGTTAAACTAAGCCAGGGCGTAACCCATTACCAGCTTGGCGGCCCGGTGGGCGGTGAGCCGGTTGTACTGGTGCACGGCTTTAGTGTTCCCTACTATATCTGGGATGCCACCTACCAATTTCTTGTTAAAAAAGGCTATCGTGTATTAAGGTACGACATGTATGGCCGCGGCTACTCGGACAGGCCTTACGTTACTTACGACCCTGCACTTTACAACAACCAGCTGCTGGAGCTTATTAAGGAAGTTAAATTACAGGGTAAGGTGAGCCTTGCGGGTGTATCATTCGGCGGTGCGGTTGTAAGCAATTTCAGTTGCAGTCACCCCGAGCTCATTAACAAAGTAATCCTCATCGACCCGGTATATGAAATGAAAAAGCCGGCCGCACCTCAATATTTTACATTGTATAATGAAGCTGTAAACTCGGACGAGCGGATAAGCGGACAGATGGACGATTTCAGGTACCCCAAACAGCACCCCGGCTGGACAAAGCTCTATGCTCCTCAAATGCAATACAAAGGTTTTCGCAATGCATTGGTATCAACATTATATAACTATAACAGCGGAAAACAGACCTATACCTGCCTTGCCGGGGCCGATAAACCTGTTTTGCTGATTTGGGGTAAGTTTGATAAAACTGTAGCGCCCCGTTTCAGCGATTCGATACGTGGCGTTTTAAAAACCGACTTCTTTCCGGTTGCAGATGCGGCTCATTTGCCGATGATAGAGAAGGCGGATACTGTGAACGCTAAGATCCTGTCGTTTTTGAAGGGTTGATTATCACATTTTTTCGGCCCACAGCATACCGGCGGGCAACTCTGCTTTACTAAATTCAATATGCACCACCCGCCGCTTTTTATAATTAATGGTACGGCCGGAGGCATGCATCAGTAAAGGTTTCATAATCATCATCCCTCCGGCCTGAACATTACAACTCACAGGCGTTGAGTTTTCATAATCAACATTTTCGGGACGATTTATCCCTCTAAGGTGCGAACCGGGAATAACCTTTAACGCGCCATTACCCTCATCGGTATCATCTAAATGAATTCTGATGGTAAAATTATCCTGCAAAATATTTAAAGGCGGCTGCACGGCAAATTGGTTGTGCTTAACCGTCCAGGGGCCGTAGCCTTCCATATCAGTTTTTTCATCAACAGATATGGTCAAATCCTGGTGCCAGGCAACAAACCAGTTGGATAAGGCAGGCTTATCAAAGTAAATTGATTTCACCACAAAATAACCATCGCCAAACAGTTGTTGCAGGCAGGTATTTAGCTTATCAGTAAATATTAAAGAAGATACCCCGGGAATAACTTTCAGAAATTGCCTGATGGCGAACAAATCATCCGTTTGCCTGAACAAGGGACCTGTTTTGTCGGCATATTCAATGGCTAATAAAATATCATTTACCCCGGCATCAGTATAAATATCATCAACAACGGTAAACCCATTGTTAGCAATTTTATACTGATGCCCGGTAACGTCCACTTAAACGGTTTTAAGCTCTTTATTTCTTCTTTGGATAGAGAGCAGGAAGCCAATCACCATAATAATGGTACCGCTCCAGAAGAAGTTGATATAAGGGAAAGTAATAGCGCGCATTACTATCCATGGTTTTTTGTTTTTAGGCTGCTGAAAAACGGTAATCTCGATTTTTTTGTTTTCAGGATTAATCCTCGAAAAACGGAGTTTTAACCCGGCATCATCAACCTTGCGCGAAAAATCAAAAGCATTGCCATCTTTAATCATAAACACCGGCTCGGCATTGTAGATGGTATTGTTGGCATGCACCTCGATATTGGCACCGATGGCAATATCATTCGGCCCCACTTTAATGTTTTGCACGGTGGCCTGCTTGTTGATCGATTTCAGGATCATGAAACCATCACGGTACCTGATGGTATCACCAACCACCACTTCATGCGGAACGGGTTCGTCGTAATTTTTATCGTCGTTACCCTCATCGTGTGCGGCTTCGCCGCCTTGCATGTTAAAACCCTGGCTTGGTACGGCGGTGATATGGGTATACAAATCGCTGGTTAAATAGTGTTTGGTATCCGGCGATGAAGCAAAGCCGGCTTCGCGGCTGGCCTGTACCTTGGGTTTCAGCACAAAGTTTTCGAGCACTTTGCCGTTAGCATCCAATCGCTTGTAATCAACCTTGTAAAAATGTTCGGGAGTTGATATCGAATCGCCCAGGTAGGTAACGGTGTAATCGCCCATTTTTACCGGTACGTTTTTGTATATCATGATATTCTCTTTCACATTGCCCGCTTTTTCGTCAAAGCCTTGTACAGCAAGTTCTCCGCTTTCGTTTTTTGATACCACTTTACTGGTTCCGGCAGCGATAACGGCACCAATTAAAAGAAACCCGAAACCAAGGTGCGCTACCGCGGCACCGGCAAGTTTAAATTTACCTTTAAATGCATCAACCAACACCTTGGCATTAGCAACTACCGAATAAACCGAGCCGCACATTACTAACACAAACACCACGTTTAGCTTGTAAACACCTGTAACAGCTACAATTAAAGCGGTGATGAGGATAGCGAATAAAAAGTAAACACCTGTAGTGATGAAGAAACGGGTAATATCCGTTTTTTTATACTTTAAAAATTGGGTAAAGCCAGTAAGTATGGTCACCACAAAGGCAAATGCCGATTGGATAACATTGTAATGCTTAACAGCATCGGCAGGGGGAGCTATTTTAGTACCGAACATGGCATTCCATACCGGCACCGAGGTAACCACAATAAGATGAAAGCACGACAGCGCTAAAAACACCGACCCCACAAACATCCAAAATTCGCGCGAGTAAGTTTCTTCATCTTTTTTGGTGATAGGCAGCTCTTTCCATCGCCATATCAAAATACCAATGGTAATAAACAGGAATATCAAGATCCCGATAACCAGCTGCCAGAACATTCCCAGATCGGTAAAGGCATGCACCGAGCTTTCGCCCAGGATGCCGCTTCGTGAAAGGAACGAAGTATACCAAACCAGCACAAAGCTGATCAGCACCAAAAATGTAGCTGTGAAATAGGAGTGACCGCTGTTTTTAAATACGATAAGCACGTGCAAGGCAGCAACAATGGTTAACCATGGGAAGATTGAACCGTTCTCTACCGGATCCCAGGCCCAAAAGCCACCAAAATTTAACGACTCATAAGCCCAGAACGAACCCATGATAACGCCGGTACCCAAAATCATCGCGCCAAATAAGGTGTATGATATGGCAGGCTGAACCCATTCTTTATAACGCTTTTGCCAAAGACCGGCCACCGCATACGCGAAAGGCACTACCAATGATGCAAAACCCAAAAACAAGGTAGGCGGGTGAATGATCATCCAGTAGTTTTGCAGGGATGGGTTCATGCCTTGCCCGTCTTTTATAAAACTCAGGTAATCCGGCCGCGCAAATATAGGCGCTTCAATACCCGAATTGCGCAGTAATAAAAATGGTGAGCTACCTATCCGGGTACCTAAAATATCGATACCCAAAACCATAGTAGCTAAAATAACCTGCGAAAGGGCTACAATCGTCATCACCGGGCGCTCCCACGATTTTGCCTTAACAATTAACAGGTTGCCTAAAACAGCCTGCCAAAAAGCAAACAGCAAAAAGCCTCCCTCCTGCCCGTTCCAGAAACCCGACACCAAATAGTAAACAGGCAACGAACGCGAGGTGTACGACCATGCGTAATGATATTCGAAATAATGATTATAAAGGATATAGAACAGGCAGATCCCCATTCCTAAAATGCCTATTGAATTAACAATAAAGCCAATGCGGCCTAAACGCTGCCAGCTGCTGTTCAGCTTGCCGGCATCATCGGTAGTGGCAAAATAATAGCTTAAAAATGACAGCAGGGCTGCGCCAAACGAAAGAACGATAAAAAACTGGCCGATTTGCCCCGGTAAAAGGTGCTCGCCCTGAAATACTGTATTCATCAAAAATGGTTAAATGCTGGCTTGTTTAGCCTTTACTTCGGTAACGTCTAATTTATCCTGTGTGTATTTAGATGGGCATTTCATCAGGATTTTGGAGGCATGAAACTCGTTGCCAACCATCTGGCCGGTAACTACCAGTTGCTCCGAACGTTCAAAATCTTCGGGCTTGGTGCTGTTAATGATAACTTTGCGCTCCTCGCCTTTATTATCATTCATATAAAATGAAAAATAGTTGGCGTCTTTGGTGGCATCATAAACCAGTTCTTTCTTTTTATTGAGGTGACCGATAACATGCAGCTCGGTACCGGCTACCTGCGCCTCGGCAAAGGTTGCGTAAGTACTTGAACTTGAATAAACACTTATGATAACCGCTATAGCCACCGCTATAACAACCAAACCAAAAATTGCGCTTTTTTTCATCTGCGGTTTATATAATTAAAATCGATTTGCAAAAATACAAAACGTGCAGCGAAATATGTTTATTACAAGGTATATGTTTTATTTAGAATCGTTCTTGATAGCTTGGGGATTGTCTGAACCGGGATTTGGGGAGATTGGTGGGATGGGAAGGACTTTATTTTTGTCTGAACCCGAATTTGGGGGAATTATTAGAATTTATAGAATTTTCCTTGCATTCTGGTAATTCATTAATTCAATAAATTCGGGTTCAGACAAAATCAACCTGCCAATTGATTTTGCCGGTGTCCGCTCCTCCTAAAACCTACTCCTTAACAAATTTTGAGGGCTTGGTAGTAATATAATATCCCCAATACCCTCTTTTCAATTCAAGTATTACGTATGATGACGAATCAACCTGTTGATCATCATTTGCAAATACTGTTTTATTGACCTCCGCAAATTCAATATCTACCTTTGCGCTGCTGCGTCTGCGTGCATGATACTTATGCATGATAACAACCTTAAACTCCCGGGTCTTTCCGTCCGACAAAACATCATTGAGAAACAAGGGCACAGCAACAAAAATTGCTCCCGAAAAGAATACACCTACCCAAAAGGTCCGCATTTCTTTGATAATAAACACTGAGACAAAAATCCCCGATATGGCCCAGGCCAATATTACAGGCCATTTTGAAATAAATGTGCTATTTAATTCACGAAACGCGTAAACTATACATATAACAGATATTCCGCAGAATATATACTGCCGAATCTTCCGGTTTCTTTTCTGTTGGGCCTGTTGATGCTTAAACTTTTTAACGGTTTTATACACCTTATAAATATGCAAAAATTATCAGAAATGATCTTATTAACCCCTGGCCGATGTTAAGCGAAAAGACAAGCATCTCCTATATTTTATTCTTTCACCAAACGAGTTTCTCTTATAATATAGTAGCCAAGCAAACCTTTATTCATATTTAAAACAATATAGAAGCAGTTATCCAGATCGGCATCATCGTCTATCAATATTTCTTTATCAAAATCATTATATCTTACCTCAACAGAAGCCCCATGCTTTCCCCGCGCGTGTTGCCTATTTTTTATGGGCAACTTCATCTCTACATCCTTAACATCAGCAAACATGTTATTAATAAATAAGGGCACACCTATCAAAAGCGATCCATACCCGATAATTGCAAAAAAGTAACTATTGCGATCTCTTGTAAAAAAAACTGCAATTAATCCGCAAAACGCTGCCAGCAACAGCGGCAACGTGTTATCAATTAAAACATAACGAAGATTAAGTGCCGAATAAAAAAACGCAAAAAAGCACAGCACATATAATGCTATTAAATATGGCATAAGAGCCTTGTTTCGTTTTCTACGGTTGCGGTTTTTATTTTTTTGTATATCTGAGGCTTTCATTTCTAAAACAAAATTAGCGTATCCTTTCCAAAACCAAAACGGGGCGGGTTTTTACAAACCCACCCCGCTATATATTAAAACTATTAAAATCCGTAATTATGGCCAGATACCAAGGTTTTGATACGATACGGCTATTTTATTAATAGCGCCCACCATAGCCGCGTTACGCAAGGTGCCGATATCAGGATTACTTTTATAAATCTCCCTGATTTCGTGGTATGAGCGGATCATGGTATCTTCCAAACCCGAGTTTACCAGTTCCAACTCCGAAGCGCCTTTAATAATGGTTGAACGCTGCATAGGCGTTAAAGCCACACCGGTAATGCCTTCAACCATATTTACCAGGTTAAGGTTGGAGTTTTCTTCAAAACGGCGGTTCATGCGGCCAAAGGCCACGTGGCTCAGGTTTTTTAACCACTCGAAGTAAGATACCGTTACACCGCCTGCGTTGGCATACATATCCGGAACGATTATCCCGCCGTTGGCATAAAATATAGCCTCGGCCTCGGGTGATGTTGGGCCGTTTGCGCCTTCAACAATAATTTTTGCCTGTATGTTGCGGATATTATCTACCGTGATCTGGTTTTCTAAAGCAGCAGGAACCAAAATATCGCATGGTTGCTCCAGGCCTTCCATGGTATTGGTAAACTCCTGTGCAGCACCGGCATAACCTAAAACAGAGCCGGTTGCTTTGCGGTGCTGGAATACAGCTTCCACATCTAAACCATTTTCGTTGTAAATAGCGCCTTCAAACTCGCAAAGGCCTACTATAATGGCACCTAATTCTGCCAAAAATTTAGCCGAATAATAGCCCACGTTACCCAAACCCTGTACAATTACCCTTTTGCCTGATAAGCCCGGCAGCAGGCCAATTTTTTGCATATCCTCGCCAACGCTCACACACTCGCGGGTGGCAATGGCTACACCGCGGCCGGTTGCTTCCCTCCTGCCGGCAATACCGTGCAAGGCGATAGGTTTGCCTGTTACAGCACCCATGGCATCCAGCTGACCAGGATTCATGGTGGCATAAGTATCGGCAATCCAACTCATTTCTCGCTCGCCCGATCCATAATCCGGTGCAGGTACGTCAATGCTTGGACCAATAAAGTTCTTTTTAATTAGCTCTACGGTATAGCGGCGGGTGATGTTTTCCAGTTCGCTTACGGTGTAGTTTTTGGGATTTATTTTGATACCACCTTTAGCGCCGCCGAAGGGCACGTTTACGATGGCACACTTGTAGGTCATGAGGGCGGCGAGGGCCATTACTTCATCCTCGTTCACCATTTCGCTGTAGCGGATGCCGCCTTTGGTTGGCGACTGGTGGTGCGAATGCTCAACGCGCCAGGCATCAATTACCTCGAAACCATTGCCCCTGCGGATAGGGAAACGGAAGCGGTAAACGCTGTTGCATGATTTGATCTGATCAAGCAAGCCGGCATCGTGTTTGGTGAATTGAGCAGCGTGATCAAAGTTTTTACATACGTCGCCAAAAAAGTGGGTTTCCTGGTCGGCGACTAAAATATTCGTAGCCATAACTATTGTATAAATATTAAACTCTTAAAAAAGTGAGCAAATTTGGTACAATTTTTATCAATATTGCAAATATTTATTAGTTAGTGTGCTTCGTACACCATCAACAGCGCTACGAAAAATATGTTTAAACAATTTAAACATACTATTTGAACTACTTTTCGTTTTCGACTTTTTTTAACCGGCGATCGATAGTGAACAGGAAAATAGCCAATCCAACAAAAATTATGGAAATAGTTGCTACAACCACGTAAATTTTTCCCGAGCTGCGCAGCGCGTCGGCCATTTCAACTTGTTGGCCCTGCTGTGCGAAAGCAACAGTACAGCACAGGATAAGCAACAATACAAGAGATAATTTTTTCATATTAATTTATAGCGTTCTTCTTGTTTTCAACTAAACGGATACGGTAGCGCACGGTGGCTATCCAAAGGGCGATAAAGCTCCAGCCCAGCATGGCCGGGTAAAAGGCCACCTTCATGCCGTTATCCAAATCATATTTACCAAAGGCAGGGTTACCGCCGCTGCCGGGGTGTAAGGAATCCGTCATACGGGGCAAAACGAAGATCAGCACAATCATAATGGGGAAAGCGAAAATGTTGTAAATGGCCGAAATTTTGGCACGCTTCTGCTCCTCATCTATCGAGTTGCGCAGCACCAGGTAAGCACAGTATAACAGGAACGCGATAGCCGCGCTGTTTTGCTTAGGGTCGCCGCTCCAGAACTCGCCCCAGGTATATTTGGCCCAAAGCATGCCGGTTAACAGGCCGAGGGTATAAAACAACAGCCCGGTATTAACACATTCAACAGAGGCCAGGTCATGCTCTTCCTTACCCGTTTGCAGGTATTTAATGCTGAAATAAACCGACACCACAAACACCGTAAGCATGCCCATCCACATAGGCACGTGGAAATATAAATTGCGGATAGTTTCGTGAATAATTGGCAACCGTGGCGCTTTAAAAACCAGCCCGGTGTAAAAAGTAGATAATACCAGTAAAACGGCTATTACCTTCCACCATGTTTGATAAATAAACTTCATATGATTTGTGGCGGTAAAGGTAAGGAAAAATTGGGGAGTGAATAAGGGATAGAATATGATATATCTCACTATAATGCGTCCTGGTTATATTTACCAATCGCGCTTTGTTTGACGCAACTAATAGTTAAAGATTTCAGGATGGTCAACTCAAAATATCCTGAATTTTATCAAACAAATTTTGGAGTACGGGAATAGTTTTAAGCTCCTTCTCCGTCATCAGATCAATTATAGAAGAAGCAAATTCTGGTTTCCTATATCGATTTTTATGATGCTTAATAAACTTAAGAGTTTCAATATCAAATCCTTTAGAGATTTTCAAATGATCAATCCTTAATCTTTGTATATCCGCTAACGTCCATTGTCTTTTTGTGGGTCGAGGATAAAGGATGTTAAAAACGTCTCGAATTCTTTTATCTGGATATAAGTCTTCAAATTCCTGTACTCCAGCGAAAAACACTTGATTATTTAGAAAGTCTGCATCGAAACCAATCTCATTTAATTTGGCAACAGTAACAGATGCACCACATTCTGGATTTTGCGTATCAGAATCCAACAACATCACGGTGCTACTTTTCTTATTATTTCTAAGCAACTTAAGAAAGTTAAACCAAGCACCATTTGTTTGCAAATTAATTATAACGATCCCATCTTCGGACAATGTGCGATTAAACCATTTTTTATAAATTTTCCCCATACTCGCTTCTTCGCTATCTCCCTCTACGATTAAAAAACACTTTTCATAAAATATACTGCTATTCTTAATCCCCCCAACAATCGACACTTGATTTAAAAATTTCTGAATTTCCAAATCGCCACCCGTTTGCAAAAAATTCACCGATGACACACCCGCTTCCTGAATAATATGATTAATACAATTAGATGGAGCCCTGTCTATCATTGTCAAAGAGTGGGTGGCTATAATAGACTGCGTATTTGCCTGAGGGTTGTTTGCAACCTCTGAAATCGCATAGAACATTTTCCGTTGCGCTTCAAAATGCAAATTTGAATCAGGCTCATCATAAGCTCGAATCACCGGCCTGTTTTGTTGGCTACTCGTTTGAATTTCTTTGTCCCATTCTAAAATAGAAAGGAATAATCTTTTTTTTGAGCCTTCTCCTTTGTGGTCAACTAACTTAAATCCTTGCCCTTCATCAAGTTCAAGACCTTGAAAATTCAACCCTTGAGCAAAATCTATATTTATCCGCCCTTGGATACTTCTAATTTTAGGATTGTATTTTTGTATCTGTGTTAGAAGATTTTGCTCAATACTTTGATTTAGCTTTTGTAGAACATTATTTTTCACCTTCCTAATAGATGACGATTTCAATTCTCCGTCTTCGTTATAAAATTGGTTTCTGATAATATTTTCAAGAGTTTTTTTAACCAACGATTGAGGGTTGCCATATTCATGGCTTCCATAATATTGATAGTGAGGCAGCGCTGGACTTACTGTATTAAAATTAATTTCTGTTTCTAAAACATGCTTAGGCAGCATCTCATTATTTATTTCAATGTACCGTTTAACTTCAGCTTTTCTGTCATCTTGATTTGAATAGGCTGGTAACCCAAGTCTATTCAATAAATCTTTCATATCAGAGGAGTTTAAATTAGTATAAGTCTCTAAGTCAATGTCCTGTAAGGCAATCTTATTGATAAAACATCTAAAGGCGAACCCTCTTGTATAAATTTTTTTGATAAATACATAACCATCGACTATAAATGGAGATAATAATTCGGATACATTAGCAAAATCGACTTGAAATTTTGCTGTTAGAGTAAAAGTATCAACAGCTGCACCTTCTAAATTATAGAAGTCATCCTCTTGCTGATTAAATTTACCCAAAAAAAGGCCGAGAGCTTTCAGAATCGTAGATTTCCCACAATCGTTTTCTCCAATTAAAACAGTCAAATTATGGAACGGAATAGTCGTTAAATCACGATAACATTTATATCCTTGCAATGAAAATTCTTGAAGTAACACAGGTTAACTTTATAATTCATGATAAATACTAACCATTCCTTTGTCTCCTCTCGAGTAATCTGGTCTTAAGGTTAAGAATTTTTCTTCTTGAACTGTTATTGATGTTATTTTTGACACATCATATAATTTCCAGCCCATCTTTCCAGTTGACGAATAACCATCTACTTGGTAGGCTCTTAAAACATGATTTCCTTTAGAAGAAGTTCCATGGCAATGAGGTTCAACGACTCTTAGTCCACCATCATATTCAAATTCAATCAACAACTGTGATTGAATTGCATCAGTGAGTAGTGCAATCATAATAAGGTTTTAATTACAAACCGAATTTAGATATTATTTCCCAGTCATGCAATATTATATATGATCGTCAAAAACGGTTAATTTCTGATTACAAATAAATTGACTAAATATCACGAGCGACAAACATCTATATAATAATTTAAGTCAAGATGGTTTTTGCGCAATTATCACATCAAACGCTAAATCAATCCCCCGGCTCATAATCCACCGGCAACAAATCCCCCAACTTAGCCTTCGACCATGAGCCCTCATGCAACGGCGCTGGGCTCGACACCACCATACCGTTCATATCAAAGGCGACAAAAAACTGAGGGATTTGGTAATTACGCTCGTTTAGTAGTCCAGCTTACCCATTCGGGTGCCGCATAACTTGGCATTTGCATCAGCTTGACTCTTGGATCTAAAAGTTTAATCATTAGCATTTTAAAATCATATGCTAAATTAAGTTTCGACCAATCAAAGCGATAAGGAGTGTAAATTAATATTGGCTCCTGATCAACATTAAGGGATTTAATATTTGATTTTATTATCCAAAGCGTTGTTATATAAATTCCCGCTTTTTCACCTATCAGATTTTCAGAAACTGTTCTCTTTTTCGCGATAGCCATAAATTTAAAACTTTCGGAATACATTAAAAACCAATCTGATTCATCTTCATCAATAATGTCTTGGAACTGCGCAGATGAAATTTCTTTCGAATAATACATCTCATTTTCGACCGAAAATTTTGAAGTTGGATTCACCAGTGAATTTTCCAACCATTCACTAACCTTTTCAAATAATGTATTATCGCCTTTTGATCTTAAATAAAGCGCCCTGCTGATAAGATCTACTACCATTCTCGATTGTTGATTTTTGATAATTTCTTAAAACTACAATTTTCCAATCATCTTTTACAAGGCAGGTCGAAGCGACTATTTTACTTGTTATTTAAAAATAGTGAACTTATAATATCCGTTTATGTGAGATTTCCCCCTCAATCCCCCGGCTCATAATCCACCGGCAACAAATCCCCCAGCTTAGCTTTCGACCATGAACCTTCATATAACGGCCCAGGGCTTGATACCACAATGCCGTTCATATCAAAAGCCACAAAGTTGGAGTATTTGGTGAGCACGCTGGTTTCGTAGTTGGGCATATCCAGCGGGTGGTAAACATCTTTAAATTCGGTGGTTTCTTCGCGTTTGGTGTACACTACGTATAAAAAATGCGGAAAAGTGATGGCATAAATACCATCCTGCGGCGTTTTACGCAAAATTTCCATTTCCTGGTAGGGTGTTTTAACCATGCTTTCATGAAACCATTTGGTCATGTTGCTTAGCTTGTAGTATTTAGCCAACGAATCGCGGGGGCCCTCCCGGTATTTCTTAATCCGTGCTGCAAGCACAGCCTCGTCGGGGCGTTCGGGGTTGAGGTAGCGGGTAAAATCGTGCGCTTCAAAGCCCTCCTGCTTCAATGTGCCTTTATACAACGAGCGGTAAAAATGCTGTGCCGAACCATAGTAGGCGTCCTCACGCTTTTTCTTCCAGATCTTTTTTTGTTCGGTGCTGCCGGGCAGGTTCTCGAACAGGGCGCTGCCCGAGTAGGATATGGTATGCTCAATGCCATCAAACAAAAAACTCTTCAACAAAAATTTGGTACGGTAACCTAAAGCCAGGTTCTCCACCACCAAAAACTCATCGCCCGATGCTTCCAGTTGCTGCTTGCCGCGGTGATAAATGAGGTTAAGGATATGCGGGTTGGTTACTTTACATTCTTTGCCGTTTTCGGTATTGCCTACAAACTCCTTGCGGAAAAGTTCGTAGTTCTTTTTCCAGTCGGCATTGCTGCTGATCACTACTTCGCGCAGCATCAGTACTTTTTGGGTGAGTTCGGCGCTAATTTTCACAGGTTCTTTACCTGCCAGTACGGTGGTTGAATATTCTTCGTAACCAACACCGGTAATTACCAGGGTGTACTGGCCGGATTTTACGCCGCTGAGGGTAAAAGTACCGTCCTCGGCGGTAGAAGTACCGTAGGTGGCATTATTTAAAAACACGCTGGCATTGGGTACGGGCGCTTTGGTATCGGCCCGTACAACCTTACCGGTTATGGTGTTTGATTGGGCCGAAGCGATAAGCGGGCATAAAAAACAGATAAGCAGAAACCAATAAAAGCGCATTTAGTAAAATAAGGGCGTTAATTTTCAAAGTATAAAAAAACACATTTTTTATGAATGGTTGATGAAATTACCAGTTATTTCGCCAGACCACTGACAACAACCTGTCAGCGTTCCAATTTTAAAAAACAAGTGTTCCAATTTTAAAAACGGGTGTTCCAGTTTTGTTTTTTCAAAAACGCAAATACCTGATTATCAATACCAAGATGTTCCACTTAACTTATAGTAAAAAACCGCATTTTGTAACATGCTGATTATCAATGGTAATTTAATGTGAGAAATTCTCAGGTGTTCCACCTAAAAAAGTGGAACACAAGCTGTATTGTTTGGTTTTTTACATCCAAACAGCAAGATAAAAGCATAGTTCAATCAATTCTTCGCGCGAAGGAAATTGGTGTAATGAAAAATTGATCAGCTTAAGCAGCCAAACCATTTAACCCACCTACTTCAGTCTCGCCACAAATAAGGGAACAATAGTAAAGCAGTAGCTATTACAATAGCATTAATAGCGCACAGCACGCCAATGTTGCCATAAAAAAAACTCCGGTCAACCCCATCCATTGCGCTTTTGCTCAGTTTAATAAGCACGAGGATTACCGGGATGATAACCGGGAAGCTGAGAATTGCCATCAGCGTACCGTTATTACCTGCTTTTGAGGCTATAGCCGAGATCATGGTAAAAACCGTTGAAAAACTCAGGCTGCCCAACAGCACGGCCAGGAAATAATACAGCGGATCGCCAAGGGTGTTTGGGAAAAATACGAGGTAAACAATTAATGCCAATACGCTTAGTAACGACATTAACAAAACATTGTAAACGGTTTTTGAAAGTATAATAGCCTGCGGACTGGCAATAGAATAATAATACAACAGGCGGTTTTTACTTTCCTGCATAAAGCTTTTGGCTATGGCGTTTACCGACGCAAACAGCATAATAATCCAGAACAACACATTCCAAACCACCGGGTAACCGTTACTGTTTGCAAAACCAGGATTAAGGTTAAGCGAAATATAGCATACAAACACCGTTGAAACCACGTATAGCAAAACACCATTAAAAGCATATTTTGCCCGCCACTCCAGCAAAATCTCCTTTTTTAGCAGGTACCAGGTTTCATTAACAAATTTCATGGTGGCAAATGTAATCAATAAGGGCGAACTGAAGGGGTGTAGATTTGACAGGCTAATAAAATTAGCCTAATTTTGACTGATATAAACCTGATATTGCATGCCTGTAGCTTATTTCCAAACCCCGGTTGGTATTGCCCGCATTATTGAGGAGGATGCCTTCATTTCATCTATATCCATCCGCGATGAGGAATATGATATTGAGCCTGCCTCCACTCCCCTGATGCAAACCGCTATCCATCAGCTAAATGAATACTTCGCGGGCAAACGGAGGGAATTCACTTTCCCGATAAAACAATCGGGCAGCAATTTTCAGCAGGAAGTTTGGAACGAACTGATGAAGATCCCTTACGGAAGCACCATTACCTATACCCAACAATCCAACCAGATGAATAATCCGCTGGCCATAAGGGCTATTGCTGCAGCAAACGGGCGTAACCCTTTATGGGTAGTGGTCCCCTGCCACCGGGTTATCGGCGCAAACGGCAGCCTTACAGGTTATGCAGGCGGTATCTGGCGCAAACAATGGCTGCTGGAGCACGAGGCTAAAGTACTGGGCATTGGGCAAACTAAACTGGAGTTTTAAACCTGCTTATGCATCCACCTTTAGCAACCTCGCCATTTTTTCGTGCAGCTGGTAAGGCATAAACGGCTTGGATAGCACATCGTTCATCCCGGCCGAAATAGCCTCCTGCTGTTCATGATCATAACTTGCTGCCGAAAGTGAGATGATGGGGATACTCCGTTTGGGCTCCTCAAAATCAACCCGGATAGTTTTGGCCGCCTGGTAGCCGTTCATTTCGGGCATATGGGTATCCATCAAAATGATGTCGTAAGTGCGGTCGGTTAGTTTATCAATTACCTTGCGGCCGTTATCAACCATGTCCACTTCTACATTCCAGTCTTTTAATATTTTAGAAAGCATAAACTGGTTAACCATATTATCTTCGGCCACCAATACACGCACATTATTAAACGGTGGCAGTGTTTTATCGGTTTTAGTGGTTAGCTTTTCTTTAGGCTTAACGGCAATAGTATACCAGTTGGTAAAGTTGAAGGTGCTGCCCTTTCCAACCTGGCTGCTTACCGTAAGCTCGCCGCCTTTAAGCTCGGCCAGTTTTTTTACAATGGTAAGGCCCAAACCGGTACCGCCATACCTGTTGGATGTATCATCTTCGGCCTGTTCAAATGATTCGAAGATCTTGTTCAGCCTGTCGGATGGGATGCCGATGCCGGTATCCTCCACAATAAATTTAATTTTAACCTTATCGTTATGCTTCTGCAGTACAACAATCTTCAACTTTACATATCCCCTTTCTGTAAATTTAAGGGCATTGCTCAGCAGGTTCATCAAAATCTGGTTAAGCCTCAACGAGTCGATCATCAGGTATTGTGGCACCTCTTCTTCAATCTCCAGCAAAAACTCAATATTGTTTTCGTCGGCTTTAAACTTCAACAGGTTGAATACCGATTTTACGATATCATAAACATTGCTTGCCGCCCGAATGATGCTGAACTTGCCGGCTTCAATTTTCGAAATATCAAGCACATCGTTAATAACACCCAATAATGACTTGGATGAGGTATCCAGCAAATCGAGCATCCCAAGCTGCTGCTCGTTAAGCCCGGTTTTACGCAAAAGCGATGTAATGCCTATAATACCGTTTACCGGCGTACGCAGCTCATGGCTCATATTAGCTAAAAACGTTTCCTTGACTTTTTTACTGTATTCGGCGTTTTCTTTTGATTTGATGAGCTGCTCCTGGTAGCTTTTTTGCGGCGAGATATCGCTGATATTGATAAAAATAACCTTGTTTCGGTACGCTGCCCGGCACTCTACCCAAATTACCCGCTTATCAAAGGTTTCAAACTTAAACTCAAAAATGGCAAAACTGAGGTTATCCTTGATAATCTCGCCCAGTTTTTTGCGAAAAGCCGGCTGATGATCTCCAATAGCCAGATCAACAATACTTTTTCCAATCAGTTCGGCCGCCTTGAACCCCATTATTTTTTCGACGGTAGGGTTGATATCAATGATCCGCAAACTTTGCGCATCCACCGAACTGATAATATCTGCCGAGTTTTTCACCACTACGGCATAGTTTTGAAGCTCCTCGTTTTTTTGTTTGATATCGGCCTGCGTGCGGGCCAGCTGTACAAACGAATCAACCTTGGCCGATGTGATGTACGGATCGAGCGGTTTATACAGGTAATCTACAGCGCCGGTACCAAGGCCTTTCACCGCGTATTTTGCTTCCTTGGATATGGCGGTAACAAAAATTACCAGGATATCTTTGGTACGCGGATTTGATTTAAGCATCTCAACCAATTCAAAGCCATCCATTTCGGGCATTTGTACGTCAACGAGTGCAATCGCTATATTGGTTTCCCAGGCAATTTTAAGCGCTTCGTTTGGCGATGTAGTAGAAAATATTTTAATATCCTCGCGTTCAAGCAATGCTTCGAGCGCAATTATGTTCTCTTCTCTATCATCAACAATAAGAATATTAACAGGGGTCATGTAATATTTGGGGTAATATGCTGATTATAAAAGCAATAATTTAAATATCTCATCTTGTGTTAACACGTATTCTGCAGCTCCATTTTTTATCGCCGACCGCGGCATCTCGGGCATTTCGGCGTCTTCGGGCTGCTGCGCTATAGTAAGGCCGCCGCTTTTTCTAATCTTCAACATACCATCAGCCCCGTCCTGATTTGCTCCTGATAACAGTATAGCCACGCATTTGTCGCCATACACTTCGGCAGCGCTTTCAAAAGTAACATCAATTGATGGTTTTGAGTACCATACGGCCTCCGAAACGTCGAGACTAAAATATCCGCCTTCCTCAATCAGGGTATGATAGTTTGCCGGCGCGATATACATGGTATTCTTTTTTAGAATATCCTTATCCTCAATTTCGCGCATATACATACGGCTGTTCTCGGCAAACAGTTTTTCAATTTCGCTAAAAAAGTTTTTTTTTCGGTGGATGATAAGGATTACTGTTTTCCCAAACGCACCCGGAAGTTCTTTAATAATGCGGAACAAAATTTTGAACGAGCCCGCCGAACCGCCGAATAATAGTATTTCGGCAGCCTGCCATCGCTCCAATAAATTTTTATCAGGTGCCAACTTTTTGATAGATATTTTCCTTTTGGTTGATTACCTTAAACTTTGTTTTAAAAGCGTCTGACCGGATTGTTTCTTTACTGCCAAGACATAAATAACCCAACGGGCACAGGCTTTTATAAAACAACTCCAGGATCCGCTCCTGCAAAAACGTTTCGAAATAAATAAAAACGTTGCGGCAGCTAATCATCTGAAACTCATTAAACACATTATCAGATATTAAATTATGTACCGAAAACAACGTGTTTTGCTTTAACTCATTATGCACCGAAGCAGCATCATACAAAATGGTAAAATGATCTGTTATCGATCCTTTTAAGCCGGTGTACTGGTAGTTTTCGGCATAGCTTTTTATGTTGCGTAAGCTGTAAATACCTTTACGGGCCTCCCTCAGCACTTCGGTGTTAATATCTGTACCGTAGATAAACGATTTTTTACCTAAACCCGCCTCCTTCATCAGTATGGCCATCGAGTAAACCTCCTCGCCCGTTGAGCAGCCTGCACTCCATATTTTGGCATGCTGATAGGTAGAAAGGTAAGGCACTACCTGTGTATTAACCGCTTTATAAAAAGCCGGGTCGCGAAACATTTCGGTAACGTTAACCGTAATTTCCTCCAAAAAGCCCTGAAAAAAGGCGGCATCATTAATCAGTACATGCTTTAAATCGTAAAACTCAAACTTATTGAGCAGCATAATGCGAATAAGCCTGCGCTTTAACGAAGCCTTTGTATAGCCCGCAAAATCAAAGCCATGAACTTTTTTTATAATATCAATCAGTTCAAAAACCTGGGCCTGCGATATAATTCCCTGCGCTGTATCCATAATTAACTTTCAAGCCACAACTGCATCAGCGATATCAGCCTGTCCATATCAACAGGTTTGGTAATGTAATCGTTGGCGCCCGCCGCTATGCATTTTTCGCGGTCGTCTTTCATGGCCTTTGCTGTTAAGGCTATTACAGGTAACTTCGCCCATTTGTTTTGTTTACGAATTTGCCTTGTTGCTTCGTAACCATCCATTTTCGGCATCATAATATCCATCAATACAATGTCAATATCTCTGATCTCTTCCAGTTTGGTTAGTGCTTCTTCTCCGTCGTTAGCTATCTCTACATTGAAGTCATAACCCTGCAAGGCACTGCTTAATGCAAAAATATTGCGCATATCATCATCCACTATCAACACTTTTTTACCCTTAATACTGTCTTTACTTTTGGTAACCATTTTTGGTTTTAGAGTTGCGGGTTGCGGGCTGTTATTGGCCGCGGTTTCACTTATTTTGTTCAGGAACAAATTCACCTCGTCTATAAGCCTGTCTGACGATTTATTGGTTTTTACCACCATGGCGTTGGCGTACTGCATCAGGCGGTTAACTGATGTTTTATCAAGCTCCATGGCGGTGTTGATAATCACGGGCAATGCCAAAAAGCGTTCAACCTCTTTAATTTTATCCAACAAATCCAACCCCGAAATATCCGGCAGGTTAAGATCAAGAATTACGCACTGGTACTCGTTTTCATGCAACATCCTGAATGCTGACTCGCCATCGAAAGCCTGATCTACCGTAATGCCCTGGCTTTGCATCAAATCTTTTAGTGCCTGGCTTTGGGCTTTATGATCTTCAACCAGCAGGATCTGTTTAAAACGTGTACCGCTTTGCACCATAATATCGGCAAAAAGCTTATCCAGCGTTTCGGTATTAATTGGTTTTTTAAGGAAATTGATGGCGCCCTCACGACGAACGCGATTGGCCGCCGCATCGCCGGCCGACATCAGGTGTACCGGGATATGCATAGTTTCCTCATCATTTTTCAACTCCTTTAAAATTTGCCAGCCATCTTTGCCCGGCAGCATAATATCCAGCACCACAGCATCGGGCTTAGCCTCTTTTATGGTTTCAACCGCGCGTGTGCCTTCGTATACCATGATAGATTTATAACCATGATCGCGGGCATAATCCTGCAATATATTGGCAAAGTTTTTATCATCCTCCACAATAACTACCAAAGGTTCGCGGCCCGGATCGCGTGGTGCAGGTTTTATTTGTGGCAAAACCTCGGCAACAGGTTTAAAGGTTTCGGCTGTTGGCAATACCTCTTCAACATGCTGAACAATTTTTGCCTCGTATGGCACAGTAAGTGTAAATTCGCTGCCTATCCCCGGTTCGCTGCTCAGGGTTATGCTACCGCCCAACAGATAGGCAAGCTCGCGGCTGATAGATAAGCCTAAACCGGTGCCACCATATTTACGACTGGTTGACCCATCGGCCTGCTGAAAGGCTTCAAATATCACACGCTGCTTCTCGGCCGGGATGCCAATACCCGAATCTTTTATGGTAAAGCTGACAGTTTTGGGCGCCGCACCCCGCTTAACGTTGATGGATATCGATCCGTTTTCGGGTGTAAATTTAAACGCGTTGCTCAACAGGTTTTTAATTACCTGCTCAAGACGCACCTTATCGGTAAATATAGTAGCCGGTAGGTCTTTACTTATGGCTGTGGTATAATTGATATGCTTGTTACCCGCCACCTCGGCAAATAACATTTCCATATCGTTTACAATATCGGCTACCTTGATATCCTCATTCTGCATATCCAGCTTGCCCGATTCAATTTTTGACAAGTCGAGGATATCATTAATAAGGGTCAACAAATCGTTACCGGCATTGAATATTACGCTGGCATATTTGATCTGATCTTCCGACAGGTTGAGCGGTTTATTATCTTTCAGGATGCGGGCCAGTACCAGGATACTGTTAAGGGGCGTGCGCAATTCGTGGCTCATATTGGCCAAAAACTCCGATTTATATTTACCTGTAGTTTCCAGTTCCTGAACTTTAATGTCGATAGCGCGGCGGGCTTCTTCAATGGCCTGGTTCTTTTCTTCCAACAAGCTGGCTTTCTCTTCCAGTTCAGCATTGGTGGTGCGCAATTCTTCCTGCTGTACGCGTAGTTCTTCTTCAGATGCCTGCAGTTCTTCGGTTTTTTGAACCAGTTCTTCGTTGGTAACACGCAGTTCTTCCTGTTGTGCTTCCAGTTCTTCGGCCTGTTGCTGGGTTTCTTCGTACAGATCGTGCATAATGGTACGTGCCTGCGCAGTATTTATTGCTATGCCTATATCATTGGCCACAGCCAGAATGTATTGCGATTTATTGGCGGCCAGATCTTCGTTAAAGGCCACCTCCATTACACCCTTCAGCTTTTTATCAAAGTAGAAAGGAACGATGAATGTTTCCGTCAAATCAGTTTTTAATACCGATGATGATAATTCAAGTTTATCGTTAATTTTTCCTTTTACAACGGTAGCCTTTCCGTTTGCGGCTGCCTGGCCCAGCCAGCCTTCGCCAAAACGTACTGATTTTTTAACAAAATCTGGATTATGGAAAGCATACGAAGCATAAAGCTCAAGCCTATCGCTGGCCTCATTATACAAATAAAACGTGCCCGCTACTGCGTTGGTATACGTACAAACTTCCGACAGGATGTTGGCCGACAATTCTTTTTCGGCCTGCTGGCCCTGCATTTTTTCGTTGAGAGCAGCGGTGCCGGTAAGCAGCCAGTTTTTGGCTTCATTATCGGCAAGTACGCGGCCAAGTTCAATATTGGCAACCCTGATCTCTTCTTCTATTTTCTTTTGCTGATCGAATGTTTTCTGGATGTAGAAGAACAGCATCAGGATGATGAGGAGAAACACCAGCGAGCCGCAGGCTATCACTATTTTGGCAAATGTTGAAGCTTCCTGTGAGCTTTCCTTACGGTTGCCAAGCAGTCGTTCCTCGGCATTGGTCATGTGGTCAATAAGCATCCGGATGTGGTCCATATTCTCCTTGCCATTTAAAAACATATTACGCTGCACCATGTAATCCAAACCCTGCGCTTCTCGGGTTTCGATATTTGTTTTCAGGATCAGCAACTGATCCTTCACCAGTTTGTTAATCGAATCTACGCGTTTTATCTGCATAGGATTATCCTTAACCATATCTTTTAAATTGGCAAGGTCATCGGCTATTTTAGGCAAAGCAGCATTATAAGGATCAAGAAATACCTTTTTGTTGGTAGCACCGTAGCCACGCATCCCGGTTTCGGCATCAATCAATTCCTGTAATAAACTGGTTGAGGTATGAATAACCTTTTGGGTATGATCAACCCAGGTATTATCCTCTTCAAATTTAATCAGGCTGTTGAACGACAAAATGCCAACTATAAAAACAAGGATAATAGAAACCGTGAAGCCCGCTAAAACCTGCTGGCGAAAAGAAAACTTTAACATTAGGTATTTGTGTTAATCTCTGAGATACAAATATGTTTAAAAAAAAGCTGTAATGTAAACATTACAGCTAATTAAAACATACCAGGAATATTAATTCGTTTCAGTGGTATCGGTTGCAGCGGGGATAAAAACTTTTGGCTTACTGCTCATAGCACCGATTACGGCCAAAACCGGGCCGGCAAACATTGCATACCAGCCCCATTGAAACTTAAGCTGGCTGGTTAAAAATTTGTTGATGCCTTTAAAAGGGATAAAGCTAAATGTAGAGTTTACCTTAAAAATGGCGGCAGCTAAAAGCAATACAACCAATACCAGCGACAACCAGGCTGCGGCGCGCATAACTTTTGCCTGGTTAAGAAACGATACGATAATACCGATAACGGCTACCAGTAAAAGCACCAGGCCATAAGGCTGGTTTAATTTATAGATATTCCAGCTGGCTACATGGAACACCCTTAATAAGGGACAGTAGGTTGCCGCGAAAAGCAAGGCAAAACCTACAAATGAAAAAATTGAGCTAAGGCGCATATTTAGGTTATTTTTGAGTGATCTCCATTTTATCGGCAAAGTGGGCACAGTAGTCGCGCAGGTCTTCTACTATGTTTTTTTCGCCGGTGGCGCGTAAAAAGCTGTCGCCCATGGTTTGAAGGGTTTCGTAGAAGAAACGTTTCATCTCATCAACCGGCATATCTTTGGTCCAAAGGTCGATGCGCAGGGTATTTTTATAGCTTTGATCCCACAGGGCAAGCATCATTGATTTTACAGGCAACGCTTCTTTATTGGTCGAGTCGGTCGATTCCCAAAGGATATGTTCAGGAACGTTATTATCATCAAGGGTAACGGTAAGCTTTATTTCAGCGGTTTTCATTTTATTTTTATTTAACAAGTAAGAATATAACGATGACCAGCACGATGAAGAAACTCTCCACCATCCAGATCCTTTTGGTTTCGATAAAAAAATTGCGGAACATGATGTCTATCACAAAAACCACAAAGGCAAATAATAAAAATATCCAGCCAATGGTGCCCCCCCAATGCTCCAGCGGTTTACCGGCGATACTTGCTCCGTTAATGAACACATAGGCTGCTACAGCTACTAAAAAAGCGGTAAAAAAGTTTAAAGGGGTAAATCTGAATTTCATTGATGGGTTTAGTGACGTTTTTTGCCTTTAGATGATTTGCCTGTACCCTGCCTGGCGGCTTTTGAGCCATACTTTGATCTATCCTTATTAGCATCAAATTTTTTACGCTGGTTAAGGGTCTTCTTTTCGTGGAAAGCGCCTTTAAAGTCGGGATCTTCTTTGCGTTTTTGCATGTCTATTTCCCGGGCCTGATCCTGGCGCTCTTCATAAGGTGTTTCTTCAATAAACACATCATCCGGGATGTTATCAACCGGGATGGTTTGTTTGATCAGCTTTTCGATCTTACGAATATAATAAATCTCGGAAGGCGTAGCAAAGGTGATAGCCTCGCCCGATTGCAGCGCCCGGCCGGTCCGGCCGATACGATGCACATAATCTTCAATAACCACCGGCACATCAAAATTGATCACGTGGCTTACATCGCTCACATCAATTCCGCGCGAAGCCACATCGGTAGCCACCAAAATCTTGACATCATCATTTTTAAATGAATTGATGGAGTTGATGCGGGTATTTTGTCCTTTATTGGCATGAAGTACCTTCACTTCAGTCTCGCCAAACTTACGGGTGAGAAATTTAAACACATCCTCGGCTACCGAACGGGTTTTGCAAAACACGATTAGTTTGGTAATCTCGCCCTCATTATCCAACAGCTTTTTAAGCAGGTTAATTTTGGTTTTGATGTTGGGCACATGGTACAAGTGCTGGTTAACCGTTTGCGCCGGCGTAGCCTGCGGTGTAACCTCAATAACTGTAGGAAACTCCAGGAAGTTTGCAGAAAGCTGATGTACCTTATCGCTCATGGTAGCCGAAAAAAGCAGGTTCTGCCTTTTTACGGGGACTACTTCCAGTATTCGGTTTATCTGGGGCATAAAGCCCATATCCATCATTTTGTCGGCTTCATCTAAAACCAATACCTGTAATGTTTTGGTAACGATATGGCCGGCAAGGTAAATATCCATAAACCGGCCGGGGGTGGCCACAATAATATCAACACCTTTGTTAACCTGTTCAATTTGCGTTTTAGGACCAAGGCCGCCGTAAAGCAGCACAACCCTCAGATCGGTGTAGGCTGCAAAAGCCTTGATATTCTCTTCAATTTGCATGGCCAGCTCGCGCGTTGGCGATACGATGAGCGCGCGGGCATGTTCGCCCTGGGCATATTTAAGCTTCATGATAATGGGCAATACATAGGCCGCGGTTTTACCTGTACCTGTTTGCGCAATACCCATTACATCCTGCCCGTTCAATATTGGCGGAATAGCTTTTTGCTGAATAGGCGTAGCTTCGGTATAACCGGCATCGGCTATCGCGTTAAGAATTTGCCGGTTAAATTTAAAATCATCAAAAGTTACTGCCATGCCGCAAAGATAGGCTTTTTGTTGAAGTAGGAACAATGGTGGGAAAACATGGGGGTGTCAGGAAATTTTTAGAAGCAGGAAGTTTAGAGGCAGGAGACAAGAAAGAAAGAAAGAAAGAAAAATATAGAAACATCCTTGTGAGTAGACAAAAGTCGATGCCTCTGAAGGATAATTACGATATCAACATTTTGTCATCCTGAGTTGGGGTATATTTGCGCACAAATAATCGCATTGGAAATGACATTTTTTTTACATCTGATTATCAACGCGTTATAGACTTTTCAAGGGCAGGAACGAAGCATCTTCTTCGCCCTGTATAGCCGCTATACAAGTTATAGAAGATGCTTCGTTCTTCAGCATGACATAATTAAATGGGTGTCATCGCTGAGCCCCGTCGAAGCATGGTTGGGAGGGCCTCTGCGCGCGACCCTTCGACAAGCTCAGGGTTGACAGACCGCCCCGCATAATGACATAAATCCTTCAGAGGCCGCGGCTTTTACTTACTACCCATGACATAATTAAAAAGTTTGTCATCCTGAGTTGGGGTATATTTGCGCACAAATAATCGCATTGGAAATGACATTTTTTCACATCTGATTATCAACACGTTATAGACTTGTCAATGGCAGCGATAGCGAAGGATCTTCTTTAACAAGCATGGCGGCTATACAGGGAAGAGGCTAAGCAGCAAGCTTATGCATTATAAACCACTGCAAACTCCTTAGCAAAATCCTGCAAAGTAACCTTACCCGATGTGGTTGGCCTGTGCTTATCGTAATCTTCCCAAATCTTTGCGCTTCTTACGGCGGTGCCCATTTCAACAAAATTGCGGGTCATTTCGGCAGGCACGCCGGCTTGTAACAGGCCAGCTTCAAGCTGCTCGTCGGTAAATTCAATCCATGGCAGTTCGGGCTTGCCTATGGCCTGGCCTAAAGTTGCGGCTACCTCACTGGTTGTGGCTTCAGCGCTTACAATGTAACGAACGCCTTTACCTGTAAAATCATGTTGCAGCTCTTCGGCTATGGCGGCGGCAATATCCCTTGGGTGCACCATAATCAACCTTGTATCGGCATCGTAATTTGAACCGATGATGCCCTGGTGTTTGATCAGATTGATATTGCCGTAAAAGTTGGTGAAGAAGAACGGCGCGCGGACAAATTTTATATCAACACCATCCAGCTTGCTAAAAATACCTTCAACATCATGAATCCCCTTTATCGGGCCCACACCGCTGTCCAGGTGTGCGCCGATGCTGCTCAGCATAACAACTTTTTTAATGCCCGAACGCCTGATGGCTTCTGCATAGCTTTCACCGGTTTCAATTTGGTATGCCCTTAGGCTTTCGGCACCAAAATTTGGAGGAACCATGGCATAAAGGGCATCGGCACCAGTGAATGTATCGGTTAAAAAATCAGCATAAGCTAACGAACCAATAGCGGCTTTAGCGCCAAGGGCTTCTATTTCTGCGGTTTTATCTGCATTGTTGCTAATTACTGTTACATTGTGGCCTGCGGCAACTAATGTTTGCGTTAATGGTTTGCTTATGTTTCCGGTTGAACCTGTTACTATAATTTTCATGATATGTTTTGTTTTTATTGAGAGCAAAGGTATTTTTGTACTTACTTTTTTACAAGTACTTACCCCAAAGTATGTATCATCATGACAGCGATAAAAGAAAGCTCGACCATACAGGAAAATAAGCAGGCAGCCTTTACAGCCTGCCCCGTAACCTATGTAATGGAGCGGATAGGCGGCTATTGGAAACCCATCATTCTGTTTCATTTATTAACCGGCAGTAAACGCTATAGCGAGATTAAAAAATCGGTAGGCGGTATAACCGAAAAAGTACTGATACAGCATTTAAAGCAACTGGAAAATGACGGCATTATCATCCGGGAGGCCAAACCTGTTGTACCGCCCCACGTAACCTATAGGCTAAGCGAAACAGGCATGGGTTTAAGGCCGGTAATGTACGCGATGTCGAAGTGGGCGGTTGATGACAGTGAAGCAAATGGAATCCCGATTTACAGGAGCCTGGGCGATTTTCCATCGGAAGAAACGTTCGCTGATATGTAACGCGATCCTCCTACATGATGTACGAAGTTTTAAAAACTTTGTAAGTTTGAGCTGCTAATAACAAATCCGAAATCAAACATCTCAAATCCGAAATTCAAAAATATGTCTACAATCCTGATAAAAGCAGCAACCATTGTAAATGAGAACAAACAATACGTTGCTGATGTGCTGATAAAAGATGGCCTGATTGATAAAATTGACAGCCAGATTAACGTGCAGGCCGATGAAATAATCAACGCCGAAGGCCTGCATTTACTCCCCGGTTGCATAGACGATCAGGTGCATTTTCGCGAGCCCGGCCTCACCTACAAGGCTGATATTTTCAGCGAATCGCGTGCAGCTGTGGCGGGTGGTATTACCTCATTTATGGAAATGCCGAACACCGTTCCCAACACCTTAACGCAGGAGCTTTTGGAAGATAAATACCAGATCGCTTCGCGCAATTCGCTGGCTAATTATTCCTTCTTTATGGGGGCGTCAAATAACAACCTTGATGAGGTTTTGCATACTGATGTCAACAAGGTTTGCGGTATCAAGGTATTCATGGGATCCTCTACCGGCAACATGCTGGTTGATGACCCGCATACGCTTGAAAAATTATTTGCGCAGGCACCAACTTTGATTGCAACACATTGCGAAGATGAGGCTACGATAAAGAGCAACCTGGCGCATTATAAACAACTGCTTGGCGAGAATATCCCGGTACGTTTACACCCTAAGATCAGGAGTGCGGAAGCTTGTTATTTATCATCATCAATGGCGATAGAGCTGGCAAAAAAACACAACACGCGTTTGCATATTTTACATATCTCTACAGAGCGTGAAACACATCTTTTTGATAACACCATTCCGTTAAAAGATAAACGAATTACTGCCGAAGCCTGCATCCATCACCTATGGTTTACCGATGCCGATTACGAAACCAAAGGCAACTACATTAAGTGGAATCCTGCCGTAAAAACCGAAGCCGACCGGGACGGAATTTTGAAAGCAGTTTTAGACGGCCGCATTGATGTTATTGCCACCGACCATGCCCCGCATACCATTGAAGAAAAAGAGCAAGCCTACCTGCAAGCTCCATCAGGCGGACCATTGGTTCAGCATGCCTTACCGGCTATGCTTGAGCTTTATCATCATGGCAAAATCAGCTTAGAAAAGATAGTAGAAAAAATGGCACACAACGTAGCCATCCTGTTCCAGATTGATAAACGCGGCTACATCCGCGAGGGCTACTGGGCCGACATTGTGCTGGTTAATTTAAACAAGCCATGGAACGTAAACAAAAACAACATCCTATACAAATGTAACTGGAGTCCGTTTGAAGGTAACACCTTCCGCTCGCAGGTAACGCATACTATAGTATCGGGTAATCTGGCTTATGAGGGTGGTAAACTTATTGAGGGTAAGAATGGGGAGAGGTTGAGTTTTAACAGGTAGTCTGAATCAGAATTTACAGAATTTTAGAATTTTCAGAATGGAAAGTTTTCGTCCGATTAAATTCTGTCAATTCTAAAATTCTGTAAATTCTGATTCAAATATTCACCCCAACAAAAATTTCCACCTCTCCATCATCCTGGCTCTGCGATCTTTCGCCGTATACATCAAAATCCGCCATATATTTCCTGTCAATATCACTATCCCAAATCTGCTTCCAGGTTTCGCCAACGGCTTGCGGTAGGGCACCTTTAACTACGTACCTGTTATAATCTCCGGGTGGTACCGTAATGCAAATAAGGCCTTCAGGAATATTATCTTTTGTGGCTACGCGGCAGCCAAGTACCGTAGTATAGTAACCGTCTTTATCGCTTTCATAATCGGTATAAACGCAATAAATATCATCGCTCAGGCGGTTCACTACCTGCTGTAAAATCTGCTCGCTCATAAACCAGTTCCATAGCCCGCCAATATCCTTAATGGCCTGCCCGTTTTGGTTAGTGGTACGCACCGATATTCCAACTAAAAAGAAACCTTTTATTGCTATTTTATCCATACAGGGGTTATTACTATTTGTTATGCCTATTTATAAATATTTTTTAACCAATTATTTACTTTATTTATATAAATAAACAGTTAAGTACTATCCGCTATTCTATCAATTTTCGTAATTCTTCAAAAAGTCCTTTCCAGTTTTGTTCTGAATGAGCTTTGGCTTCTTCATTCTTTACATTATCCTGGGTAACGGTAAGCTCGGTTTCGCCATTATTTTCGGTAAGGTTGTAGGTTATGTTGGCGTAGTTTTCGGGCTTATCTTCGGTGCCGCTCATGCTGCTCCAGTAATCGTATTTTACAAAATTTCCGGGGTCGATATCCAGTATCGTTCCGTGATCTTCATATTTGTGACCATCCCATTCTCCGCTGAATATGATAGGCTCCCCTACCCTCCAGTCCGACTGAAGATCGGTGCCAAAAAAATACTGTTTTACCAAAGCCGGATCGGTAAGGCCTTGCCAAACTTTTGCTTTCGGTGCTTTAAATTTCACCTGTACGGTTACTGTTAATTTTTCCATAATGTAGCTTTATTTAGTAGTGGTTGTTTTGCGGTTATCATCTGCTCTTTTATCTTCTCAAAATCCGCGCCGGGAATCTCGAAGAAACCAAATTTGAAGTTATAACCCCAGGCTTTTTTATCGGTAATAAAATCAAGTTCATCTATCATCGGGGCAATGGGTGCTTCGGTACACTCATAGTAGTTTAGGTTGCGACGGTAAGGAACAAAATCGACAGCCATTTGCTTTTGATATATATCCTCATCGCGCACCTGGCCAATGGCTGTAAAAGCCTGCAAAGGCTCATGGCCATTCATTTTTTGTTTAGGGGAGTAAACTGCAACCCAATCGCCAACTGCCATCTGCTTGAGGGGTGCAATCCTGCCGTGGCAAGCCTGGATAAATCCGCCGGAAATGCCCCGACTGATATGATCTTTTGATACTACAATTATCCAATGTTTCATAAGGGTAAGATTTTAACAACAAGCAAAAACACGGGCCAATAAACGCCCTGTCTTGCTTATCATGAAACAAAGTAACAAACGGCCGGTGACAGCCCTATGTCAGCAGTAAAACAGGAGATTAATTTATTTTTTGGGCTATGCCCGAGGTTATCTCACGCACCCTTTGCAGCAGCGCATCGGGCTTTATAATTTCGGCGCGGTCGCCAAACATCATATACCAGCGGGCAAAGCCTTCTATCGACATGGTTAGGAAAGTCATTTCAATTTTGTTGCCGATGTTTTTTTCGGATACAAAACCGCTGTAATATTTCTGCTGATCGAGGTAATTGTGAATCTCTTTATCAACCCTGATCACTACCTGTTCCAGGTGTTTTTCGCAGGCTGTTTTATCAATATAATCTTTAAGCGTAGGGTGGTTGCTGCCTACATAGCTTTTATCAGTTACCGTCAGTTTCCTGATCCTGTCCAACCTGAAATCGCGGTAGTCATTAGGCAGCCTGCAGTAGCCTATCAGGTGCCAGAAACTATCCAGGTAAAACACGCCAATGGGCTCCACATCGCGTTTGGTATCCTGTTGCGAGTGGAAGGCGAAATAGTCAATGCAGATCACCTTTTTATAAATGATGGCATCCAATATGGTTTGGATATGGTTTGCATTATCGGCCCGTTTTTGACTGTGACTTTTCAACACCTCAATACTACCATCCAGGTTTTCGAGCGCGTCTTTTTCGTGCGATTTAAGGATGGCCCTAACCTTATACATGGCCGATTGATATTGAGCCATGGTTGTTGTATCGGTAAGCTTTTCAACAAACTTTTCGGCCGTTAAAAAAGCGGTGGCTTCTTCGCGGGTAAACATTACCGGGGGCAGGCGGTAACCATCCATAATAGAGTAGCCCACGCCGGCCTCGCCTATCAACGGAATGCCGGCTTCTTCAAGCGTTTTTATATCGCGGTATACCGTGCGCAAACTGATATTGAACCTATCGGCAATATCGCCAGCCTTTACAACTCTGCGCGATTGTAACTGAATTAAAATGGCTGATATTCGGTCGATGCGGTTCATGGCGTCCAAATTAAATAAAAAACAATTTACCTTTGACCATTATTTATCTACAATATGGCTGCTCAACCCGAAGAAAAGATCATAACATTTGAAACTTATTACGATGTTATGCTGGCCCACATTATCCGCACCAAGTTGGAAGGCTATGGCATTCCCTGCTTTATTGCCGACGAAAACACCATAGGCTCAAACCCGTTATATAACCAAGCCGTAGGCGGCATCAAATTAAAAATATTTGAACGCGACCTGGAACGCTGCCGCGAAATATTAGCAGCCGAAGGTGATCTGCACGATCAGGACCATATAGAAATTGACGATGAAACGCTTAACGCCGTAATCTGCCCCTACTGCGGATCGACCAACGTGCGCTACGGTTCGGCAACAGAAAAGCGGGTGCATTGGCTTACTGCTATCGTATCTTTTTTTCTGATGATCTTCCCTTTTTACAGTCGCAAAGCCTGGCATTGTTTTAACTGCCAGCGCGATTTTGAGTAGTTTTTTATAGTTGGAAGTCTTAGGTCGGAAGTCTTAAGTAGTTCACTCACCGATGAAAACTTTCGACTTAAGGCTGCCGACTTAAGACTTAAGACTGTTTTTTATATATTAGCGCTATGTACAACCGCCGTAAGTTCATTAAACTATCAGCAGCAGGTGCCTCACTTGCAGCACTTTCAAAATCAACTATAGCAAAAACCATAACGCCACGGCCCGAAGGTGGCTATCCAATTGTTATCTCTACCTGGGATTTTGGCATCATTGCCAATAAAGGGGCATGGAAAGTATTATCGGCCGGCGGCCGCGCGCTGGATGCCATTGAAGCCGGTGCCCGCATTCCCGAAGCCGAAGATATTACCAACCACACTGTAGGCCGTACAGGTTTGCCGGATCGTGACGGTCACGTTACCCTCGATTCGTGCATTATGGACGAGTTTGGTAACTGCGGCTCGGTAGCAGCTATGGAAAATATAGCCCACCCTATTTCGGTAGCCCGCATGGTGATGGAAAAAACCCCACACGTAATGCTGGTTGGCGAAGGCGCTACCCAATTTGCCGTTGAACAGGGCATGAAAAAGGAAAAGCTGCTAACCACCGAAACAGAAAAGATTTGGAAGGAATGGTTAAAAACGGCTAAATACAGCCCGGTAATGAATATTGAAAACGGCGGTAAACCCGGCAATAAATACAACCACGATACCATTGGCATGCTGGCAATAGATGCCAAAGGCAATATCTCGGGCGGATGCACCACCAGTGGCATGGCTTTTAAATTGCATGGCCGCGTAGGCGATAGCCCTATTATAGGTGCTGGCCTTTATGTAGATAATGAAGTTGGCGGTGCCACATCAACCGGTGTGGGCGAAGAAGTGATCCGTAACGTGGGCAGCTTTTTAGTGGTTGAACTGATGAGGCAGGGATTATCGCCGGAAGATGCCTGCAAGGAAGCCGTACAACGCATTATTAAAAAGAAGCCCGAAATAGCCAAAAAAATCCAGGTAGGCTTTTTAGCCATCAATAAAAAAGGCGAATACGGTGCGTATGCCATACAAAGCGGTTTTTCGTACGCGGTATGCAACGCCCAGCAGCAGGATCTGTTAATTCCGGGTAAGAGTTATTATAAATAGAGTTCATAGATCATGGTTGATGGTTCATAGTAAAAAACTGTTAAGCGCCGTAGCAAAGCAAGTTCGGCTATGAACCATGAACTATCAACCATGAACCAACAAAAAAGCACATGTCACAATTGATATCACTCGAAGTTTGCGCAAATTCGGTAACATCGGCCCTGGCAGCCCAGGATGGAGGTGCAGTGCGGGTTGAATTGTGCGAAAATTTGAAGGATGGTGGCACTACCCCCTCGCACGGAAGTATATTGATGGCCCGCAGCCTGTTGCATATTAAATTGTATGTACTGATCCGTCCGCGGGGCGGCGATTTTTTGTACAACGATATGGAGTACAAACTGATGATGGCCGATATCAGGTACTGCATTGATGCCGGATGCGATGGTGTTGTGATAGGTATTTTGAAAGAGGATGGCAACATAGATGTAGAGCGCTGTACCGAAATGGTACGCCTTGCCCGGCAATGGGGTCTTGGCGTAACTTTTCACCGGGCCTTTGATATGTGCGTCGATCAGCACAAAGCACTTGAGCAGATTATTGAAATGGGCTGCGAGCGGATCCTTACCTCGGGAGGTAAAAGCACCGCCATTGAGGGAGCCAGCAATCTTAACCGCCTTATTGAACAGGCCGCAGGCAGGTTAAGCATTATGCCCGGCAGCGGTGTAAGTGAAGCCAATGTTGCCGATCTGGTACATTTTACCGGCGCTACCGAGGTTCACTCATCAGCACGGATTAAGATCCCGAGCAAAATGAAATATCATAATGAGCATATTATGATGAGCGCTGAAGCGGGGGATGAATATAGTATTGATGTAACCGGGGTTGAGCGTGTTAAAGAGTTGATCAGATTGGCGAATAGTTAGGATAGAAAATCAGTTGGGGATATCACCCGTTAGATCATAAACTGCCGCAGTATCTGAATAAAATATATTTATTATCTTTGTATTAAACTAAACAATGATTCAAGCATCTGATTTATAGTTTAATAAAAAGCTCAAAGATCATGGAAGTTAAAAAAATTGTTATATCTCCTGGTAACAAAAAGGCTATTGCTTTCTTTGAAGAATTAGATCGTAAAAAAGCCGAAACATTCAAGAAGATAGACGAAATGGCTGCGGCAAAGTTCTCATCTCTAAAGAAGAAATAATTACAAATTGGATAATTATTATTCTTTCCTTAAAGAGCAGGATGAAGATAGTAGTATATTCTACTATTTCGTGACATCTCAAAACTTTGTTTATACTGTTTATTTTAAGGTTGATGAATATTCCCACTATATTCAAAACTTCCCATTGTTATTACAAAGTGGGTATGCGTTAGGGTTTAGAAAAACAAGTTTGGCAGGGAACGAAAGTAACAAACTTTATGACGCTAAAATATTCCCAACTATTTATCAGGTGATTAATGATTTCGTTGAGTTTAACGGAAGCGAAACCGTACTTCTTTATCACTGCGACACATCTGATAAAAAACAACGGGAACGAAGCAGGTTATTCGATAAATGGGAAAGCTATGTAAAAGTCACCTGTTTAGAAAGACATAACGTCGAAGTTCGTATTAATGAATCAAGCTATTATCTGGGTTTTATTGCCAACAGTAATAACAGCAACATTGAAGTACTAAAACACGAGTTCAATGACTTTGCTTATTTTATTATTCGAGAAAAATAGTATTTAAACTAACCATTACAATTTTGGCAATCCTGCCATCCCCCTAAAAAAACGTAACCGGCAACACCAACTCTATCCTGTTACTCCCCGTTCCGCCAAAAAAGTCATCATCCAATAACCGGCTGTACCTGATACCGAAGGTGATACTGTTTTGATTAAAGAATTTAGTATCGAAATACAACGTACCACCTGCCGAGCGGAAATTTTGTTTAAAGCCGCTGCCATCGGTAAAAAAGTTTTTGGCGTTAACGTGGGTATAATCAAAAAACAGGGCGGCGCGTAAACGCATAATATAAAACAAGTTACCAAAGCCCGCATCAGGGTAAGCAAGGGGCAGGTGGTAGGTTAAGCCTACTTTATTCATATTATCAAGATTCTCGGCGGTATACCCCTTGGAGAAAGGAAAATCATTGGAGAAACTGATCACATTATCTTTCCCTTTTTGCTGATGGGCCAGGCTGATGGCAAGGCTGTGATTCACAAACAATCCGGGGAAATAAAATACGCCTGTGGTAAGCAGCTGAGTTGCACCCGAGCCTGAAATAGCCGATTTATAGTTTACACCGATACTTTGCGCAAACCTTGGATAGATGTTTTTTTGAGCCTGCTGGCTTTGGTTACTGAAGCTGATGTAATTATTAAGGTAACTGTATGATCTGTCGGCAAAACTGCTTTTGTAGGCACGTTGAAAATTGATGCTGTTAAAATATAAATCGCTGCCAAAGGTTACACCCATTGAGTGTTTGCCTTCGCTAAAATTTAGCGGTACCCTTAAGCCGCCGTGTACGGCAGTCTCATTCCAGTATACGTATTGGCCTTTAAAAAATCTGCGCCTATCCAGCGTATAATCTGCCCCGGCAGAAATATACGGGAACAGCGCGCCATAAATCGCATCGAACCCAAACTGCTTGTAACCCTCGTTGGTGTTATAATCAAATGAAAGTTCGGACTGGAAGGTATTCAGCACGTTTTCGCCGGTAATTGCAAACGAATAGTTTGGATCGCTGATATTGGGGATGATGCTGTGAAAATTAAACAGGCCGTGCGCTTTTGAATATTTTGTAACAGGCAATGGTTTATCAGTCACATTATCCAATAAATGAGCAGCAGAATCTTTTTGAAGTGCCGTAATGCCCATATCAGGCAGATAGCGGGCATAAGTATCGTCGGCATCTATCCACTTCAAATCTTTTTTATCAGCCTGGTTAATATGATAACCATCGGCAGTAAAATCTACCCAGGCCAGTTTAGTATTGCCCACCGCCGGCTGGTAGTAGCCAATCCCGCTGTCGTGCCCGGTAGGCAGCATCTCAAATACCTTTCGGCTGTTCAGCATCATTACAAACAGGCGGTCATTTTTCCCATCGGTCTGGGTATAATAAAGGGTATCATTTTTAAGGTTGATAAAACCTATCGGGCGGTAGTCCGGGGAGGTTAAATTTACTGATGTTCCTGTTGAAATATCAGTAAGGGTGATGGCCATCTTCCCCTCGCTGTTGCGTGCAGCCGAAATCAGTTTATCATCACCGTAAAATTTAGGATAAGTATAAAAAAGCTTCTGCGGGTTTAGCACAACCTGTTTTAAAGCCCCTGCAGTGTCGAGTATATGCAGGGTACTTGCACCTGAGGGATCAACCTGTACAGCTACTATCTTATCAGTTTTATCGTTAAATGCCGGAGAGAAATATTTAGCCTTTGATGTAATGCGGTGTTCCTGCCCGGTTTTAACATCAAGCAGCATCAGTTCGCTGTAATTACGGTAGCCCCAGCGTAAATCGGGCCGGTAAGTGGCGTATATAATTTTGCCCTGCTTATAATCGAAATAAGAATCGAGCGAACTGGAGCGCGTGCTGATCTTCCTTTCTTTATCACCGGTTTTAATTACAAAGGCAGGCAGGTTATCGTAAGTTGTTTTAGCGTAGATAAGCGTGCTATCACCTGCAAAAGCCGGATACTGGCGATTGGCGTCAAAATGCCTTTTTTGTTCAGCAACCGGTTGTTTGCTATCCTCAATAAACTGTTGCTTAAAATGGTCGAATGCGCTTGCCGAAAATGTACTGAACGTTTCGCCTGTATATTTTTTCACTGCCCATTGAAAGGGATAAAAACCGCCCCGGTAAGCGGCGGCATCATGCGTTATGTTTTTCCAAACATTCTCACCATATTTTTCGCGGCCGTAGGCTACCATCATGTAACCAAGCGGATAATGATCGGGAATGTAATCGCGGTACGATCCGTTTCTGAGCTTCATGTAACTGTAGCTTTTATCGGCCGCCCACAGTGCGCGGTAACCTGCAAAAAAATAGGGTAACCTGCCCCTGCCCTGCTCGCTTACCAGTGTTTCGTTAAACACGGCATCACCCTCAAAAAGCCAGTTGGGGATACCCAGATCATTGCCCAGCGCCTGCCCGCCCTCGCCAAAAATAAAACTCAAAACCCGCGAAATACCTACATTGAAGTTATTGTATTGCTGTACATGCCTAAACTCGTGTATGGCCAGTTGCTGCGGCCATGGCAGGCTGCCTATGTCAAAACTGTTTTGTTCAGGAGTTAAATAAAACTCGCTCCTGAAGGGGGCTAAGCCCACATAACCATTAGCTATAGTGGTTTGGTTTTGAAGCACCACGCTAATTTGCCTCTGCCTGAAACCTATGGTTGGACGGATCCGGTTATTCATCTGCCCCATAATATTGGCCACCTTTAACCCGGCCGAATCAAGTCCGGCAGGAAAAATGATCCGGGCAACGGGCGTGTTTACCTGTCGCCATTTGATGGATGGCGGATTGCCGCCAAATGTTTGGGCTTTTGATAAGGTAACAGAAAGCAGTAATGCCGGAAGAATTAATTTTCGAAGCGTTTTATAACCGGTAGGCAGATGATTCATCGGGATGAAAGTAAGCACAAATTGCGTGTTTAGCAACGTGAAAGTTTCGATTTAAAATGGCAAAAAAAACACCCGCCAGGAACCGGCGGGTGTAAAATACAACGTTAAAAGAGAAGGTTTAGGTATGCAATATTTTTTACGGACGACTAAAGGGTAAGTCTTATGCCCGGTATTATTTAGTAACGCGTCCAACCATCCTTTACAAAGCTTTTATGCTATGGTACCACTATCAACAATATTGTTATCTCCCCGCCGCCGATTCACTTTGTTTTGTTAGTTTTAATCAATGTCTAAATTTCGGCATAAAAAAGGCGCCGCGCAATCCGTGAAAACACGGTATTTTTCACCGTTTATTGACGGGTGAAAAATACCGGCATAAAAAGTTATATCATATTTTGATTACCTTTTTACTACCGTGTTTGGGGGCATCGTTGCGTCCGGGTTTAGGAATATGTTTCACGATAGCTATCAGTGTATGCGCTATTGCAGCTGTTGCCTTTATACCAAAATGCACAAAGGGTTTCATTACCTGCCAGGCGTTAGTGTGTTGATGCCGGGTTTCGGGGCTTCGTTTTCCTATTTTTTTTATATTGCTGGCTGCCATAATTTTCCATGTTTATAATAAACTGAATAAAAACCCTGCCAAACAGTTTACAAACCTTTTAAATTTCAGGCGGTATGTGTTTTTTTCTTCAATTCAATCACGGTAATCTCGGGCCAGATGCCCAATCTGCCCGAAAAGGCGAGGAAGCCAAAACCCCGGTTTACATATAAGTACCTGTTCTTCTGGTTGATTAATCCCGCCCAATCAAGATAACGATATTGTACCGGACTCCATCTGAAACCTGCAGTTTCCACACCGAACTGAGCACCATGAGTATGGCCGGATAGGGTGAGGTGAATAGTTGTTGGATGGAACCGAACCTGCTCCTCCCAATGGGTAGGATCGTGCGAGAGTAGTATTTTGAATGCATCTTCCGGTACCCCCTGCATTGCTTTTTCCAAATCGCCGAGCTGAATGAAGCCTCTGCCCCAGTTTTGAATCCCTATCAATGAAATTTTTTGGCCACCTTTTTCAAGAGTTATATTTTCATCCAACAATAAACGGTAACCTAACTCTTTGTGATGCTGTTTGAGTTTTTCAAGATTAGCTACCTTATCCTGAGGAGTATCCCATTGGATATAATCGCCATAATCGTGGTTGCCTAAAATGGAGAACTGGCCAAACGGAGCTTTGATCTGCCCGAATCTGTCGATATAGGGTTCTATTTCGGAAGCTGCATTATTTACCAGGTCGCCGGTAAAAACAAACAGGTCGCTTTTTTGAGCTTTAGCCAGATCTATTCCGCGCTGCATGGCTTCTGCGTTATCAAAACTGCCCGAATGGATATCAGATAGCTGGGTGATGGTAAAACCATCAAAGGCATCAGGTAAATCATCAAAATACAAGGTAGTGCGATGTACTTTATAATCGTACTTGCCCTTAAACATGGCATAAAAAAACGAAGTAAAAGGCACAGCGGCTACTAAAACGGCTATCTCGCTAATAAATTTACGCCTGCCGGGGAAGACGGATTTACCGTTTGCCTTCGCGTTATTGCTTAAAAGGTTGAAAATCCCTGTAAAAAACCTCGCAAGATCTCCCAAAAACAAAATCAATATAAAAACTACCTTAGTAACCAAAAAGGTAAGGAACAGGCTCAGCATCCATTCATGAAATGGCCGCATGCCTTTAGCTGTGCTGAATGCGCCAAAACCGGATATAAAAAGAACGGTCACGCCTACCGATATTAGCAGGTATCCCCACAAAACAATATTACGCCAAAGGCTTGATGGCCAGTCGGCAGTGAGGGTTCTTAACCCCGAATACACATACCAATCCATCAGTAAGCTTATTGCCGAAGCAATTAAAAACACGCGTATAAAGCCTCCGTTGTGCATATAAAATTATCAAAGTATGCAATTTAAGCAAGTAAGGGTTATGTTATAGCCCCTGCGGGGATTTTTTTAAATCAGGAATACAAATTGCCATGGTTTATTGTAAAATATATGATGCTGATTTTGAACTCTGCAACTATTACCTATTTTTAGGCAATTATCTCACACCTCCCAAAAATGAATTTGAAATACCTGCTGTTATCAGCAAGCCTTTTGGTGGCATCACAAGCCATCGCACAAACTAAAACCGATACCGTTTTCTTTGAAGATTTTAATAAACCTGCCATCGACCGCAGCAAATGGAACGTTGAAATAACCGGGCACACCGTTAATGATGAACAACAAGCTTATGTTGATTCGGCGGCTACATTGTACCTTGTTGATGGAAAAGCTGAGGGTGCTGTAAATGGTGCATTGGTGTTAAAGGCACTTTATCAGCCAGGCTTTACCAGTAAGGAACAGCGTAAATATGATTTTATTTCGGGCAGGATCAACGCCCGCGCTAAAATGGAGTTTACTTACGGTACGGCTTCGGCCAGGATGAAAATGGCTGCCGGTGCAGGTTTGTGGCCTGCCTTCTGGGCACTTGGCAACGGTAAATGGCCCGACTGCGGCGAAATAGATATTATGGAAACTGTAGGCGACTCGAGTTGGGTAAGCCACGCACTGCATGGCCCGGGCTATTTTGGCGATACGCCGATAGTAAAAAGGGTGTCCTTCCCGGCCGGTATCGATGTTACGCAGTGGCATGTGTACACGGTAGATTGGTCGCCCGAGAGCCTCATTTTTAAGGTAGATGGCAAGGTTACCTATACCGTAACCAAAACCATGGTTGAAAAATATGGCCGCTGGGCTTTTGATAATAAAAAGTTTGTGATCCTCAATTTCGCCATCGGCGGCGGCTACCCCGGCGGGGTTAATAAGGTTACCAAGCCTTACCATGGCTTATCACAAACCACCGTGGATAAAATTAAAGCCGGGCAGGCCAAAGTATTTGTAGACTGGGTATTGATAACTAAAAACGCGAATTAATATTATTGATGAGATTTGTAAAATAAAGGTTATTTAAATTTTACTTTCATAAAACATAAGCCAAATTTTATTGCCATATTTTTGAATTATCAAAAAAACCAACATCTACCCATGGCCATATTAACCGTTCAAATCCCCGATACCGAAATCCTCACGCTATCAAGTATAGTGGAGCAAATTTCGGGCAGTATTATAAAAGTTACTTCTGAAGACGAAATTCATACAAGTGATTGCATTGTGCACAAAGACGATATTTATATTAAAAACAAACTGGAGGGTAAATTTCACCGTCACCTGTGGAATGATTGAAAATTAATCGAACAATCCGGTTTTAATCGCCATAAACAAAACAGGCCGTGCTGATGAAGCGCGGCCTGCTTTGTTTTATATCTCTTTTTTAATTTTGGATAATTACACGTTCGTGTACCCTAACTCTTTCTTCGTGACGGTGCCTGCGACGTTCGCGGTACTCGACAGAACAGCTTGTAAAGCCCATAGCCGCTAATATTAGCAAAGCAATTGAGCGTGAAACGGTGGTTTTCATAGCAGATGATTTATGTTTTAATAAATATGTCTCCATAAATCATTTATCGTGCCGAAACATTGCCACAAACAAGGCCGTAATACTGTTGTTACATAGATACAACCAATTATCAGGCAGCGTAACATCCTGCAGGTAAGCCTAAGACCTAAGTAGCAGCCGGTTTAGCCATACCAGTATTAAACCTATAACCAAAAAGGCAACCAGCATGAAAACAGCATTAATAAACACCTGGTAAGCGCCCAGTTTATCTATATCCAAAAAAGGGTACGGATATAAATGGCATAAAGCTCCCCTAACAAAAATATAAACCGAGTACAAAAAAGGGAACCACAGCCAGTTAAGGGCCTGGGTGTACTTTAACAGTGTTTTAGGAGCATACAATAGCCAGCAGATTATAATGAGCAGCGGATTTACAGAATGCAATAATTCGTCGGCCAGCCTAAACCAACCTTGCGGATGCCACAACCCGCGAAGGACAAGATTATAGGTTACCCCTACGATAATCATGTACAACAGTACCCCGCTAAAAACATGGCTTCGTGAAAAATACCCTGCCCATTTGCTTCGGGGCATCAATACTAAGGTACTGAGGCTTATGGCAGCAAGCAGATTACTCAGGATGGTAAAGTAGCTGAATAATTGAACAAGGATACCGCTAAGGCTCCGCCCCCGGGCCAGATAAGCGGGAACAGAGATAGCAATTTGTAATATTAAAGCGAACCATATAACAATAACAGTTGAGCTGAGTAACAAAGGCTTCAATCTGAATGTAATATTGTTTAGTTCTTGTTTACTCATGTTAATACCGGGCTAAATTTAAAATTACCATAAAATAATTTTCAAAAAAGCATGGACAGTACACAACGAAAATAAACAACTGAAGATGAGGAAACTGAATTTATAAACCTAACGTAAATTGAGTATGAGGGGATACGTAAACATACCGGGATCTATTTACTGCCGAAGCTGCAGGATATGCGGCGCCCGCCCTGTAATTGCTTTGGCCGGCGACGTGGGCTATGTAATTAAATGCCCTAACAATGATAACCATTACCAAACAAAGCCGGGCGCTATTGACATAAACGACTGGAACGCCCATAACAGCGTTTACGATTGTAATATGAATGGCAAAGCTGCACTGGCCTTCCACTAAAGGTATTTTGTAATTTATTTGTTTGTTGGTTGGTTTGCCGGCCGGGATAAACACATATCTTTAGGCTTTAAACAACCAATTACATGCAAATGAAAACCTTTTTATTAATGCTGATGGCATGCGCAATAATGCCCGTGGTAACCCGCGCGCAAACCGGTACCGATTTGGTCCCCGTGGTTGATCATATCGCCATAACCACCAGCAACCTTAAAAAAAGCACCGAGTTTTACACCAAAGTGCTGCACCTTAAAAAAGTTGATAATCCCTTTGCCGATACTGTGCACCAATGGTACAGCCTTGGTAATAACGTAAAACTACACGTAATACAGGCCGAGCGTAACGAGAAACAGGTAAAAGGTGTGCACCTGTGCTTTACGGTATCATCGGTAAAAGAGTTTGCCAAAACACTTGATGCTATGAACATCCCTTACGGCAACTGGAAAGGCGACAGCAAAGAACCCACTTTCAGGGCCGATGGCGTACTGCAACTTTACTTTCAGGATCCGGATGGGTATTGGATAGAAATAAACAGCCCGGCTAAAAAATAAGCCGGGCCGCTAAACAATCAAAAACTAAAAAAATATATTGGCTTTAAAACATTGCCCGGATGCTTAGTACTCAAGCTCCTGGCAATGGATGCCTGCCTTTTGCAGCAAAGTTTCAATATAACGGGGGGAAACATCGTTGGCTTCGATGCGTAAAATATTGTCGCAATCGTCCAGATCAAAGTTCCATTGTGTAATGTCGGGTTCTTTGGTTAATAAATTTTGTACCCGGCTTAGCTGCCGTTTTTGGGTTACGCTTGTTGCAAATACCAGCACATCCATATTATTTATATTTGGGGGTAATTAAAATAGCCGAAAGCTTAAGGCCGAAAGCAAAAAGCTATTCTTCTGCTTTTTTTTCATCATTTACGGGCGCATTTTTAAAATCGTCCCAATGGCGGTTAAAGCGGCTGCCGCGGTCTTTCCAGCCGCACATACGGTCTTCCCATTGTGCACGGAATTTCTCCCTGTCTTCAGGGCTCATGTTTTTAAAACGCTCGGCCATGCGTCCGCGCATCCAGGGTGCGCCTCCGCCTTTGGGGCCGCCTTTGCCAAAGCCAAACAGTATTTTGCATAAAATAAATATGCCAAGGGCCTGCCAATAGGTAATGGTGGTTACGTGAAGTATATCGGGCAACAAGGCATTCCAAAGCTGCATTACGGCAAAGCTGATCACAGCAAGGCAGGTAATTATGCCAAGCGGGATAAAAATGAATCGCCTTTTATAAAAAAATGGTTTCATGTTATTTAATATCTTAATTTTTAATATTCAGAAATTTCGGTGTAAAGCTGGGCAAGGCGTTTGCGCAAATGCAATACCGCATAGCGCTTACGCGATACCAGGGTGTTGGTATTAACACCGGTACGTTTGGCAATTTCCTCAAAAGGAATATCTTCCAGTTCGTGCCATATAAATACCTGCTTTTGTTCTTCGGGTAGTTCATCCAGCGCAAAAAATAACTGCTCCCAAAAAAGGTTGCGCAAATACTCGGTTTCGGGAGTGGTAGCTTCGGTGAGGAGTATGGCTTTAAAGTCCGGGGCTTCATCGTCATAATCTTCATCATCGGCCAGCATATCATCAATTAGGGTTTCCTTCTTTTTTTTATGCTTATCAGTTATTTTATTCCGGGCCACCCGGTATAGCCAGGCGCTGGTTTGTTCAATCGGTTCAGAGTTGATAACTGCGCTAAACTGGTACCAAACGTCCTGTAGTATATCTTCGGCGTCGGCATCGCTTTTTACCCTGCGGCGAATAAATCCCAACAGGTTTTTACCATACGCAGCAATTGTTTGTATGATGTGGCTGTTTTTGTCCTGGGGCATTATCGCTGTTGTCAATTTCTTTATCCTTTTAAAGATAAAGACGATTATCGTTTTAAAACATTTTAATTTTTTTCAAAAAAAATCATTCCTGCTCCCAAACTGCACTTTAAAGGGTAAAAACAGCATTTCATGCAATAAAATCCAGGATCACAAAAACGATGTTTAAACACCATAAATATACTTTTGTCGAATTAAATTCATTTTAAATAAAAATATTTGAATTTAATTCATTTTATATCGAATATTACTGTATGATCAACGAGCAAGAAATTTTCTTAGACAAAACCGATCTGCAAATCCTCAGACTGATGCAGGATAATGCCCGCATCTCCAACGCCGATCTGGCCCGCGAGCTGGGCATGGCGCCATCGGGGATACTGGAGCGTGTGAAAAAGCTGGAACAGAAAAACGTGATCCAGCAATACACCACCCGCATTAACCCCGTTGCGTTACAGCAAAAAATGGTAGCCTTTATTTTTATGAAAGCGGCCGATGGCCCCGGAAGCGAAGCAACATCGCGCGAGCTGGCCAAAATACCGGAGGTACAGGAAGTGCATTGTATTGCCGGCGATGATTGCTACCTGGTTAAGGTACGCACTTATGATTCGGCATCGCTCATGAGCCTCATCCGTACCTATTTCAGTAAAATTCCGAATATTTTGAGCACCCGCACCACCATAGTGCTCGAAACCGTGAAAGAACAACAACAATTGGTTATACCCGAAAAATAATTTTACATCATGACACCTGCCGCCAAAAAATCTGCCTCGCCCCTATTAGTTGTTTTAGCCTTTGCCACCGTTTACATTGTGTGGGGCTCAACTTACTTTTTTATAAAGATTGCCGTAGCCGGTTTCCCTCCTTTGCTGTTGGGGGCATTGCGTTTTTTTACCGCCGGGTTGTTATTAATGATCTGGTGCGCTATTAAAGGCGAAAAGATTTTTATAAAACAAAATGTGCTGCATGCGGCTGTGAGTGGTTTCTTATTGCTGGTGATAGGCAACGGTGTGGTAATTTGGGTAGAACAGACATTGCCAAGCGCCGTGGTGGCTATCATGGTAACGTCGCCGCCAATTTGGTTTGTATTGCTGGATAAACCAAACTGGGCAACAAACTTTAAAAGCAAAAGCACAATTGCCGGTTTGCTGATAGGCTTTGTTGGCGTAATACTACTTTTCAGTGATCAAATTGAAAGCATGCTCGGCACATCAACCGGAGCATCAAAATTACCCGGCATGCTGTTATTGGTATTCGGAACGTTGGGCTGGGCATCGGGCTCGTTATATTCAAAGCATTACAACAACAAAGGCTCGGGTACGGTAAATGCGGCCTGGCAAATGCTTGCAGCAAGCGCTTTCTTTATTCCGGCAAGCTTTTTAACCGGCGAGGTGCAAACTGTTAGCTGGCAAAGCATACCAACCCAAAGCTGGTGGGCTCTGGCCTACCTGGTAGTATTTGGTTCGATAGCTGCGTTTACAGCTTATGTGTGGCTTTTACAGGTTAGGTCGGCAACGCAGGTTGGCACCTATGCCTATGTTAACCCGGTGATAGCTGTGTTGCTTGGGGTAATTTTTGCAGGCGAGCATGTGAGCTTTTTGCAGGTGATTGGTTTGGTGGTGATATTGGGAAGTGTGTTGCTGATTAATCTTTCGAAGTATAGGAAGGCGAAGGTGATTGAGGAGAAAGTAGCAGTGGCTGAATGAGATGGCTTTGTTTTTGATATTTTTTTACGAAATTTGTATAAGTGAAAACTGAAAAAGAAAATATCGATAAGCCTTCAACCAGTAAATCTGCTGAAACAAAAAAGGTTAACCCCTTTAAGAAATTAATGGAGGATAAAGATCGTATTGCTGATGCCGTAAATAAAGGGCAGCCGCTTTCAACATTAAAAGACATCAGGTTTGTACACCCATTATAATGTTGAAATAACGGAAGATAAGGAATACAGATTTACAACATCTTCCGGAATCCTTTACAACGCTTATTTTACCGAATTTACCTTAATTGATCCCGACGAGAACGAAATCAAAGTTGTTTCTTTTGGTTTCACCTGTAAAGAAACTATTAGTACTAAAAGGTATTACGACAGCAAAGTTAAACATACCATCGTTTATATCATTAATCATTTCTTTGAAACACAGCCCGACGATGCGGTACTTTATATGTTTATGACTAATGACGGAAAAGCAAGAAACAGGCATGTGACTTTCAATAATTGGTATCACGAGTTAAATAATAATCTGGAAAAACACAGTTCATCATCCGAACTCGGGAAAAAAGGGTTTTATGCGTCTATCTTATTTAAAACGAATAACCCACAAAAGAAAAGATTAATATCCTCGTTCTATTTTACAATAGATTATTGGGGATTAAATGATTATTAATTATTAACCCCTAATTCTCCCATTTCCCAAACTCAAAATATTTACTGATGCTGATGCTGATCTTACTTCCCACCGGATACTTCTTCCTGTCGTGATTCAGCACCCGTAGCGTAATGCCGTCTCTCTCAACTATCAGCTCCTCAAAAAAACCTTTAAACAGTACCATTTTCACCAGCCACTTGCTGCCCAAGCTGCTGATTTTTATATGCTCGGCATATACCACTACCACACCGCGCTTACTTTTTATGCCGCATATTTTTGCCTCGGTGGATGTTAATTTAGTGCAGCTGGCCAGTATTTGTGCCGTGTATAACAATTTAGGCGAGAGATATAACTCTTCGGGACTGCCATTCTCTACAATTTCGCCCTCTTTCAATACAATCAGTTCATCGGCCATAGAGAGGATCTCGGCCGGATCGTGCGATACCAACACAACCGTTACACCCCAGGCTTTTACAATGTAGCGAATATCGTGCTGCAGCCCTTCGCGGTAAGTAGCGTCAACCTGGTTAAAAGGCTCATCAAGCAGTAAAACTTCGGGCCGACTTATCAGCGCCTTGGCAATGGTTACCCGTTGCTTTTCGCCGCCACTTAATTTGCCGAAAGGCATTTCCCTCAGGTCGTAAATATTAAGCAGATGCAAAGCCTCGGTAACACGCTGGATAGACTGGCTCTGATCTTCGTCGGGCAAGCCTTCGTTTATGGTGTCCCATACTGAAGTACGCGGATCGAGCCCGGTGTTGTGCTGAGCTACCATGCGCATAGCTTTGTGCGCGTGCTGAATGCCTTTTTCACGGCTCAAAACACGCTCTTCCTTAAAAAAAACATCGCCATGGTCGGGCTCCAGGGTGCCGTAAAGCAGGTTAAGCAAGGTGGTTTTGCCGCTCCCGCTTTCGCCTACAATGGCTGTTATTTTGCCCTTGGGAACAAAAATGGTAATGTTGTTAACGCCCGAAGATTTATCACCAAAAAAGTTTTTGGTGATGGATATGGTTTCCAGTATCAGGTCGTCTGTCATGCGGGATGTAAATTTAAAGGCTAAACCTTGTTGTAATTTTTTGTTTTGGGACTTCTAATCTATAAAAAAGTTAAAAGCAAAAAAACTTTATATCGCCAACAAACTAATTATCACCCGTTAAAAAACAAATAGCCCAAAACTTTTATTGATATAGGTACAAATTACAAACCTGCCATGAATAAACTTATCGGAGTAATATTAATAATAGCAGGTGTAGCCATGTTAATCTGGACAGGCTTCACCTACACCAAGAAAGAAAAGATTATAGATGCCGGCCCAATCCAGGTATCGGCCGACAAAGAAAAATCTGTTAACTGGCCGCCGTACCTTGGCGGGATATTGGTTATAGGCGGCATAGTAATAGTAGTTACGTCAAAAAAATAGGATTACTATTCATTATCTGCAGCCTTTAATATGCTGAGATCTTTCCCGGCTAATAACTGGCTGTAATTAATCAGCTTAAACTTTTTGTTTATCATAGCCGCAAATTCGGGCGATAAAAGCGCGTTAAGTTCTGTTTGCCTGTGCACGCTGGTAAGCGGTTTTCCATCTTTCGAGTTCATCATGTTGCTGTTCATATCCACAAGCACATCCATTTCAGGGCTTGGGGTAGCGGTATGCAACACCATCAGGTTAGGTTTATCCGGATTCAGTTTACTTATATAGGTTAAAAAGGCTTCCTTTTTTGTTGCGATGGGCTCGCCCCACATTTCCTTATAGGTTTCGCCAAAATAGGTTACGCTGCTTAATGTTGATATGGCGAGGTGATATTTATGGGCCAGTTTTTCGGTAAGGGCGCGTAGTTCGGGCGTTGAAAGCATAATGCCCATGTGCGGATCGATGTAGGTGATTTTTAAGCCCGAGTTTATTGCCCTTTCGATTTGTGCCGATAGTTCGGTTTCAATTTCATCTACCTTATAATGGTTTTTATTGAATGCCCTGGTTGATTGCGGGAAATAGCCATTCGAATCAACCAGACTGGGTACAGCAGTACGGCCGGTAACCGGTCCCCAGCGATAATTTTTCCACTCGGATGTAAGCGTTAAATGCACACCCACCGTTACGTTGGGATACTGCTTCAATATTTCTACCGCTTCCTGGTACCAGGGGCAGGCAAATTGCATCGATGCTGAAAGCGGCATACCTGTTTGCGCCGCTTTTAACATGGCCATATTAACCGAGTGATTCATGCCGATATCATCAAGCCTGATCAGCAATTGCGGTAGTTTATTATTTTGTTGTGCCGATAGTTTGCCTTCGCAGACTAATAGCACCAGTATACTGAAGCAAAGTATAATCCTTTTCATAGCATCAAGGTACACAGCAAATAATACAAATCATAGCTATCCTTAAAGATGCACTAATTTTGTTACTCAAGCAACAAGGCATCTTCGTCATCGGTAAGGTTAAGCTGGATAGTGTCGCTACCAGCTATGCCCTCAATACTACCCCTGATGTGGGCCGCGCTTAACAATACTTTATCCAGTTGCTTTTCGCGGGCTTTCCAAAGTTTTTCCATGGCATCGCGCTCGCGCTGGATGGATTGGCGCATGCTCATGTAACCCTCGCGGATGGCTTTCCATTGCTCAGAAAACTCGCTGCTGGTAAGGTAATCATACAACAAGTGCATTTTATCGCCCTTGTTATCCTGCGATTTGGCCAGGTTTGATAGCTTCATTACGCCATCGCGCAAAATATAGGATACCGCTTTCACCTCATCAAAACTACAGATCCATACACCATCGCGTTCGCCAAAACAGTCCATACCCTTGGGATAACATTGGGTAACTATCACGGCCACATCAACGCCCATACTGCGCATATCTTTTTTCAGCTTTTCAATCCAATCCATCGAAAAAGCATTGGTACGCTTGCTTTCGTAAATAATACGGCCGCATTCCTGGCCAAACTGGTTGCGTACGGTTTGCACGCAATCGGCTCCGCGTACGCCTTTACCTACTTCGCTAATCAAATCAAAAGGGAAATAATTACGCAGCAGTTCTTCCAATATCAACTCCTGGGCTTCGCCCTGTAGCTGCATGGAGCCCTGCTCGGCTTTGCGCTTCATCTCATCAACCAGCTTTTTCTGATCGTCAAGCTGCTTTTCAAGTTCCTTTACTTTCAGCTGATGCTCGGTATCTTTTATATTATGCCGCTCGGCTTCCTGCTTACGAATCTGCTCGCTCAGTTCATTACGCTGCTCCTGCAACTTACGCTGCATGGCAAGTTCCATCTCTTCTTCTTTTTGCTGCAATTGCTTTTCACGCTGCAAAAACTCCAGTTCTTTTTGGCGCGACTGCTTTAGTTTCTCCTCGGTTTCCGCAGCCGAACTTTTTAACAATACAAGCTGATTTTCAAAATCCTGGCTTATGGTTTTGCGCAGGTTATCCTCAAGTGTTTGCTGCAGTTGCTTCTTTTCGTTACTAAGCCTTTGCTCAAAAGCAGCCTGTTGCTGGCGTTCCTTCGCCGCAAAATCTTCATCCTTTTTCCGGTATTCCTCTTCTTTTTGACGGGTGTAATCCATCATTTTAAGCCGGAGCTGCTTTTTATACTCCTCGGCCATCACCTCCTCTATCGGAAAACCAAAACCACAACTTGGGCACTTAACTTCTGTAGCCATATTATTTAATAACCGGAAATATCCCGGTTTATCAAAGATAGGAATTTTAGCAAGAGGGGACTTACTCCAGATAGCGTTAACATTATTGTAACAAAATGAAACTATAATGATAACAATTTATTGCAAATGCCGTTTTAAATACGAGTTTTATAACATGCAGATATTGAGGATAGGTAAAGCAATGTGGAGCCATGATTACGATCTGGCAACACTTGGATTGGCCAACGAGGCCGGTGCATTATTTGCCTTTACCCCTCCGCCACACCACTACAATGGCGAAATTATCTTGACCCCTAAAAGCATTGTACTTGATGGTGACAGCTATGAGCATATCCCGCTTGATAGCCTTGAACAACTGTATTTAGGCTTTGATGAATTTTATACGCGCAGTATGGTGCGTAATGCCGGTATGTTTTGGCAGCCTTTAAGGTTACGCTATAAATATAAAGACGAGGTAAAAACCATTTACCTTATTATTGATCATGGCTTTTTCGGGGCCAAAAACCAGCTGTGGTTTAATGTGCTTAAGCAATTGCTTGCCAGGTAAAAGCGCGCTTCTCTTTTTACAAAAAGCTATATCGTTTATTATTTTTTTGGTAAAACTGCAATGAAAAATACCATGTAGTAGGTATTTCACAATCATTAAACAGGTTGCATATTTGAATGTAACAAATTGTTACTTAAACCTGTTGCCGTTATGATGAAAAAATTAAGCCTTTTGAGGTTGTTTTCCTGCCTGCCGTTGATAGCCATCATCATACCCGATGTTACCGAGTTAATTATCAACAACCAGTTTAAGTTACCTTTTTTCCATATCATAAGTGGTGCCATGCTTATAGTTACCATTGTGATATGTACGCTGGTTATCCGTTACCTGAAAAAGCAACAACAGGTAAAAATGCAGTACCAGCAAGTCTGATTTCGATACCTCCCTAAAACCCCATCACTATAAAAAAACGGCGCGGAATATCCGCGCCGTTTTCTGTTAATATTTGTTTTCTCCTGCTTATTTAGCTTTACCAAATTCGCCGTTAGCTTTGATGGTTACTTCGTCGCTTACGATGGCGTTACCGAATTTAGCACCGAAGTTATAGTCTGAACGTTTGATAGTACCGGTTAACTGGAAACCGGCATCATCAGCTTTGCTCATAGGGTTTTGGATAGTACCGCGGTACCATAAATCAAACGAAGCCGGTTTGGTAACACCGTGTAAAGTTAAGTTACCGGTAAGTTTGTAGTGTTTATCAGATGTTTTGGTGATAGCAGTGCTGGTAAAAGTAATAGTTGGGTAAGCAGCTACATCAAAAAAATCCGGGCTCGAAATGTGTTTATCGCGGTTATCATTATCAGTTGATACAGACGCAGTTTGAATGCTGATCTGGAATTTAGCGTCGCTGAAATCAGGTTTTGTAGCAGTGATGGTAGCATCGTAGTTTTTGAAAGTACCGTCAACGTCAGATACCAATAAGTGGGTTACTGTAAATTTAACGTTCGAGTGTGCTTTGTCTACAGTCCAGGTAGTTTGTGCTGATGCTGCCGTGTAAGTAAATGCTGCTGCTAACAGGATAAGAATCTTTTTCATTGTTTTAAATTTTTTTTTGTTTTTGATTTATGGCTCAAAAGTAGAGAAATGATTGTGACTTCAAAAATTAAATGTTCAAACACTTAATTTATTAAAATCGGATGACAATATACTACTAATTTAGTGGGGTATCAAAACAAAATTAAAAATATCGGTATCACTTTGGGGATAAAATAATGCTCTGTATCTCAGTTTATGGAAATGTCGGGCTGATACACCATAATGATAGCAAGCGCAATTATTAAAACAAAGGAAACGGTTAACAGGATATCTACCAGCAACTTTTGATTTTCGGGTTTCATGATATTACTATTGTTTAAACAGTAAAGCTGCAGGTAAGCTTTTAAATTGGTATGTATTGAAAACGGATTGAAGCAAAGCTTATTGTTCCGCCAATAATAAGGATTGAAAAAAAATCCTTTTTTAAAACTTAAATCCCTGATACCTGTTATTACCTCATAATTGAGATTTTTCAAAAACTAAAGTAATTATGTGAATAGCCGGGCCTAAACCCGGCTTTTTTATGTTGTTAGGTATTTAACTCCTCCTCTATTTTTTGTGAAATCTCCCCGAAAAAAAATCATCCACCTTTTCATTAAACTCGTCGGCATGTTCAACAAGCGTTGCGTGGCCAGAATTTGGTAAAATCCAGAGGTAAGCATTTTTGATATTTTCGGCAATCTGAACGGTGTGCGTGGTAACAATCACATCATGATCGCCGGCAATGATAAGCGAGGGGCATTTGATGGCTTTTAAGGCCGATAGCTTAATATTAGGTTCCCTATAATCAAGCAAAAACACCTTACGGTCGTTCCTTTCCTTATCAGTTATAAATTTGTGGTCTTTTTTATCATTATATTCTTTCACCATATCGCGCCATACTGATGGCACGAGAGCAGTTGAATCGGGCCAGAGGTTTGCCCCGGTTGATGCCAGGCTGATCACTTTTTGGGGATGGCGCATAGCCAAAACCAGTGCATTGATCCCGCCATCGCTCCAGCCCAGTACATAGGCCGAATCGATATGCATCACATCAAGCAGCGCCGCAAAATCGTCGGCCATCATCTCAAATGTTAGCGAATCGCGGGTATCTTTTGATTTACCGTGCGCCCGACTGTCTACCGCTATTACTTTATACTTTTTTGCAAAGTAAGGGATGTTTTTTTCAAAGACTCCTATGCTTCCGCCGTTACCATGTATCATTAACAATGGTTTGCCCGTGCCGTACACTTCGGTGTAAAGCTTTATTCCGCGTACATCATAGTATTTGCCGGCTACGGCATTATCGCCATAAATAATTCCCTTTTGCTGGCTGCAGGCTGTTAATGCAAGGCATGTGAGCATCAATAAAAAAAGTTGTTTTAACATCATGACCGGTTTAATTTTTAGTTGTTTAAATATACACAGATAATGCGTTGCCTGTAAACCGGTTGCAGGCTACGTATTTATTTTTTTGATTCGCCTGTAAATCAAACATGTACTATATTTGCCCCCTTTAAATAAAAACACTTTTTAAACCATACAGGTAAAACAATATCATACCTATAAGTATTATAGAATGAATTATTTATAAACCTGTATACAAATATTGTTCATGCCTGCTACCGTGCCCACAAGCCATAAAATAATTCCGCTGCTTAGTTTCTTGATTTGCCTGTTTATTTGTCAATGCTGTTACAGCCAGCAAAATGCGCCGGTTGCCAATCATTTTAAATTTAAAACAGTAATTATTGATGCAGGGCATGGGGGGAAAGATCCGGGTTCGCACGGCGCTTATTCCAAAGAAAAAAATGTATCGTTAAGTATAGCCAAAAAACTGCGCGATGCCATTAACGATGAAATGAGCAGCGTTAAAGTGATAATGACCCGGAGCACGGATGTGTTTATTGAACTACATAAACGCACCGATATTGCCAACGATAATCATGGCAACCTTTTTATTTCCATCCACTGTAACTCATCGCCGCAGCGCAAAGGCACGTCAAGAGGCACGCTTTTGCTTGTATACGGCTTTCACCGCAGCGAAGAACAACGCGAGGCCCTGCGCGAAAATGCTTCGATATTTATTGAAAAGGATTATAAGCAAAAATATAACGGCTATGGCGACGATGCTGTGGTGAATACCATTGTACTCAACGCCTTTCAGCAAAAATATCGTAAACAAAGCATCCGTTTTGGCGATCTGGTTGATCACCAGTTCCGCAAAGCCAATGGCCGCCATAGTCTTGGGGTAAAGGAACAGGGCGTGCTGGTACTTGCGCAAAGCGGCATGCCGGCCGTATTGGTTGAAACCGGCTTTATCAACAACCCGGCCGATGAGGAATACCTTAACTCAGCCTCTGGACAAAACGAAATTGTGCGATCAATTGTAACAGCACTTAAACAGTATAAAAACGATTTGGAAGGAAACTAATAATGCCGGTTGAACAATTTGATACCATTGAATACCTGGCCAGCGGCACCCTGCGGCAGGTTCAGGCTTATCGGTTGTTAAACAAATACCGGGTTATAGATGTGCTCCTCCCCTTTTCGCCTATACTAACCGGAACTATTCCAATTAATATCGATATCGAAAGCAGCGATTTGGATATTATATGTCAATACACTACTACCGATGGATTCAGCCAACACTTGGAGGCAAAATTTTCAGTTTTCGAAGATTTTTCGATCAAAACTTTAGATCTCGCCGGGAGCACTGCTGTATTAGCGAACTTTTGCCTCGATGGGTTCCCTGTTGAAGTTTTTGGCCAGCAAATACCTGTAAAACAACAAATGGCCTACAGGCATTTGCTTATTGAACACCAATTGCTGCTGCAAAAAGCCGAAACATTCAGGCAGCAAATTATCGATCTAAAAAAACAGGGAATGAAAACCGAACCTGCTTTTGCCGTGACACTCGGTTTAGAGGGCGACCCTTACACAGCTTTACTAAACTTTGAAGTTTAATTATTCTGTTATTTGGCCCGCGGTATGATAAAACCATTATTTACCGCATCCATTCCAATTTTAGGGTAATATTCCATTGCCGCAGGAGCGGATAATAACAGCAACATTGATTCATCCCCAATGGCCTCCTTAGTTAACTGAACCAGTTTTTTGCCTATCCCCTCTTTTTGATAATCTTTATTTACTGCCAGATCAGACAGGTAGCAGGCATAACAATAATCGGTTAGCGCGCGCGATACGCCTACCAGTTTTTCACCATCCCAGGCGGTTATTATAAGGTTTGAATTTTGATACATTTTGGCAATCCGCGGGGCGTCATGTGTGGGGCGATTTAAACCTGCCGAATTGTAAAGTTCGATAACTTGTTGAGCTGAAGGTATTGTACCTGTTTGGTAAGTGGTGTTCATGCTTATAAAAAATTTAATAATGTCAAAAATACTCGGAGGTGGACTATTCTATATAAGCCAGAATTAAAAAAGCAGATAGTCCACAAACCCATATTGTAAAAACACATAGCATTTTTACAAACATTAGTATTTATAAACTTGTATTTTTATAGGGTAAACCCATCATTTCAAACAGCTTATCATCCTGCTTATGGCACCTGTACAAAAAACATCGCGCAGAAATTTTATTCGTAATGCCTCATTGGGCATTGGCTCGTTGGCCTTGAGCCCGACGTTAATACAACTGGCAGCAGCAAAGCCCGCCAAAAAGTTAGGCATTGCGTTAGTTGGCCTGGGCTATTATTCGGGCGGGCAACTGGCTCCGGCCCTACAGCAAACCCAACATTGCTACCTGGCGGGCATTGTAACAGGCACGCCATCAAAAGCAGTTGACTGGGCCAAAAAATATAACATCCAGCAAAAAAACATCTACAATTATCAAAACTTTGATGAGATAGCCAAAAACCCGGATATAGATATTGTATACGTGGTGTTACCGGTAAGCATGCATAAAGAATATACTATACGGGCTGCACAGGCCGGTAAGCACGTAATATGCGAAAAACCGATGGCCCTGAACGCTGCCGATTGCAAAGATATGATTGCAGCCTGCAAAAAAGCAAACAGGTTATTATCCATAGGTTACCGCCTGCACTTTGAGCCGCATACTATCGAGCTGATGCGTCTTGGTCAAAAACAGGTTTATGGTAAGGTAAAAAGCATTGATACCGGCAACGGCTTTACCTATGGCGGCGATCCCAACGCATGGCGCTTAAAAAAAGCCCTGGCCGGCGGCGGTGGACTGATGGATATGGGGATATATTCAATCCAGGGTTCGCGCTACACACTTGGACAGGAACCTATCAGAGTTAAAGCCACCCAGGAAAAAACCAAACCCGATTTGTTTAAAGAAGTTGATGAAACTGTTTTTTGGGAGCTACAATTTCCCGGCGGACAAAAGGTTACCGGTAAATCGAGCTACAATCATGATTGGGGCTATCTTAAGGCCGAAGCCGAGAAAGGTAACTTTGAGCTTGGCCCGGCCTTTGGATATGGCGGTATTGATGGAAAAGTGAATGGCAGCCAGATGCAGTTTCCGCAAATAAATCAACAGGCGGCGCAGATGGATGATTTTGCCCTGTGCGTAACGCAAAATAAGCAAAGCCGGGTTCCGGGCGAGGAAGGGCTAAAAGATATGCTTGTGGTTGATGCCATTTACCGCAGCCTTGACAGCGGCAAATGGGAAAAGATAGGTTAATATTTAACGCCTTATGGTATATAGCCGCTTAATTAAGCGGCTTTTTTATTACCACTTTTTAAAAATCACAAACACGGCCAGCACTATCAAACCAAAACCAACCAAATGGTTCCAGCCCAGCTTTTCGTTTTTAAAAAGCAGGGTGGTAAATACCATAAATACGGTAAGTGTAATAGCCTCCTGGATAGTTTTTAGCTCTACCAATGAGAAAGGACCACCGTTTTCTTTAAAGCCACCCTCGTTGGCAGGCACCTGGAACAGGTATTCGAAAAAAGCCAGGCCCCAGCTGATGAGGATAATGGCTATCAGGCTGAGGTTTTTGCCCCAGGCGTATTCCTTAAATTTTAGATGCCCGTACCAGGCAAAAGTCATGAATGTGTTGGATATAAACAGAAAACCGATTGTACGTAAAGCCTTCATTTAAATTTTATTATTGTTTAGCGCGTTAAAACAACAACACTACCGCGCGTTTGTTAAACAACAAAGGTAAACAATGATTAAAACTTAATTACAAGTTCGGCTCCGATAGTAAATGAATTCCAATTTGCCGAGCGGCTATCACTTGGATCGGTTTGAGATTCGGCTTTTTGTGTATAGAAATTATATTTCGATTCGATATTTATACCTAAACGGGTGGTTAACGGGAACGAAATACCTGCCTTTGGTGCATAATACAACGAGGTTTTATATCCGTCAAATACAATCGGATCTAATCCATTATCGAAAACATAAGCTAAGCCAAAGTTGGTAAAATACGCTCCGGTATTAACGCCACCATAAACCCTGAAATTATCAGCTATATCGATATTATAGACCACTCCAAAACTTGCCGAAAACGCGGGCATATTGGTGTTTTTTTGTGTAATTCCATCGCCTTCCACAACGGGCTCATCAGGCTGGAAGTTTCTGTAGCCTACGTTAAAGTCAACCGTTAATGGCCCTAAAAACCTGTAAATGCTGGTATTAACGTTAATAGCCGGCTTAAAAAAAGAGTTAAATTCTCCCTGCGGTACGTCAACACCGGTACCAAAAGCCACGCCCCAGCCATCACTAAAGTTAGTTGCTCCGTTGCCTCCGCCGCCATAGGTTAAGCCCCGGGTTGAGCGGTGTTGTGCCATGACAACATTAAAGCAGCAGGATAAAATAATGGTGAAACAAAAATTACGACAAAAGCCTGATTTTTTTAAAATAGCGGTATATGCTTTACCTGCTAAGTTTTGATAACAATGTTTAGGATTCATTTACCGGTAAAAGTACTAAAAAAACAGCATAAGCAAGCTGTTTATTAGCATTTTGTGCCTTAAAATAAAGGCAACAAAAAACCCGGCGGTTAGCCGGGTAATAGGTTTCGGGGTACTAAACTGTTATATAAGTTTATAAACTGGTATGCATATTAAAGTACAAACCTGTGCAAAATAGCCTACAGTTCTGTACTGGCAGCGTTTTGTGCTTTGCTGATTTGGGCAATCCGCAAAGTACAGAGCACTATAAAAAGCAATAAAAAACATTCAATGTAAATACGAACCGGCGACAGGTTGTTAAATGATCCGGTTATCAATGTGGCTGCATCGGGCAGCAATAATCCAAACAACGGAAGGCAGGCAAACATTCTTAAAATGGTTAGTTTTTCCATAGTATATCGGTTTGGCATCACAATATACAACTAACAGGAATAATAAAAAAGAATATTTATCAAAAAGAAATAAAAAAATTTCAAATAGGTTAATTAATACAATTTGTTTATCTAATGATAAATACAATATGCTATTCGGGAAAAGGTGGTACTTTAATTATGACAGCTTACAATGCTCTTCAATATGACGGCCAATCTCCTGCAGCGGGATTGAATGATCGCCAAAACGGTGTTCAACTATTTCCCAATATCCCTCGGTTAAGCGGGCAATGGTATAAAACGATGAGTAATTGATGACGCTAAATGTAGTTTGATTAGTAACCGAGGGGATAACTTTATAAGTCCGTTTACCAACGTTTAGTAAAAAAGGTTCCATGGCGCTGTTTGTACAAAGCTATCATGTAACTCACACACCTGCAAATATAACCTACCCCGTATTTTAACCCACCAAAATGCGTAGAAGTACGCAGTTTAAAAAGGCATGGCCCTCACCAGTTCAAGCACATTTTGCTGCAAAGCAGGGTCGTTTTCAATAATTTGCTCCAGCTCCACATCGTTTGAAACGTAAACGATGATAAAGTTTTTATCCTGGTTCCAGAAGTTGCCGCTCATCACCACCTTGCCGCTATTTTTAAGGTTTTGATAATAATTTTCCCTTGCTGACAGGCATTGCAGGGCATGCGCAGTATTATCATTCTCTTCAAAAAACAGCATCACATGATGCGGATCTTTATAGGCTGATGCATGTATCATAATTGTTTATTTTGTTTTTATAGATGATTTTAATTTTGTGTTAAACAGGTAACTTCGGTTAAAATACCGCCCGGTGCATTAAAATAAAACCCAAAGCCCCCGCGCAAATTTCCCGGTGCCCTTTCGGTAGCAAGTCCGGCTTTCTTAAGCCCCTCATAAATCTTATTTACCTCATCGGCAGTATCAACTAAAAAACCGATGTGAAACATTTCGGGATAGGTGTTATTTCCCTTACGGTTAGAGGTATCGGCCATTAGCACCAAAACAAAACCGCCTGTGCCTTCCAATATGGCCAACATATTTTCGCCTTTCACTTCGGCGATTTTAAAACCAAAGTGCTGTTCAAAAAAATGCGCGCTGGCTGCAACATCCGTCACAGTTAAATTAATATGGTTAAGTTTTAAAGTTGCGGTCATCATGGCTTTTATGGTTTGAGGGCTTTTAATACCAGTTGGAGGGTTTGGTCCATCAGCTTATCATCCAGCACAAAACTGCTGTTTACATAACTGTTTCCCTGGGTATGAAATTTTATAAGCTGATAAAGCGGCGCGTAAGCTATAGCCCAGTAAACCTCAAAAGGCAGGGGCAAAAGCTGTTTCTTCTCCTCGGCATTGCGCATAAACAGCCCCAGCACCGATCCGAAATTTGTGCTGAGCATCTGGCTCACCTTTTCGTAAAAGTTGGTATAACGCATAATCTCGATAAACTCCATATCGAGCGGGTTATGCAAAAAATAGTGCAGCCGGTTATACCATTGTACCTTAAGTCCTTCGGCAAAATCCATATCGGGCGAAAAGTTTTGAAGGCTGAAAGCCATCATTTTTTCGGCGGCGCTTATACACAGGCTGGTAATAAGTTCTTCCTTGTCTTTATAATAAATATAGATGGTAGCCGGCGATACCCCTGCCGCTTTGGCCAGTTTATTAATGCCAAAACCATCGAGGCCATCGCTAACTATCATTTCTATCGCCTTTTGGCGAATTTGTTGCTCTTTATGTTCGTCGCGTGGTCGCATATCGCAATAAATATAAGTGAGCGTTCGTTTATTTAAAAACTAATATGACCACTTTACACAATTCTGACTTATGTTTTAAAAACTCAGGCTATTAACTTAAAATAAGCTACTACCAAAACTGAGATGATTATGAGCGGGATAGTCCATAAACTGCGCTTTAAGCTTTTTACGGAATTGCGATATTTAAGAATGTTGAAAAAAATATAAACAAGTGTTGCTACACTGATAGCTGCGCTTATACCAACAACTATTTTATTATCAACAACATAAACACCCAGCAATGGTATCACAATAATTAGCGATAACAGAAAACTGTACTTTTCCCACCATAGGGTTTTTACATTAAGCGTAATGGGTTTGATATTGGCCAAAACCTCTTCAAGCCTTTCATAATCTTCAATTTGTTTGATGATGTTTATCTTTTTTAGCGGATCGTTACTGATACCTTTAATCACAAAATTACCGTTGGTCTTTTTTTCGATGGCGGTGATTTCGGTTAAAGGGATATACAAATCGGCCCATTTATCCTGCTTGCGGGTTATGCCCTGTTCACCAATGGTAATGCTGTAGCTTTCGTAAATCTTTCGGCGCTTTTTAAATGCCCTCGACATTAAAAAAGAGTACAATAAAATCATAAAAATCAAATAACCAACCCAAAACGTAACGTCATTGTTGTTGGCATCCCGCATTGTGTAAACAGAAAGTGCTATTAATAAAATGGTTACCAGCGAAACCGACCTGATAAGCATCTTTTTTTGCAGGGCGGGATATTGAAGCGGATCGAGTTTAAATTGTAAAGGTTCCATCAATGTTGTATAAGATATCGGCTGTTCAAACATACAAAATAAAAGAAATCTTCATTAGCCTTAAAAAGCAATTATACCGGTTTTACAGCTATTTTTAGCCCGATGAATATTATCAAATCTTTAGCTGTTTTTATCATTGCCGGCCTTTGCGAAATTGGCGGCGGATACCTGATCTGGTTATGGCTAAAATCCGACAAACCGTTGTGGTATGGTATCACCGGCGCAATTATCCTTGCATTGTACGGCGTAGTGGCTACCTGGCAAAGTGCAGGCTTTGGCAGAGTGTATGCGGCCTACGGAGGCATTTTTATACTGATGGCCCTGCTCTGGGCCTGGAAAGTTGACGGCTTTAAGCCCGATAAGTATGATATAATTGGTGCAATTATAGCCATGCTTGGCGCTTGCATTATTATCTTTTTCCCACGTAACAAGTAATACCAACCGGCGGCGGCCCTCTCCTGCTTATTATAAAATTTTAATCTACTTACTGTCAAGCCTATACAAACTATCGGCTTTGAAACGGGCTTACACCTGAAACAAGCAGGCCGGGTTTATGTTATCCGGATAAGCTTAATTATAAGTTTAAACATAGCAGGAATACTTAAAAACAAAAGCCGCCTGACTACGGTTAACAGTAAAAAGCAATAAATGTGATTTTTTTATTTAAATTATAAAGAAACAATCCGTACCTTAGTATTGTCATACTAAATGTTAGTAATTATGGAAAAATTAATAATATTGAGAATGTTCTTCTGCTTCCCTCTTTTTGGGTTGATCCTTCCTGATGCAGGTGTATTACTGTCAAACAATGCCGGTCATGTTCCCGTAAGTCACCTAATTATCGAATTAGTTTTAATTCTTTGCATTTCGCTTTGCAGCGCGCTTATCTTATATAAAAGGCGCAACCAAAACGGAAGCGGTAATGAGGCTTCGTTTTCATAATATCGATCATCAGCTGACCAGAATGCGATGAATTGTGGCTTTAAATCCCCAATTTATCCCCATTATTTCCGAATTGTGGCGGTTACAGTCTTTTTTATGTGCATTTTACTGCGGTACGTGCTTTGCTATATTCAATATTAGTTTTTTTATTGATATTTGGTAAACCACTATTGGGTTCATGAAAAAAATTCTGCTTCTACTTCTGTTACCGTTATATTCATTTGCCCAAACTGCGGGCACTTACATCCAAAATGGCAACACCAAAGCCAACCAGCGCGACTACAAAGGTGCCATACAGGATTTTACCCGTGCTATTGAATTAGACAACAAAAATGCCGAAGCCTTTTATTACAGGGCGAATGCCTACGGCAATACTAAAGATTACAAAGCGGCCATTACCGATTACACCCGCGCCACAACTTTAAAACCCGGCTTAACCAACGCATACCTGTATAAAGCAAATGCCGAAGCGGCCATACAGGATTACCAAACTGCCATTGCCGACTTTGACCACGCCATTAACCTGGGCCCCAAAACGGCCGACATGTTTCACTACCGGGCCAATGCCAAAAGCAACATGAACGATTACGCAGGTGCAATTGCCGATTTTACCACAGCCCTGCAGTACACGCCCAACGATGCTGATTTATATAAATATCGCGGCCTTGCCAAAAACAATAAAGGTGATTTTGCCGCAGCTATAGCTGATTACAACATGGCTATTAAACTAAGCCCGCGAAGCGCCGAGGTTTATCAGTACATGGCGGGTACCAAAGCCAATATAAATGATTACAAGGGTGCCATTGCCGATTACACCAACTCGCTTACCCTTAACCCTAATAATGCCGAAGCTTATTTTTACCGCGCAAATATTAAAGCCAAACTTACTGATTATAAGAGCGCCGTTGACGATTATAAAAAAGCTGCTGCCATTAATCCGAACATTCCAAACTTGCTGCTTTATATGGCCAATGCGCAAAACAGCATGGGCGATGGTAAGGGATCGCTTGATTATTTTAACAAAACCATCGGCCAGTTTCCAAACAATGGTAAATTGTACGCCTACCGGGGTATTGTAAAAAGCGACCAGAAAGATAATCAGGGCGCGTTGGATGATTTTGATAAGGCCATAGCACTTGGCGAAAAAAACGCAGATATTTATCAAAGCCGTTCGTTTTCAAAACTGGCTTTGGGTGATCATGCCGGAGCCAAACTGGATGCGGATACCGCAATTAGTTTAAACCCGAACAGCGTAAGTGCCTACATCACGCTAAGCAAGGCCAAAATGGCTATGAAGGATACCGCCGGTGTAATTGCCGATTTAACCAAAGCCATTGGCTTAAACAGCAAAAGCGACGAAGCTTACCTTGCCCGGGGCGACGCCTATCGCGATTTGGGTGTACCGCTGGCAGCAATTAATGATTATACCAAAGCCATTGCCATTAACCCGGCCTACACTTATGCATTCCTGAACCGGGCTATCGAAAAAAACAAAATGGCGGATTATGCTGCGGCAGTAAAAGATCTGGAAAAACTGATCAGCCTTTCTCCTCAGCAACAAACCGGTTATCAGCGCCTGGGTAATATTAACAACTTTTATAAATACACCAACAACGGTGTTCAGTTATTTACAGCAGCCATAGCATTAAATCCGGCCAATGCCAATTATTATCTTTATCGCGGCGAGGCTAAGGCGGCTGCCGGCGATGATAAAGGCGCAATGGCCGATTATAATACGGCAGCAATAAAAAGCCCCAAAAACATCACCATATTGCTAAAACGCGCTATAGCCCGGGCCGATATGGAAGATAACAACGGCGCTATACTGGATTTAACAAGTGCTTTGAAAATTGATTCGCTTTCCGATTCTACTGCAATGGTCTGGCAAACCCGGGGTGCTGTTAAATTGAAGCAAAAAAATTATAAGGACGCTATTGCCGATCTTGACCGTGCTGTGTCAGTTTACTCAACCGATGAAACATTTTTATTGCGGGGCGACGCCAAACTGGCGCTGAAAGATTATGCCGGGGCAGCCGATGATTATCACAACGCCACCTACATGAACGAGAAAAACGTTAAAGCTTACGCCCACAGCGGCCTTGCCAAAAGTTATATAGGCGATGCCCAGGGTGTAAAAGACGATTTTACTGCGGCGCTTAAACTCGAACCCAACAATGCCGGTACGCTTGTTGACAGGGCAACGGCCAAAATTAATCTTAAAGACCCCAACGGGGCCATACAGGATTGCAACACCGCCATCAGCATCGATTCAAAAAACAGCAGAGCTTACTTACATCGGGGCCTCGCCAAAATGGTAATTAATGATAAAACAGGCGCCTGCGCCGATATGAATAAGGCGCTTGCCATGGGCTTAAAAGAAGCAGCAGAATATGTAAGTAAATATTGCAGGTAAAACTTTTTATTCGTATTTTTCGTAAAACAAGAAACTATTAACTGATCTATAAATAACACCAAGCCCCGCAAGGGGCTTTTACATTTAGCTGATATTCAGTGTTATTACACAGCTTTTTTTTCGGACACATGCAGCTGTTCGCGCAATTCTTTAAGCTCTATTTCATAAGCGCGCATCCGGGCCTGTAAAATATCAACTTCGGTACGCATCATCTGAATCTCGGTGATCAGTTTGGCCGACTCGGGTTTGTTGATCATTTTTTCGCCTGTGCCGAGGATAAGCCATTCGGGCGAGTATTTGAGCTGAAAACAAAGTTTACGGATGAGATAATAGCTTATATCCTGCTTTTTGTTGATCACCTTGCTGATGAAGCCCTGGTCAACCCCAATGGCTCCCGCAAGTCCTAACTGGCCGCCGTGTTCTTTCACAACAACCTTTAACCGTTTTATAATAGCTTCATCAGACATACGTGACTGCAATAATAAACATTTTGTTTATCCGGGCAATACATATTTATTTTATTGGCTCAAAGGGTCGAAAAAACAAAAAAGGTCAGATGCCCCAACAGCAAATGACCTTAAAATAAAACTAACCAACAAAAACTATATACAATTAATAAATCAGCACGTTTAATTACCTCGCTCCTGCCTTTTCAAGCAAATCGCTCAGCCTGTTGTTGTACGCCTGCATGGTGATACGGCCATTATTATAGTCGTAAGTTACCTGGCGCAATTGCACTTCAATCTCCTGTTTAATATTGGCAGGCATTGCGGCATTATATGTATTTGCAGCAAGCACTGTGTTTATTTCATTAAGCTTTTGCCCCATGCTTTGCATCATCAGCAGAGGCTGCACATCATTTGTACTTTTTAACAAGGTATTAACCCGTTTACGTTGCTGTTTATCAAACTGCAAAATAAGAAATACCAATACCGACCCGCCTATCAAAAAAATATAAAAGTAACTCATAATAAAACCCTATATCAAACACTTGTTATACATTTTATTACGATATTGGTAAATATAAGGTTGCACAGTAATTTAAACTTTTTTAAATGTTTAGTTAAATGAAAAACATTTTGTGGCAATAATTGGATTTATACATTTACAAATACGCCGAAAAAGCCCACATTTGCAATGTTTATACTTTAAACGAAAACATAAATTTCCACAAGCACTATGAAACCGGGCGATAAGGTAATTTGCATTAATGATAAGATAGATCCGGAAAAAATGGACGAGATACGCCGCGATTTTGAGATCTGGATAACCAAAGATAAGGAGTACACCATTCGCGAGGTACTGGATAACAATGGTATAGTGCCCGGGGTATTATTGGAAGAAGTGCATAACTTTCCTAAATTTTTTAAATTAATAAATCGTTTCCAGGAACCGGCCTTTGCTACCTGGCGTTTTCGTAAGCTTAATTACGCAACCCAACCCGCCGAAGCCCTTAGCGAAGTTGAAGAATTGGTTGAACATGGCGTAAAAGAGCGCGAAGAAGTTAAAACAAAATAAAAACCTTAATTAAAATCTGCCCGTAAAAGCATCATAGAACTACAGCCAGAGGCATGCGTTATATATATGATTTAAATGCCATTTAGCATAGGCACCTCACATCAATAATTGTAATCTTCCGCTGCCCCTGTTTCAACAAGTTGGGTTAACATTGCTTTTAAAAGGGCTTCGCGGGCCCACTGCTGCTCAACCGGCGATGCATCGCTTCGATACCACTGTAGCGGGGTATCGATCTCGATCCGGGCTTTATAGGCAAAGTTTTTGGTGGGGTGCACCTTGGTACCCTCGTAGCTATTCAGATTTTCGGCTTTAATAATCCTGGCAAAATCGCGTGTGCGGATGTCCAGCTGCAGGCATTCGTCAATCGAATTTTTAAAATCCTGTTTGTCCTCCAGCCAAAGCGTAAGCAATTCATCGTTAAGATCGTGCTCGGCTATGGTTATCCGGCTGTAATCGTAATCAACTGATATAATGAGCCACCAGAGCTCGCTTTTTAATTTTTGCGAAATTTTTATCATGGTATTGGTTATTGGTTTGTTATTAAATAATGAATATTATCTATTAAAGGGCGGCATCCAGCCGGGCATGTATTTTTGAATCTCTATGATCTGGTCTTTATATTTTTCGCAGGCAGCCTCATATGCTTTGAAGCGGATCAATGATTCATTACTATTTAAAGCGTCATTATTGTGGCGACTCTCACCATCCCGCGATTGTTGGCTTAAGGCCGAGAATGCTATATACATCATACAGTTTAGGTAATTATGGGTTGATATTATTTCTTTATTTTTATTTACAATTTCCTGTATTACAACAAGAGCTTATTCTTTATTTAACTTGTAAAAGGTTTTGTTTTTACAATAATTTAATTTACCTTAGCTATCATCAACGAAACAAATATACAGAATAATCTTTATTTAAATCAAGAAAAATCTTTAAAAACTTTTCAACATGGAAGAAGGATCAAAACCCAACAAAATAAAGACTATCCGACCCGAAACACTCGAGTTTATCATTCTATACAATCAATTAAAAGGAAAAGCCTTTGGCGGAAATGCGCAACTGGCAGAAATATTGGGCTTTAATTCAACAAGCTCCATTACCGAGATCATGAAGAGCCGGCAGAACATCGATCCAGAAAAACTCCGTATTTTTAAAGAATATTTTAAAGATTACATTTCAGGAGAAAAAAGTAAAAATTTTTCTGAACAAAAACCTGTAAAAAAACAGAGTGAAGGCATCCCGATGTACGAAATTTCGGCTACAGCATCGGGTGTTGAGGTATATAATGACATTAACGATTCGCAGCCGGTAGGCCACATGAACTTCCCCGGTATTGAAGATTGCGACTTTGCGCTACCGGTTTGGGGCCATAGTATGTACCCCTACCTCGAAAACGGCTGCTGGGTTGCACTGAAAATAATCCATGATAAAAAAATATTGCCAGGCGAGGTTTATTATATTGAATGGGGCGATTACAGGATGTATAAACGCCTGCTGGCAGGCGATAGCCCCGACGAGGTAATTGCACACTCGGATAATACCACCGAAATGATTGGCAACCGCTTAAAATATGCGCCGTTCATTATCAAGGTAAATGATATCAAAAAACTTTGCCTGGTTAAGGATATTCACAAAAAACATAACCACTAAACCGGGTTACAGATACATCCTTTTAATAAAATCATTCGTTGCTATTCGAAAACAGGGCTGCAATTTAGCCCTGTTTTTTTATGTAGTTAATTATAATGCTTATTTGTATTATGCTGTAGCTATCCATGCAATACAGCCGGTCATTAAGGTGTAATTTGTAACACTATAATTAATCATCTATACAACATTTCTACAACTCTACTGTTAAATATTGATTAATGTTAATTATTGATAAAAAATGTGTTTTGCAACCTTATACCGTATTAAATCACCCAAAAGTAGTAGCCAGATTCATTTTAATGCAACAATTAAACTTTCAATTAAAAACATTCCTAAAAGTTGTATTTAATTTGTAAATTCAGGCTTTAGAATTAAAACAGGAAACTTAAAAGCAACCTACGCCTTGGTAACAAAACATCTATCAAATGCAAAACAATATTCTACAATATGTTGCTAACGAATTCAGCGTAGGGAACTGGGCTCAGAACACGGCGTTTTATACGTTGATATTGCTTTTAAGCTGGGTTTTAGTTGTACAAATGAAAACAAGTGCCCGCCTGAGCACCAAAAAGAAACGCGCGGTTAAATAACGCTGCAAATACGCTTTGCTACAAAACACCAGCTTCCTGTTTTAAACTTTCTTTATTTTAGCGGTGCTCAATTTAGTTTTTCAAGCATGATCATTCGCCGCGCCACCTCTAATGATATTCCTCAGATAATGAACCTCGTAGCCGGTGTGGTACCTGTAATGATAGCTGCCGGCAATTTTCAGTGGAATCAGGATTATCCCAACGCCGAAGTTTTTGCAGATGATATCAGCCTTAACCAGCTTTGGGTAGCTGAGATTGACGGGCAAATAGCCGGCGTATCAGCCATCACCACCGATCAGGACGAAGAGTATGCTGATGCCGGCCTCGATATTACCCAAACTGCCATCGTTACCCACAGACTTGCAGTAAGCATTCATCACCAGGGCCGTGGTGTGGCCGCTGCACTTTTACAACAGGCCGAAACAGAAGCACAAACCAGGGGAATTAAAGCGCTCAGAGTTGACACCAACACCGCAAACCATGCAACACAAAAACTGTTTCCTAAATTGGGTTATAGCCTGGCCGGAGAGATCAGTTTAAAAATACGCCCCGGCCTTAGGTTTTTATGTTATGAAAAAAGGATTGAATAGTTTATAATAATAAGATTGCCAGTACCATTCCTTATCTTACTAAAGAAGCGTTCACCAAGGTAAATTATGGTTACCGCCGGTAGGTTGTGCCTCAGCTTGAATTTAACTTACTTTTCCATTAACCAGCAGGTTTTCAATTAACATATCAATTTCGATAAACTTGTTGACAATGGTTAAAATATCTTCTTTAAGAAAATCTAAATCAATTAATTTCCATCCCTGCATCAAAGTTTGCGGTCCGAATTTCATACTAACGTTTGGCCAATTGTGATCAATACTTTTAAACTCCTCTCTAAAGTCTTCAGCAAATTTTCTGCTGGTTAGGGCGTAACCTTTAAGCTTGCTTAACTTTAATGCATGGATGTTGTAAAACAGTTTATGCTCTTCAATACCGGCATTACTAATCCAGATGGAGAAAAAAATTGCAGGCCCGGTTTGCGGTTTTGCATCCGGGTTATTTGCCCAATGCTGTTTATGTAATCTTAAAACTACGGCGTTTAACCAAACGCCGGTTTCCACTTGCAACTGCTTTTGATGTAATAGTTTTGGGTCAAGTTCATCAACAGCTTGCCGAAATAAGGATAAATAAAAAGTGCTATCCATGCTATGCTAAACTAAAATGTATAACATATCGAAAATAAGTTAAATTCAAACCGAGGCAGCATCGGCCTGTAATTTTTTTAATACTTACCAACAGTTATCAACAATAAGCTGATTTATCAACATATTCGGCACGTTTATTCTTTATTGTATTATATTTATTTTAATTATAAACCGCCAGGCACCCTCCGCCAGGCAATAATAAAGAAAGAGACGACGATGGATCCTATCATGATGCTGGTAATTGCGGCTATTATTGCTGCTATTATTTTGGTTGAATTTAACAAACAACAAAACACCAAACCAGGCGACAACGGCCACATATCGGCCGATGTACAACAACTGTACCTGTTAAAGGCCGCCGAACACAAAATAGAAATTATTGAAGATCTGCAAAAAAACAGCGGTATTGTAAGCAATGCTACTGTGAATAATATTGAAGAAGAATTAACCTATTTAACTTCGGCGTTTGAAAAAGGAGATATCCCTTTAAAAGAGTTTAATCTTAAACTTGATAGCCTGCTTAATAACCTTGATAATACTTCACTGGCACAAGCTTCCTGATAACCGGTTTATCCGAAACGGGCTATGATTATGGGTTTACCCCTGATTTAACAGGCATATTATTTTAATATCACCACGTAGCCTGACAATGGCTTTTTGCCGTCCTTAAGATCAACCGTATAGTAGTAGGTGCCTGCGGGTAATTCATAGCCATTAAATGAGCCATTCCAGTTTTTGGCGTAACCTACCGAGCTGAAAATTCCGGCCCCAAACCTGTTGTATACATTTACCCTGCAAGCAGGATAAGCTGCGAGGCCCGGGATACTCCAGGTATCATTAACGCCGTCGCCGTTAGGGGTAAAAGTATTGGGTATAACCATTTGCCCGGCTACTGTTACTTTAACATCGGCAAAGGCCGGGCAGCCGCCGGTTGATGTTACTGTTAAGGTATAAATTGTGGTTTCTGTTGGCGAGGCAACAGGATTTGCTATGGCCGGGTTACTTAATCCGCTGGTGGGCGACCATGCGTAACTCACTATACCCGGCGATAAATCGGGTGATAAAATAATACTTTCTCCTTTTTTTATACTAACATCGCCATTAAATGATACTGAGGGAAGGGCCCCTGTTTGAATAACTAATTCATTGCTAACGCCGGGAATACTACATTGAGTAGCGTTGCTAACCGCGCAGATTAGGCGGTCGCCGTTTTTAAGAGTGGTACTTTTAAACTGGTAATTATTTGAACCAACATTAACATTATTCAATTGCCACTGATATGTTGCATTGCTGCCCGCATTAGTTGGTGCTGCTGTAAAAACCTGCTCTGTACCTTCACATACGGGGGCCGATGGCCCTGAGATAGTTACTGTTAAATTAACCGGGGTAGTAAACAATGGCGATACCGATAGAGATTTTACCGTTGCCGGGCCGTTTGTGCAGTCGCTTGTATTGGTAAGCTCAACAACTACCTGGTCGGTAGCGGCAAGGTTAGCTGAAGTGGTAAATGTTGCGCCGCTATAATTTTGGTTGATATTATTGATAAACCAACGATAAGCAGGGTTAACACCTCCATTTACCGGATTGGCTACAAAAACCACCGGCTTATCCGGGCAATCTGTATTGGGTTGCGATATGGTTACCGTTGGCGTTAGCGGCGATTTATATAACGGAGATAACGGTGCGGATGTTACCGACGGCGATGTGGTACAATCGCTGGTATTGGTAAGTTCAACAGTTACCTTATCAGCAGCCTTTAAGGTGGCCGGTGCGGTAAATGTTGCCCCGTTATAATTTTGATCGATATTGTTAATAAACCAGCGGTAAACAGGATTAACTCCTCCGCTAACCGGGTTGGCTACAAAAACCACCGGCTTATCCGGGCAATCTGTATTGAGTTGCGTTATGGTTACCGTTGGCGTTAGCGGCGATTTATACAGCGGGGATACCGGTGCGGATGTTACCGACGGCGATGTGGTACAATCGCTGGTATTGGTAAGTTCAACAGTTACCTTATCAGCAGCCTTTAAGGTGGCCGGTGCGGTAAATGTTGCCCCGTTATAATTTTGATCGATATTATTAATAAACCAGCGGTAAACAGGATTAACTCCTCCGCTAACCGGGTTGGCTATAAAAACTACCGGCTTATCCGGACAATCTGTACCGGGTTGTGTTATGGTTACTGTTGGTGTTAGCGCTAATTTGTATTTTGGTAATACAGGTGCGGATGTCACCGATGGAGATGTGGTGCAATCGCTGGTATTGGTAAGTTCTACCGTTACTTTATCGGCCGCCTTTAAGGTGGCCGGTGCGGTGAACGTTGCTCCGTTATAATTTTGATCTATGTTGTTAATAAACCAGCGGTAAACAGGGTTAACGCCTCCACTAACCGGGTTCGCTACAAAAACCACCGGCTTATCCGGACAATCTGTACTGGGTTGTGTTACTGTTACTGTTGGTGTTAGCGCTAATTTGTATTTTGGTAATACAGGTGCGGATGTCACCGATGGAGATGTGGTGCAATCGCTGGTATTGGTAAGTTCTACCGTTACTTTATCGGCCGCCTTTAAGGTGGCCGGTGCGGTGAACGTTGCTCCGTTATAATTTTGATCTATGTTGTTAATAAACCAGCGGTAAACAGGGTTAACGCCTCCGCTAACCGGGTTGGCTACAAAAACTACCGGCTTATCCGGGCAATCTGTACCGGGTTGTGTTATGGTTACTGTTGGCGTTAGCGGCGATTTATACAGCGGGGATACAGGTGCAGATGTTACAGATGGCGATGTGGTGCAATCGCTGGTATTGGTAAGTTTAACAGTTACCTTATCGCCCGCAACAATGGTAGCCGGAGTAAACTCGTCACTATTAGTTCCTTGTGCATTGTTGTTAACATACCATTGGTAAACCGGGTTGATACCGCCATTGGTAGGCTTTGCAATAAATGTTACAGGCTGTCCGGGACAATTGGCAGGGCTTTTTTGTTCGGCAGTTACACCCGGCGTTACTATTGACTTCACCACCCCACTTACCGGTACCAGAACATCAGTAGCCCCGGTTGATTTTAAAATCACGTCGCCGGTAGGGTTGCCGATGGGGGCGGTAGCTGCCAACCTTACATAAACAGTAATTCCGTCACCATCGGGTGGTACCTGCAAATCAACAAGAGGAATGATCAGGCTGTTAGCATACCCGGCATTAGGCTGTAACGACACCTCAAAATTGGCAGGAGCTATAACCAGCACATCATCGGTGAGGTTTACTTCTGATACTGCAAACTGCTGATAATTTAGCGATACAGAACCAACACAGGCCGTTACTACACCACTAACATCGCCCACGCTAATTGTCGGCGGCGCCACATCAGCAACCTCAATACTTAACGTAAACTTACTGCTGCCGCCGGCATTATAGGCGATAACGGTATAATCAGTACGCGGCCATAAAACTGTTGGGGTACCAGTAATAATGCCGGTACGCCGATCGAAGGTTAAACCGGTTGGTAATGGCTTATCAATAGTATAACCTGTTGCTATAACCTGTTTAATAGAGTTTTTGCCATATTCGGCTACATACAGGTTACCATCGGGGCCTACAGTTATACCATAGGCACTGCTAAAAAGCACGCCGTTACCGGCACCTGTATCAACACTTACCGGCCCGCCTTCTGTTACCGTTTTAACCTCGCCATCGGGCGAAATCTGGCGCACAGTACCGATCCCTGTATCTGTTACATATACATTACCCGATGCATCCACGGCAATCCCAAACGGCCCCTGGAAACCGGCAGCCGTTCCGTTGCCATCGCCGCTGCTGTAAGTACCATTACCCGCTATTGTTGAAACAAAACCATTGGGTGTAATTTTACGGATCACAAAGCCGCCCTGGTCGGCAACGTAAATATTGCCATCCTTATCAACCGCTATTCCGGCCGGTTTTTTAAACTTCGCTGCCCGGCCCTGGCCATCCGCAGTGCCCGCCGAGGGTTGTCCGGCAAGGGTGAACACATAACCCGTTGGAGAAATTTTGCGGATAGCATTGTTTCCATCTGTTACGTACAGGTTATCGTCCTTATCAATAGCAATACCGTTAGGATTAATAATATTGGCTACATTACCGGGTCCATCGGCCGTACCGGCCTGGTTAATACCGGCAAATATCGTAACCGTGCCCGATGGTGTAATTTTAAGGATGTTATGATTGCTGTAATTGGCTACAAACAGATTGCCGGCTTTATCCTTCACCACCCCGTGCGGGTTATTAAGCTTAGGCACATTAAAAGGCGGGCCAGGCAAGGCATCAGTCCCTAATGAAGTTACCTGTCCGCTCGCGCTGATCATCCTGATCCCTCCCCCGCTTTCGGCAATGTAGGTATTGCCATCCGCATCCATACTGATGCCGTAAGGCAGTTTAAACTGTGCATTAGCTGCATCGCCGTTTACGGTACCAAACTGGCCGGTACCTGCCACAACTTTGGTTTCGCCATAAATAGTTGCCGGAACATCGCCGCCGGTGTTGGTTGGCTTTAACGGCAGGATAGGGATATTTCTTACATACACATTGGGTGTAGTATATTTGATATCAGGCTTAGCTACCACAGGTGGTGAGGTATCATTAGGCTTAACCACCGCTATTCTTACTGTAGTTTCGCTACTGCCTGATTCATTAAAAGCTATCACCGTATAATCTGTAGCCGGAGATTCGTTTATTGGCGTACCGCTTATTTTACCGGTAGCGGGGTCAAAATTAAGACCAGCAGGCAATGGCTTATCTATAAGATATCCCATGGTTACCATTTTCCGGATTATATAATTTCCGTTGTCAACAATATAAGCAGCCCCTTTAAAAAGCGTTATTCCCGTGGGGCCTAAAAATTTAGCCTGCTTTCCTACAGCATCCTGAAATCCACCGGTATCGCCGGCCACTGTAATTACTTTACCTGATGCAGTTACTAATCTAATGGCATTATTATAAGTATCTGCAACATAAAGATTCCCCCCCGCATCTACCTTAATATCTATTGCACCAGAAAAACTTGCCACATCGGCCTGGCCATCGGCAAAACCAGTTTTTCCACTGCCTGCAATCGTTACCACCTTCCCATTCGTTCCTATTTTCCGGATTTTGTTGTCATTAAAATCAGTCACATACAAACTCCCAGCTTGATCGATTGCAATACCGTAGGGACTACTGAACGTAGCAATTAATTTATCCCCATCTTGCGAACCAGGCGCTCCTGTTCCGGCAAATGTTGAAACCAACGCACCTGGGTTTATCTTTTTTATTTTATTGTTTATAAAATCAGAGACATAAACATTACCGTTGTCATCAGCAGCTACAGCCATTGGGAAATAAAACTGAGCCTGGCTGCCCATACCCTCAACATCACCCTGAATGTTCACTTGCCCGGCGAGTGTGCTGGCTACGCCTGCCCGCGTAATTTTACGAACCACGTCGTTTCCGTAATCTGCCACATACAGGTTTCCGGCATTATCAATGGTTATGCCATGAGGTGACCTGAACTGGGCATTGTTTCCCTTACCATCATGATAACCCCAACTGCCACTACCTGCATAAGTACTAACCTGGTTTAACGTAGAGATTATTCGTACGATGCCAGATTGTTCATCAACTACATAAAAATTTCCGGTAACATCATTTGTGATACCCCATGGCCCATCAAACAAAGCCGTAGTTAATGATCCGTCATTAGTGCCACGCAATCCGGGCTGGCCGGCAAATGTACTTACTGTACCATATACAGTTGCAGGCACAGCTCCGCCTGTGTTGGAAGGACTTAAAACAGTAATAGCCGAACCCACCGTGTACGGCTGCGGATTAGCATAAACAATGTGCGGTGCCTGGCCAAAGCCTGCAGTAACAACCAGCCCGAGCAAAAATGTAATAACCACCTGTTTTAATAAAGTGTGCATGATGTTAATTTATATGCAAACTCAATTTCACAGACCTTGCGATATGGGGTACGCAAATATCAAAGATCATTAAATTGGAGTAAGGTTAAAGCAACGTATTTAAGTTCAGGATTTTATCAAAACCCAACAAACACACTAAATTAATGCTTTTCCAATCAATTTGCATAAACTATATTCATTTAGCATGATTTGAATTATAAACCGGCATAAAACAAAAAAGCCGGACGGTGCCGGCTGATATGTTTAAAAAAGAATAACGTTTTTCAATGATTAATTGCGCCTGAAGTTGCCTTTCGAGCCTCCGTTGTTAAAACCAGGGCCTTTATCTTCAGCCACGTTAACGGTGATTCTGCGTCCATAATAGTTTGCGCCGTTCATGCAACGGATTGCTTCCTTAGCTTCGTCTTCGTTAACCATCTCCACAAAACCAAAACCCTTACTCTCTTTTGTTTCGCGGTCTTTAATAATTCTGAGCGATTTAACAGGCCCAAAGTCACCAAAAACTGCTGTTAATTCGGCCTCATCTACTTCTAAAGGAAGACCTGCAATAAATACTTTCATCAATATTTTTAAATTTATGCAAAGATACAAAAAAAGCCGCGGATTACCACGTCGGGAGAAATCAAACGCGCAGAGGTAATGGCTTTTTTACCTTAGTATTACGAAGTAAAAGAGATGTTAAAAAAAGATTGCGCAGTTAAAAAAGATTATTTCAATTGCAATTCAAAACTACCTTCCACCCTATAAAAAGGCGAATCGGATTTATCGTCTTTGGCCAAAAATGTAAAGAATGTACCCTTGGCTATCATGCTTTCGTGATTGTATTCCTCCATATCAATTTTTCCAAAATCCTGCTGTCCGGCATATTTGGTAAGCGTGTATTGCAGCAAAGGTTTCTTTTCGTCAACCTTAAATAAAAACTGGCTGCCGGCAACATCACTACTTTTTTTAACCGATGCCAAACCCGACGAGCTTATCCCGAAACTCATGTTATGAGCCTTGTTGATAGCGGTAATACCAAAATATTTATTATCACCGTCCTGCACATTAATAAAAGCAATAGAATCTTTAACAGCATCAAATATATAGGTCGAATCTTCGATGGTAACTTTTAACGATCCCTTACCTGCCAGGAAATTGCCTGGGGTGTTGATGATATTTACCGCAGATACACTATCCTTACTGGTAACAGCCGCTGTTTTAGCCTCGTCCAGATCCTTCACTTCCGAATCTTTCTGACAGGAAGACACAGCCACCGAAACGGATAACATCAGTAAAAAAAACCATTTGGTAAAGCTGTTACGGATCATAGGCTTATTGGTGCTTAAACATACAATAAATTAATTACAAATTTCATCAAATAGTATTGGGCAATTAAATTTTTAACGTTTTTTAACTTACGGCTTACAATTAGCAATTTTCGTGCTATTTCATTCATAATTAGGCATAAAATGTCACTTTTACAAAAAATGCAAAAAACACTTTTACAACCGCCTGTTTTTAGGAGAAATTTGAAAAAAATATATCATTTTAAAAACAGGAAAACCAGGCTAAAACCCTGCTGGTCAAAACGTCATACAGTTTAAAACACTTCGCCTACATTTATGAACAGGCCTTTAGAGCCCTGGCGACCGAAGCCATAATCAATAGCGATGTTGGTTTTTGATACTTTATTAAGTTTAACCCTGAGGCCCGGACCGAAACCTGGCTGAATACCCTGCAATGCCGTACCCGGCGCGGCCGAAAACGATTGCGCGTTGGCAAACACCACACCGCCAAGTAAGCCGTTGCGGGTTATTTTAAACCGGTATTCGCTTTCGAGGTAAACCATTTGCGCACCGCGAAACCTGCCCTGGATATATCCGCGACCGGTAGTGAAATTAGGATCGTGCCCGGTGGCCGGCAAATCAAGATAAGCCGGGCGACCATGAATGATCAGCCAGTTGTACGACCAGAAGGCCAGTACGTTATCTGATTGTTCGGGGAAACGGAAATACTTGCGCACATCAATAATTAATGATCGCCAGGCGGTTGTGCTGCCTAAAAACGTGAAGTTATCACGATATTGGAGCGAACTGTAAAAGCCTCGCGAGGCATTGATCGGATTATTCCGGCTATCATACAATGCACTGAAGGTTATACCTGTGGATATTGATTTGCTTACCGGGCCGTACCGTTCAAAATCTGACGCCTGCCCGTTTAGCTGTCCTTTTTCGTACATGTTCCACCTGTCGTCAAAAATATAGCCCAGCCCGGCAAAAAAGTTACCTTTTATATTGCGCAATACTGTTTCGTGAAACCTGAAAAAACTATAAACCAAGGGATTTTCGTTGGCTATATTGGAATTACTTCCTAAACCAAAACTACTTTGCGGGTATTTGTAAAACCTGAAATCGCCGATAAGATCATATTTATCATTCTTCAGCCAGATGTTGGATTGTATAGGAATAATCACCTGCTTATTTTGCGTATAGGCAGGGTTTATGGTAATGGTGGAGATGCGCGTTTCAGGTGCCATTCTGAAAATAACGTTGCCTGATATAGTACCTGCAAAACCCGTTTGCAGCGTATACCCCACCGCCGGGATAATGGATATAACCGGTTTTGACGTAACAGAATCAACCTTACCCGGCTTTTGGTTTTCATGAAAAACAGAACTGATCACGTCAAAAATATCGCGCTCAAAAGTGGTATCGGGATGGGTTACCGGTACGGTATCTTTATATTTTGTATGCCCTATGGGTATATATCTTTTATCCTGGGCACGCGCGGCAACAGCAATCAGTAAACCTGCGAAAATTAAAATACTTATTTTGTTAACACCCATTTATAATTATTTAACCGCAGGGGAGATTAAAGGTTTACAACTGCAAGTATAAAATAATTATTGATTATTTGTTTTGAAGATGTTATTGCGCTTTAAGCCGCGGATCAAAAGTGAACTTGCTAACATTGCCGATGGTTATTTTATCATAATCGGGATGAGCCGGGTTAAACAGGTAGTTATACTCAAGCTCGATAATGGCCGATGGTACTTTTAAAACCGCCGTTTCCATTTTACGCAGCCAGGTATCGCCAAGCATTTGGGTTATGGGATAATTGATCACCTTGTGCCAGTCGTCATTTAATTTACGAAGCTTTTCTATCTTAATTTCAAAAACAGGCAAATCATCGGGTACATTAAAAATAATCACCGAAAAATCGCCGGTGTATAAAGAAGTTCCGGGTGTATGCACCAATTTTTCCAAACATGAAAGTGCCAGCGAGCCCCCGGTATAGATCATATATTGCCCCAACGAATTCCAGCGGCCATCAATGCCAGGCCCCTTACGATCGTAAGCGTATTTGGTTTGGCTTATTCTATAAACGTTCAACAGACAGATTAATTTAAATCAGCAAGCGTCACTAACTCGCTAAATCAATAATTCACTAATTAACATTACGCAAGCACACCGTAATCAATACGGATTAGCTGGCTTATAACAATGCTGATGCCGGTAATGGAATCGAGCAAATCATAAGGGATGGCATCAATACCCGGATTATAATGTTTTAGCCAGCTTTTAAACTCATCAGGCGAGCCAAAAGTATCCATACCTTTATCAAAAAGTTCAAAAAGCTGGATGATATGTTCGCTAAGGCCCTGGTTTAAATCATGAGGGCTTTGCAAATGTTTACGCAGAGTAGGCTCGGTAATATGCAGCCACCTGGCAATATCGCTTTGGGTAGCACCGGTTACTTTTAATAAATCAGAGATAGAGTTTGAGCCCAAACCATGTTTTATAGCCCCTAACTTTGCCAAAGGCGATTTAAAATAGGTTTCGTAAGGCACCAGCAGATCATTAAAAGCCTGCATGGGCGCTTCGGTAAATACATAAGGTTTGGATGGGGCCTGCCCTACCCTGGCCTGGATATCCGTATCACGATTTTTCACTGATTTGCTCATACACAAATGTAAATATTTTCTATTTAAATAGAAAATATTTACATTTGTTTTATCACCCCAAAAAGTATGTCAATTTATTACCAAAAAAATTAGCATATCTCAAAAAAGCTTCGTATCTTTGATTATTCTTTTATGCCATTCGGCATTTTAAACATAATGAAACCTGATTTATTATCCTGCAATAATGCCGTCCGGGCCGGGCAGTTTATTGATGCATACTTCACCTATATTGAAGGTGAATACCATATTGAACAAAAACCAGTAAAAGTTACCAAAGACCATGTAGAAACCGTAGATCAAAAAATATGGGATCGCCCTCCCGAGCCAGCCACCATATCGGGCCTGGCATTTTACCTCGGCTTTAACAGCCGCGATGAGTTGGAAGCCTACCGCACCGGCGGTGCCTTCGCCGATGTATTGAAACGTGCAGTACTCCGCATTGAAGCCAGCTACGAAGTTGCCCTGCACCAAAATGCCACAGGAGCCATGTTTGCCCTAAAAAGCATTGGCTGGAATGAAAAGCCGCCGCAACCCGCGGGCAATGCCGAAAATAATAATATCCTGAAAGTTGAGATTATCAATACAGGTCCGCCGCCTGCCGGCAACGAAAAAGACGTTTCGCTGTAAAACCCGATTCTAACCCATAAGGCAAAACCTAAACCATGACCGATGAAACAACAATAACTGATGAGATTTTTACAACGCCCGAAGGTTTTAATTGCTCGATACTGTTTAAACAAAACTACCAGGCTATTGCGCATATTGTAATTAACCAGGGCGGTACAAGCAGCGGTAAAACTTTTGCTATTGAACAGGTGCTCTTTTGCCTTGCCGGCGAAAAGCCCAAACAAATAATTACCATTGTTGGGCAGGATATCCCCAACCTTAAAGCAGGTGCCCTGCGCGATGCTTTAAACATATACCACAGTTCGGAAATACTACAGGGTAAAATAAAAAGTTACAACAAAACCGACCGTACCTTTGAATTTACCAACGGCAGCCTGATAGAGTTTAAAAGCTATGATAACAGCCAGGATGCCAAATCGGGCAAGAGGGATTACCTGTTTATAAATGAAGCCAACGGTATAACATGGGATGTGTATACTGAACTGGCCCTGCGCACCAAAAAGCGTGTATTTATTGATTATAACCCCAATACCGGCTTTTGGGCGCACGAGCATTTGATAGGCAAACCGGGCGTACAACTCATTGTATCCGACCACAGGCACAATCCATTCCTTACCAACACCATGAGGGATAAAATAGAGGCCTTAAAAAACGTGGACCTTGAATTATGGAAAGTTTATGCCCGCGGCCTCACCGGTAAAATAACCGGGCTGGTGTTTGGCAACTGGTACATTTGTGAGGCCATCCCCGCCGGTGCTAAACTGATAGCCCTTGGCCTTGATTTTGGTTTTACCAATGATGAGACAGGCTGCCTGGAACTATACCTGCAAAACGGCGAGCTATGGGCTAACGAGCTTTTTTACGAAACAGGCTTAACCAACCCCGATATCTCGGCGCGCTTAAAAAGTGCGGGAGTTGGTTTTAATAACGAAATTATTGCCGATAGCGCCGAACCAAAATCGATAGAAGAGTTGAAGCGGCTTGGCTGGCGGATAACTGCCGCCAAAAAAGGTGCTGACAGCGTTAAAAACTCTATCGATATCCTGAAGCGATATAAAATTAACGTAACCCGCGATAGCGTAAACCTGCGTAATGAGCTTAACCGGTATAAATGGCGTACCGATGCATCTGGCAAAACCATTAACCAGCCGGTGGATAACTGCAATCACCTGATTGATCCGCTCCGGTATATCGCCCTTAATAAATTAAAAATAGGCCATACCGGTAAAGCGCAATCACGCCTGCCGGTTACAGCAACTGCGCAGCAGCCAGATATGCTAAGCGGAATGCTTTAACCCTGATCTCATCAGCACAAAAATAAAACGAATCAACACCTCAACTAAATGATAGAACGTACCTTAAAAACCATCGGCGGAAAGTTGCGCGTAGCTATACCCACGCAACTGGATGAAATAACACTTGGGCAAATGATGGACCTACAGGAAAAAACTGATGCACAAGACATTGAGGCCATCAGTATTTTAGCCAACATCCCGGCCAATGATCTTAAAAATGTTGTTAATTATGATGACTTTCATGAGCTTGGCGAGGCCATACTTTCACTGGCCGGCCAAATCAGGTATTTGTATCATTTAGATACCGTACCCAAAGAAGTTGTTTTCAAGCTGCCCGGCAATGCAAACGCAGCGCGAAAGATAAAAGTGATGCAAAGCCTATCGGTTGAGCCGGTTGGCGCATTTATGGCCGCCCGCGATATCATTGCCGAAGAGATAAACGATTTTATAAAAAAGCATGGCGAAGATAGCTGGCAGGACCATTTCAATCCATCATTAAAAGCATGCTGCCAGGTGCTTGCCCAATATTTTTACTGCCGAACCACGGGCAAACCCTACAACGAGTACGAGGTCGATGAATTTATAAACCAGGTAAAGCAAATGCGGGTAACGGAGGCAATGCCCATAGCCAAACATTTTTTTCACTGTTATCCCAACTTATCGAAACCGAAAACAAGCTTCTGGCATCGGCTTCTACCCCGCTCGAAAAAAGGGCAGGCATCCAGGCCTTCGAAAAATTTAAATATATCAATACCATAAACGCCCTTGCCGGCGGCGACGTAACCAAATGGGAAACCATCATGAATCTGCCCTACGAGCGGGTGTTAACCAAACTACTGCTCAATAAAACCGAAGCCGAATATCAAAAAAGATACAGCGAGCTTGCTACTCAATCATAACATTCAATACCAAATCATTCGGCCTATCCCTGTTGGCCTATCATTTATTTTACCAAACCCATCTTCAGGGCGGCGGGAATTATTACCATGCGTAACCAGATAGAAGCCATAGTGCAAACCCTTAGCGGCAACCCAACCTTTGCCTACGGCACCCAGACCGAACTTAATGTGATAGCCGATGATATTTCATTCCCCTGTGTGTTTCTTTACCCCCTGCAGGGTATCGAGTTATTGCCGCAGGTTAATGGCTCGGTTGATAATGCATCCACACTTTATCTTGAGTTTTTGTTTAAAACAGAATTCGGGCAGTTTACGGCCGATAATGAAACATATATAACCCAGGCCCTGCAGCTGGCCAACGAGTTTATTGTAAAAGCTTCCACCTATCGCGAAGGCGAAGGCCGGTATTTTAAAGTAAAGGCCGGGCAAAAGGTCAAATGCGTACCGGTTTATAACAAGCTTGATGTAAATACAAGCGGTATTGGCTTAACCATTACACTTTCAACCATGTATTTCGATAAGTTTTAGGTCTGCCGATATCAACCACAAACAGTTATTTAATCCATTTTATCAGCAATGAATATAACAGCCCGAATTGAAGAGATAAACATATCCACCACCTACCCCGACCAAAACGGCGGCCAGATTGATAGCGGCGATGTGTACATCGGCATTTATGATGCCGATACCAACCAATCTGCCAACGGCAACAATTGCGAGGTTACCTACCAGTTGAATAACGAAGGTTCCCTGAGCACTTTTACAGTTGTTATTCCCGGTCAGTCGTACCTGCTTTACTCGGGTACCATACGCGACAGTAGTTACAGCCCATCAGGCGATCAGATTTACAGCCATTGGGTTGCCTATTCCATCGTATCCGTAAGGCCAGGTAATAATCCCTCGCCAAATCCCGGGGTGTGCAATCTTTCCATAAACCATATCAGCATTGATAAACCCGAATCGGCCCCCGGCGCGGCAGATGCCCGTATTACCGTTAGTGCATCAACAAGCTATGCGCCCATTTTGTATAGTATTGATGGCGGCCTTAACTGGCAAAGCTCCGCCGCTTTTTCGGGGTTAAGAGGAGGCACGATTCAGGTTATGGTGAAAGACAATAACCCACTGGGATGTACAGATACCGCTGCCATCAGCATCCCGATATTAACCAATCTGCTAACCGGCGATCCCTCGGTTACACTCCCTAACGGATACGTTTCCCGTTGGAATGCCGCTTTTAATCCCGTAGTATTCACTTATCAACGTAAAGATTTCAGCATTAAAAGTATATTAGCCAATGCAGACGGCGGCCACGCAGAAATTACTGTAAACGGCAACTTTAATGATCCTGCTACAGGCAAAACGAAGATTAAAATTGGCGATAAAATCTATATCAGCACAAACAACTACAATGGCGTTTACCTGGTAGAAAAAATAACCGGCAGCAACAGCATTGTAATTGATGCGTCCTACTCGGGTAATGCCACATCGGGTTTTGTTAATATAAACAGCATGTATCCTTACTATGAGTTGTATACCCGCATAACTTATACCGATGTATTAACCGGTAACACAAACACCATCAAATCAATAAACCGGCCCGATAACACGGGTTTAATCCGTACCGATATATCCAACTTTTTGCAAAGCCTGGTACGCCCGGTTGATAACAGTAACTACACGCTGGCCGATATCAGGGATACCAACCTATGCAGCAGTTATACCATTGAGTATGCCCAACATTATGATGACGGCACCGATGAGGGCTTTACAACCACCTACAGCCAGATCCCTAACCCTTATTATGTGTTGTTTGCCGCCAAACAACTGGGTGATAAATATGGCGGAAACATGGCTGCTTACGTACCCAACACCTATCCCAATGCCGAACCTGCGCTATGGATAACCGATTTTGCGCAACCAGCTTATTCGGTAGGGTACCCGTTTGATATCGGTTTTATTTTTACCGATCAAATGGCCGGATTGCAACCCTACTGCCAGTTAACATTGCTTGATATAAACCGGAATGAGTTACCGGGTGGGGATACACCATCGTCACTCCAAAACGAAGATGGCAGCTGGATCATTAACGAAGATGGCAGTAAATACATCATCGGTAATCAAACAACATTTAAAATTCCTTTAACCGGGGGTACCGGTTTACACAGGCTGATGGTTAGCGCCAATTTTCCACCGGAGGCTTTTTACTTTACTGCGCAGATCAAATACGGTGAAGGCTTAACTTTCACGGCACTCACAAAACCGCAAATCATCAGGATAGACGATGCGGTTGACGATAACTCTGTTTATTTACGCTGGATAGGCCTTAAGGGCTCGTGGAATTATTATCGCTTTGTATATAACCAGGAGGTAAGCCTCGATGTGCAAAACGCGGTGATCATTAAAAACTATGTACAAAACTGGGAAACCCAGCAGGGTATTGAAGAAGTGATAAGTAAAAGCGCCGGACAAAAGATGAAGGTAATGGCCGAAGATCTGTCGGTTAACGATATTAAAGGACTTCAATCCATTAAATACTCACCCAAAGTGCAGATGCTGGTTAATAAAAACCCGGTAAAATGGCAAACTATCGTTATCAATACGGCAACTTACAGCGAGTACGAAACCCGCAACGGCCAGGCTCCGTTTAGCGTTACTTTTAATATGCCATCTATCAATATACAAACACAATAAACAGCTATTCCCGTTTAAAACTAATGTTGTCTATCCCCCGGTAATGATCGCCGTTTAGGGTAATTGAACTTTCGTAGCTTACTTCAAGCGAACTGTTGGTTAGCGTGATTACAGTATAGGTACCCTCATAAAAAGCAGGTGTAGTGCGGTTAATTACCAGTACATTGCCATTTAAAGTGTATTTGTATTGAATTAACGCGGTTTCGCCGGATGGGGTAAAATTTGAGGTATAACCGGAACCATCGCTACCGAAAACTTCAAAATCTGCAGGTGTATAGTTAGCCCGCGAGGTATCTTTTACCAGTACCTCATTTTTGTAGGTACGTGTTTGGTATTTTTTAAGATACCATTTACCTACTATGCCGGGAGCAGGCTCAGCGGCATTTTTATCCTTACTGCAGGCAAACATGCAAAGCACAGGTAACAACAAAACAAGCAGGTATTTTGATAATCTCATGCGCCTGGGGGTTTAAATAACCGGAATTGGTGAGTAAAATAAATCTACACAATTTATTGCTTATAAATCAGCAATAAGCATTTTAAAGAAGCGATTCATCAATATGCAAACGCAATAAAGAGCTATTCCCGTTTGTAGGTGTAATTTTCTATCTCACTTAAACGGGTTGTTGCTGTGGATATCGACGTTTCAAAAGTTAATTCAAGGGAACTTTGTGTAAGCTTAATTACGGTATAGGTAAACTCGGGAGAACCGGGTCTTGTGTCGGTAGTCTTTAGCAAATTTCCATTCAAAGTGTATTTAAATGTGAAGATTGCGGACCCGGATGATTGAGGCCACGAAACATAACCCGAACTATCGCTGTTAAAAACCTGAAAATGTGCAGGTGTATAATTAGTTGCCGAAGTATCTCTGTATAGCACGCCGTTTCTGTAAAAGCGTGCCCGTGTTTTTTTCAGATTCCATTTACCAACTATCCCGCCGGGCTGTTCAACGGCATCTTTATTACAGGCAAACAGCAATAAAGCCATTAACAGTACAACAGGCGGGTATTTCCGAAATCTCATTTGCTTTGAAGGTTTTGTGATAAGTAATTAATTAACCCAATAAACCTACGCAATTTATTGCTTATAAACCAGCTATAACATTTACATGAACCAGCTACAGCTTTATATTAATGATCAGCTTGTTGATCTGAGCGACGACAGTCCCATTGCCCTCACCTTCCAGATTAATAACCTGGCCGAGGTTAAAAACCAACAAGGCAACACCAGCAACCAGTTTAAACTGCCGTTAACGCAACGCAACAGGCAAATTTTAGGCTTTCCGGATGATATTGCTTTTACCACCGGCTTGCCTTATGATAACTACCAGGCCAAAATAGTGCAGGACGGGCTCGAAATTATCCCTTACGGTTTGGCCGTGCTTAACGGTATTGAACAGGATAGTGCCAATATTACCGTACTAAGCGGTAATGTTGATTTTTTTGATGCGCTCGACGGCAAAATATATGACATGGGCGACAGCAGCAGCCAGTGGACAAATTATGGCCAAAACCTGGCATGGAAGGAATACGATCATGAATGGGGATTGAACGAGATTGTTACATCACAAACCAAACAGGATGGCTGGATCTGGCCGGTGATCGACTACGGATTTATAACGCCCGATTTTGATAAGCCGATTGATATTTTTACCATGCGGCCCGGCTTTTTCATTAAAACCGCTATCGATTTAATGATAAAGAATACAGGCTATAAAGCCCGCGGATCGCTGCTGCAAAACAAACTTTACCCCAAACTCATCTGCCAGTTTGCCAATGATAATTTTGAACACGGTACCGATTATCAAAACTCGACCGAAGGTACAGGCAAAGCCGCTTCACTATTGTACGTTACTTCCGAACAGATCACCATTGATGGCGGGCAGCTCGGCATGCATGCCAACAGCCATACCGACGAAACCCGGCCCATAGGTTTTGCCGAATATCATGCAACAACCAAACGGGTTAAAGGCACTGCAAGTGTTATTTTTGATATGGATATGCACGGCATTGCCAATACCGGCGATAACGGCTATTTTGAACTTTATATCGACTATCGCGACGCCAACGGAAATGCCAGCCATGCCGAAACGCTTACCGTTAACTTTACCGATAAAGCCTACCCTGCCGGCGCTCGCGAACGCACTGAAAACTTTAAAAATTTGAAGGTAACGCACGAATTTGACCTCGCCGAAGGCGATTCGATATTTATCTCGTTCCATTTACACCGTTACAACACTACTGTTTTTATCCACAAGGGAGCTACTTTTAGGTTTGATGTTGATCAGAAACAGCTTTTATACGGGCAGAAAGTGCAATGCGAGCGGATTTTTCCGGATATCAGCCAAAAAGATTTGTTGAAAGATGTATTGCAGCGTTTTGGTATTGTTTGCCAAACCGATAACAGCAAGCGTATCGTATCCTTCAACTCATTTGCCGATATTGTTGCCAATATTCCTATTGCCAAAAACTGGACCGGCAAAACCTTAAACCAGGGTAAGGCCATCAGCTTTCAACTCGGCGGTTATGCGCAGGTGAATAATATGAAACATAAAGAGGATGATAACGTACTGCCTAAAAACTTTGCCGATGCGCAAATTAAAGTAGCCGATAAAACATTGCCGGCCTCGGCCGATTTATTTGAAAGCCAGTTTGCACCATCCCTAAATACGCCCTATACAGGGGGCTCGGTAGCCCAGATAAAAAAGGCAGATCCGGATGCCGACGCCAACGATTTTACCATAAGCACATCCCCGCGAATATTGATAGATCAGAAATTGGATTTGCGTAGCCTCAAGAATTATCCTACAGTAAAATTTACCGACGGCGAAAAAACAGCAGAGGTAAACGATATCATATCTGTACCTTATTTTTATAAGCCCGATGGCGAGTACAACCTGTGCTTTGCCGATAAACCCGGAACCGGCGGAAAAACTTTACCTGGTTTAAAAAGTAATTACTACCGCGAACTTGAAAAAATCCTTACACGCACAAAAAAGGTAGTACGGTACTTTTTGCTGAATCCACGCGATATACTGGAGCTTGACTTGCTTGTACCTGTCTATATTGAACAGGATGGGTGTTACTATTATATTAATAAGATTGATAGCTGGCGGGCGGGGCAGCCAACTAAGGTTGAATTAGTAAAAATGGGATAGCTGTGCAAGGCTGCATTATCGATATAAATAAAAATTATTTTTGGGCTTGATTTTAACAAAAATAATTATTTTTACTAAAAAAAATAGCAAACTTAAATCATGTCACAACAATCAAACAATCATTCAACAACGGCTAAAAGTAAAAAGAGATTATGGATTGGAGGAAGCATACTCATAATTGTATTATGCCTGGCGATATTCAATTTTGACACCATAAGCGAAATTTACACCTACCTTTTCAATACAACACATTTTGAAAAAGGAGACAAAGTGTATGCACCCGAAGATTATTTTGATCCAAAGGGTTCTGGATATACAATATCTGTGTACAGATTAATACGCCCTTTAACATCCGGGGAAATAGACGACGATCTATCCTCTACATTTAATGATCGAAAAAAGGACAGGCTTAAAGAAAAATCCGATTTAAATAAAAAACCTTATTTAATAGCTGTAGGTGTGGGATATGTTAAAGATAAAATGCTAAAACAACACACAGCTTTATTAGGCACTTATTTGGATAAGGCTTTAATGTATGCAAAAATAAAGGAGGAGAATTTTGAAGGAACGGAGTTGTTTTACGCTATTAAGCCTAACATTAATAATATTGAAATGGGACCCGTACCATACGCTGATATACCCGAAACTTATACCCTCGCCGACAGTGCCTATTATATTTCACCGTTTATTACAGGGAAACAGGAAGCATCTGTATTTAAACGATAATCAATATTCAAAAAATAGCGTTTTCACTATATCCTTTCTATTTTAAGGCTTTGCGGTGAGTCTGCTCCACAAAAAAAATTGCATAGTTGCAGACGAGTGCTCTACAAACCGGCTGCAACTATGACCCTAATATAATCGATATACCAAAAGCTGAACGTATTTAAATAAATGAAAAACCGCTTGTTTAAATATGCCAAACAGCATTAAAAACATAAATTATGAGTGCTTACTATGATACACCCAACCTCAGCAGTGCTGACATCGAAAAAGCAAATAAATACACCGAAGCGCTTAATGAACTAAAAAAAGCGGTAATTGGTGTGAACAGCAAAATGCCCGAATTTGCAAATGGAATGAAGGAGGGATTGATTGCCTTAGGCGAAAAACTGCCGGAGGTAGTAGATTCTATACAGAAACTAAATGCGCAAAATAAAGAACTGGCCGCATCCGGGCAAAAGCCAAAAAGCATTTTAAAGGAGCTTGGCTCTGCATTTTTATCCTGGAATTCAGCGTTATCAATAGGAATTACGCTGATTGCAACGTACGGTCCACAGGTTTTGTCGTTTGTAGCTAAGCTATTTGATTCGGATAAGGCCAGGGCAGCTGCACAAGCGTTGAAGGATTATAAGGATATGATGGAAGCATTCACTCAAACAGTTTCCAGGCAATCGGGCGAATATATGGTGTTACTCTCGATAGCAAAAAATCAAAACCTTGCAGACGATGTAAGGCTCGATGCACTTCAGAAACTTATAGCACTCTCGCCAGATCATTTAAAAAGTTTAACGCTCGCTAATATCAATACAAAAGAAGGCACAATAGCTATAAATGAATACACAGACGCACTAAAACGAAAAGCGATTGAAGAGGCAGCTCAATCTAAAATGGCCGAGGTGATAAAAGATCGGATGGATATAACAGAAGGATATCAGGCGGCAAAAAAAAGAGTAGAAGATTACAGGGCCCACCCTGATCATGCAAATAAAAAAAATTATAAAGGAGGGATATATAATGTAAAGCAGGATGCAGAGGACGAATACAAGGAATACGCTGAAAAAGACGCAGAAATTGTAAAAAGAATGAACTCAATTAATAGTATTGTTGAGCAGCAGCTTAAAAGTTTCACATCTAAAACTCAAACTCAAACCCCGGCAAAGTTAACCGGAAAAGCCTATTGGGACAAAGTACTATCCGATCAACAGGACGAACTAAACAAATTAGATGCCGCGGCAAAGGACTATAAAGTAAAAGCCCAACCCATTATCGAAAAAATAAAGCAAACCAGGCAAACACTATTAGCGTATGAAGTAAAGATTGATGAGCCGAAAGGCCGCGACAAATCAGGTAAAACTGATGACACTGCCGAAGCGCTGAAAGAACTTTCAGAATCAAAAGATCGTGAAGCTGAAATTTTGCTTGGCAACTACGCCAAAGAAATTGAAAGCACCAATAAGCACTTTGACGACCTGAAACAACGTTATAAAAAGCACAAAGAAACCGTAAGCCAGTTAGAAAGTGAAAGAGTGGCTACCTTAGCCGGCATCAATCAAAAATTTCAAAATGAAGATCTCAAAAAACTGGAGGCATACCAGGAGCAACTAAACAAAGCCGCACGAGACTTTGGTAAAACGGCTGAAGAGTTGGGCTTACAACAACTAAGGGATGAACATACCACAAAAATTACTGAAATAACGCAACAAGCCGAAGATGCCGCAAAACAAAAATCTGCTATCCAAAAAAGAATCGATGATTTAAACAGGCAAGGGCGGAAACAGGAAGCAGATTCCCTCATTCAGGCACTTCAGTATGAACAGGATATTATTGACAAAGCTAATACTGTAAAATTGGAGGCAGATGAAAAATTTATTGCCGACGAGAAAAAAATAAAACAAAACATTGAAAAGGGTAAAGCACAAAAAGTTTTTGATGAAAAGCAAAACGATCTTCAAACCGGTATAGATAATGCTCACGAAGATGGAAACTGGAAAAAAGAATTTGATCAAAAACAACGACTACTTGATCTGGAAAAACAACAGGCGATTACTGCAGCAGAAGGCAAAGAAAAAGCGCTTGAAAAAGTAACAAATGACTACCATAGAAAGCAACAGCATCTTGATAAAGCCCGGCTGGAAGCCCAGGCCGAAAGTCAAAGGAAATATTTAAAAACGGTTGACAGCCTTTCTAATGCCTTAACAAGCATTTTTGGAAAAAACAGTGCTGCATCAAGAGTTGCTTTCCGCGCTCACCAGGCAGCGGCTGCTGCTCAGGTTATTATTGATACCAAAAAAGCGATAATGGGCATTTGGTCTGCCGATGGTGCTATTCCGTTCGTAGGCGTTCCAAAAGCTATAGCCGAAACTGCGATTGTGGCGGCCGTGGGTGCATCATCACTGGCCTCTATTATAAAACAGAAACCGGGGTTTGCATCCGGTGGGCAATATATATCTGATGGTCGTGGCGCATTATTACCCGGCTATAGCCGCAGCGATAATACCAACGCTTATTTACGCTCGGGCGAAGCCATTATAGTTTCGGAAGCCATGCGTAATCCCTGGGCCCGCAACCTGGTGAGTGCCATTAACGTAGCCCACGGCGGCCGTGATTTTTCAATCCCCAATCCGGGCAGAGGTTATGCCATAGGTGGGATATTTACTGATGGCGGTAATGCCAACCGCTATTATAATCAACCGGTAAATGATGTTAAGGATCTGGCAAACACGCTGGCCTATCAAATGATCAACAACTTCCCTCCTGTTTATGTAGATGTAAAAGATATTAACACTCAGCAAAACATATTGGCACAAACCATAAACCGTGTAAATCTATAATTAAATTATGCCATTCAGCACACAAAACATACCTCTAACCTCTAACCTCTAACCTCTAACCTCTAACCTCTAACCTCTAACCTCTAACCTCTAACCTCTAACCTCTAACCTCTAACCTCTAACCTCTAACCTCTAACCTCTAACCTCTAACCTCTAACCTCTAACCTCTAACCTCTAACCAAAATGAATATCCAAACTGCAAACGCATTATTTGATGAAGGCGTATTTTCGGCCATGTACAAGGCCGGTTTTATTACCACCAAAGTGTTTATCTACCGCGAGATTTACCTATGGGTCAATGCCCAGGTAAAGGCCAGGCAGATCTCTAAAAACCAGGCAGTTTTAGAGGCTGAGGTAAAATTTGGCAAAGATGAGCGTACTATCTGGCGGGCGCTAAATTGCTTTTCGGAATAAACGTTACCCGGGTACTGACAAAACGCTGTCACCATATTCCACCGTTACAATGCCGATCTTTGTTTTGTACTTCTGATAGCAATATCACCCTATAGTTTTACAGGCAAAAGTATCCCGTCACTTACTGACAAAACACCGTCACCATCACAATAAAAAATACTAACGACCTTTGATGTATGCCCACCGGCATCCTACGGCCTGTAATCTCCAGGCATTTCAAAATCAAACACACTCCGACACCCACCGACTTTCGGACATCCGGACTTGCGGACCAAAACCAAAAAACATGAGTTACAAAATTTATTTATACGATACCGACACCGATTGCATTGGCTCGGGCACGCTTTCCTCAGCATATATCCAAACCCAGCTCGACGCAGCGGCCGGAGCCGATGTTGAGGTGCATATCAGCTCGACAGGTGGCAGCGCTTTTGACGCTATCGCCATTTACGATCTGTTAAAAAAATATCCCGGCAATGTTACCACGTATATCGATGCGCTCGCCGCTTCGGCTGCTTCAATTGTAGCCATGGCGGGCAGGCAGGTGATCATGAGCAAATATGCTTTGCTCATGATTCACAAGCCCATGGTGGGCACAGGCGGCAATGCCGACGAACTTTTAAAAGATGTGCAGATGTTAAACGCGGTTCAGGAACGTTTGGCGCAGATCTACATGGATAAATCGCAGCTGGATGGCCTTACCATAAACAGCCTGATTAACGCTGTAACCTGGATGACAGCCGACCAGGCGCTCGACCTCGGTTTTATCGATTTGATTGAAGATTACCATACGCAAATCACTAACAGCCTACTGATTAAAAACTACACAAACAATGCCCCTGTTGCCTATCAACGATGCATCAACAAAATCTTAAACATAAATAATAACAGCATGAACATCGAAAACAAAGAACTCATCGAAAAAAACACTTCGGTACTGAACAAAATCATGAACTTTTTTAAAAAAGTGGTGAACAAACAAACCATTACCGACAAGGGAGCCCTGCACCACAGCGATCAACTGGAAGAGGGTAGCGAGGTATTCCAGGACGAAGACCTATCCGCCCCGGCAATAACCGATATTTATACCTGCGCCGATGGCAAACAACTGGATGTTAAGCAGGGTAAAATCCACAGGATAACCCCTTCGGCAGAAGAAGAATCTCAGTTAACCGACGAAGAGGATGATGTACCGGCCGATAAGTTAAAACCCGCGGCTAAACCACTGGATATTCAAAGCCGCATGCAGCAACTTAAAGCGCGCTTGCACGCACAAAATGCTCTCTTAACCGAAGCCCGCGCTGCGATTGAAGAAGCCAATGCTAACCTCCAAAAAACACGCACCGAGGTAAAAAACGAAATCCGCTCAAGCTTTATACCCGAAGGCTCTAAACGCAGCAGCAAAGCTCAAACCGAACCTGTAGCTTTTTTTGCCCCACAAACCGAAGTAGCTAAAAATGCGGTAAAAAAGGCTATTGCTTCCTGAACCTCTCCCGCCAACCGCCTAAACCACCAACCTAAACCTTATCCATTTTAATTAACCTACTCCAACTATCCCTATACGTTTAAAACAAAAAGCTCCCCCTTTAGGGGGCCGGGGGGCAAATTTTATGGCTCAATTTACATTTACAAACAACACCTACGCCGGCGAAGCGCTGGCAGGATTTATGGCAAGCACATTGCTCGAGGCCGATTCGGTAAAACGCGGCCTGCTTACGGTAATTAATGATGTAAAATCGCGCAAGGTGATCCTTGACGTTGATGACGATGTGGTGCTGCAAAACCCATCGGGCATTTTTACCGACCAGGGTACCACCGCCCACCAAACCGAAAGTTACCTGGACCCGGTAGTGTACGAATTTATGAAACAGGAACAATGGGATAAGCTTGCCCAAAGCTGGGAAGCCCAGGCCCTTAAACCCGGTGCCTTTATGGACTACGAAGGCGTGGTTGACCTATCCGACTTTATGGTACAGCGCTATTTAGCAAAAATTCAAATTGCCAACGAACGCCTGTACTGGCTGGGCAAAAGCGCTACCAAAGAAGCTGCTTTCACCGCCGATTTTCCTGGATTATTGCCCTCTATTGCAGCGGCATCCGGCGTTTACAAAGTAGGTTTAAGCAAACCGGCTACCTCATTGGCGGCCACAGCTATCGATGCAAATGGTATCGTTACAGTTGCAGATACATCAACCCTGGCCGATGGCGATGTGGTTACCATTACAGCCGTTACCGGTACAAGTAAGGATACCACCAACGGTGCACCGGGCATTGCGGTTCAGGGCCAATCATACTTTATTCAAATAGCCGGTGCTACCACCTTTAAGTTGGTACGTAACTACAACGAGGTAAATAGCCGCAAACCTGCAACCTTTACCGGTACAGCTACAGCGGCTACGGTCAACTACATTAACGTAAGCAACGTACTACAGGTATTGGGCAGTGTTTATGCCCAGCTTGACCCGGCCGATAGGATTCAGGATGATTTTAACCTGCAAATCCCGCTGCACGTGGGCTATGCCTACGCCCAGGCCCAGGCCAATAAAGCACTGAACGTAATTAATGCCTTTACCGATATGAAAAAAATGGACTACCTGGGCATCCCGCTGCAGGTAATGAACCACTGGCAGGCCAATACCATTTTAGGTGCCCGTTCGTCAAACCTTTTCCTGGGAGTCGATCTTTTAGGCGACGCATCCGAACTATCTACCGTGTACCTGAAACCTTACACCAACGATAATGTGGTACGCATGAAGGCCCGTATGAAAGCCGCTGTGAACTTCAAATTCGCCAACGAGTTGTTCTACCTATCAGCTTAAAATCAATTAGTGGATTATTGAATTGGTGATTTAGTGATTTTTTATAGGTCTTATTCATTCACTAATTCAATAACCTGCTAAACCGTCAATTCAAATTCACTAATTCAATAACTCACTAAATCACTAATTAATAAATACATGTCAATTTATAATAAAATAAACGCGGGTTTTAGTCTTGGAACCGACCAACCCATCACCTCGGGTATAGAGGATGTGATCTATATTTTTAATGCCGACGATGTGGTATTAACCTACGATACTACCAATCCGCTTATCGTTAAAGGGCTTACCGCTGTTAGCAATGCAAAGGTTTACAAATTTGAAGGTACCAATAACAGCTTCAACACCATGTCGAAACTGGCTAAAACGCAGGTTGGGCCCCGTTACACCGAAGAGATCGACTTTAATATCGCAGGTTTATCTGTAGATATTAAAGGGCAGCTGATGGCCATGGGCTATGGCAGGGTGCGCGCAATTGCCATTAACAACTACAAATCGGGAGATTCGGCAATTGAACTTTTTGGCGCCGTAAACGGCCTCATCCTTACCGAAGCAGAGCGTAACGCGGCCGACGAAGCACTTGACGGCGGTTACAAACTTAAACTAACCAATCCCGATAAAATGAAAGAGCCCTACCCTCCCCGCGCAGTTTCAATAGCGCCCGGAACCGGCAGTGCAACTTATGCAAGCACCATTGCAGCTATCGAAGCCCTGGTTGCCGCCTAAGCATCTTATCAGAAACCGGTCATTAGTTGTTTAAAACAGCTAATGACCATTAAAATCAACCCAACAATGGCCGATGAATTAAAATTTAAAAAGCACATACTTAAACCAGGATTGCACCAATTTGCACCCGGTTCGGCGGCTGTTCACAGTAACGAAAACCTGAGTGATGAGGAGGCCGAATGGTACATACAACGTTATCCACACATTGCTGCACTATTTATTTCGAAAGTGATTGAGGATCTGGCGGCTGATTCAACTCCGGTTAAACTGCCGGATAATCAGAAATCCAAAACGAAAAATGCTGTAAATAAAGGAGGACCGGTATGAAAACCTATCTCCCTCAAATTGAACGCCGGATATTGGTTAGGCCCAATCAAACCTATGGCATCCTTAATTATGATTTGGATAACGCCTATCCGCAACGCATGCTTGAACTGGTAGCCGGATCTCCCACGGCAAAAGATTGCTGGAATAAGCGAACAAAATTTATTACCGGTACAGGATTGGAAGAAAAAGCCATCGGCAAAACGGTGATTAACACCCGGGGCCTTACAATTGCAAAATTATTAAAAGCTTTGGCCACAGATAAAGCCCTGTTTACCGGCTTTGGGATCCATGTAAACTACGATGCCAATTTTAAGATTATAGCGGTAAGCCATGTAAAATTTGAAGACATCCGGATGGGTGATACCGACAACCCGGAAACGGCCGGCAAGTATGCTTTGTATAACGATTGGGGCCGAAAAACCTGGAAAAACATTATGCGCAGCAAAATAACCTTTGTTGACGGATACAATCCTGATCCGGAAGCAATTAGCCGGCAGGTTGCTGCGGCAGGCGGATGGGAAAACTACAAAGGCCAGTTATTTTACTTTAACCCCGAAATTGACGATTATCCGTTAATTGAAGCCGATTCGGTATGGGAGGATTTTGAAACCGAAGCGGGAATCAAAACATTCAATAACCGTGAGGTTACCACCGGCTTTTTACCATCAACCATGCTTTTTATGCAATCGCGTAGGGAAGAAGCGGATAATAGCCGGCCGGATGCCGGGGAATATGCCGGTATTAATGTGCCATCGCAGTTGGAAAAAGATCTCGGATCATTCCAGGGTGTAAAAAGCTCGCAAAAAATAATTGTTATTGAATACGAGGACGAAAATTCAAAACCGGAGTTTAAGGCCTACCCTATCCAAAACAACGATAAACTGTTTGAAAGTACCGAGCGATCTGTAGAAGCACGAATAATCAAGGGTTTTTCTGTTCCGAAGGAGTTGATCAACCCCGAAAAATCGTCGGGCCTGAGCAATGGCAGCGAGAAAAAGCAGGCTATCCTGGAGTTTAATGACAATACCGCTACCGACAGGCTTGAACTTTCGGAAACACTGACTGAGATCTTCGGGCATTTCCATATTGATATTAACCCTGCCGGTAACTGGAATATTGTGCCGGTACCCGCTATAGCCGCTGAGGACCAGGCCGGTATCAGGGCCGGAGCCAGCATTAACGAGCTGTTACAATCAACCATCCCTCAAAAAAATAAAATAGCCGCCTTAATGTATGCTTACGGTTTTAAACAGGCCGAAGCGGAGGCGATGTGCCCCTGACACTTCCGGAAGGGGAATAAACAAACAAAAATGAACCAAAACTTAAACTTCCCCTTTCGGGGTTAGGAGGCTATGCTATGATTTATTTAATTAACCAAACCATTTTTCAACAATACGAGGATATCAACATAAACATTAAAGCCGAACGCCTGAAGGTATTTATTAAAAAAGCTCAGGAACTTGATTTGAAGCCTTTTTTAGGGCACGCATTATATTACCAGTTGATAACCCATTGCAACCCCGACGGTACCGCTAAGGACGATGCACCACAGCCTTATAAAGATCTGCTTAACGGCAGCGAATACCTCGACCAGTACGGACACATTGTTTTATATGAAGGCCTTGCACCGGCACTGGTATACTTCACATTTGCGCGCTTTATTGAAAACGACGCTATCCATTATACCGCTACCGGACCGGTAATTAAACGCCATGATAATGGCGAACCTTTAACATCGCCCGAAGTGCTGAAACTGGTACAGCAGCAACGCAGCATTGCTAATGCTTATGCCAATGATATCGAAAAGTTTTTGTGGGATAACCAGGCAAATTTTCTACTGTGGCATTACAGCGAAAAAAACAGGAGCAGCCGGCAGGCCGGTCCGCGGATAAGGGGTGTCGACAGAACAGATTTCAATTACCCCGGCACCCATAACAATTATAACTCACCAATAACCGAATTTTTAAACTGATGGCAAACGACAAAAAAATAAGCGAACTGCCCATAGTCCAAACCATAAACGCGGCAGACAAATCGATACTGATCAGCAATAATGCCGATTATCAGTTTGATTTTGCCACCCTGCTGCAATTTATAAACGCGGGGCTGGCAGCAGGTGCCAATCTTAGCTTTGGCACGGTGCTTCCTCAAAACACCTCGGGCAAAAACGGCGATGTATTCATTAATACTACCTCCGGATCATTCGCGCAAAAAATAACCGGAGTATGGACTGTTGTATATACTATTGCAACCGGAGCTGCAAATGACACAACCGTTTTATACGGCAATAGCATACCGGCTACCACAACGGGCAACAACGGAGATACCTTTATTAATACCTTAAGTGGTATATTTTATAAGAAAAGCGGCGGCAGTTGGAACCAGGTATTTTCAATGCAAACCGGTCCGCAGGGACCTCAGGGCACCAGCGGAGCCAACGGTACTAATGGAGCCAATGGCAAAACTATCCTGAACGGTACCGTAAACCCGGCAAACAGCCTGGGTACCGATGGCGATTTTTATATTAACACCTCGTCGTACTACCTGTTTGGTCCTAAAGCGGCCGGTTTGTGGGGCACAGGAATCTCACTGATTGTTTCCGGAGTTGAATTTGAAGAAATCGACAATAAGAATATGCCCAACGGTTATGCCGGGCTTGATAGCAGCGGTAAAGTAGCAGCGGCACAACTTCCATCCTATGTTGATGATGTATTAGAATTTGCCACCCTATCCTCGCTGCCGGCAACGGGCGAAACCGGCAAAATTTATATAACTACTGATAATAATAATCAATACCGCTGGAGCGGAAGCGCCTATACCCAAATTGTGGGATCGCCTGGGAGTACCGATGCTGTACCCGAAGGCACAAGCAATAAATATTTCACACTTGCGCGGGTACTGAACGCCGTACTAACGGGTATTGGTTTTGGAAGTTCGGCTATTGTATCTGCAACTGATACCGTTTTACAGGCGTTGGGGAAGTTGCAGGCACAGATTAGTGCACTGTTTAAGATACCCAATGGCGGTGCGGCCGGGCAGGTGTTGGCGAAAGTTGATAGTACGGATGGGAATTTACATTGGATAAATGCGGCGACTGGTGGCGGCTTGCCTAATGGCGGCACATCCGGGCAGTTTTTAGCCAAGAATAGTACTGCAGATGGAGATGCACATTGGGTTGATGCGCCGGCGGGAGGAAGCTCTACGCCTTATGTTTTCCCGAAGTTGCCGATGAATAATGCGAAGGGAATTACGAGTTATGGGATGAGTATTGATGCGGGGTATACTTTGGCGGATGTGAGGTATACATACAATTCTCTGCTTTATACAAGAATTGGGTTAGCAGCAAGTGGTAATAATTATGCACAAAGTGCAACTCAATCTGGATCCATTTTAATAAAGGCATGCGAAACTATGGGTGTACAGAATAACCTCGCCGTTACTGTAAATATGGGTTTTAATGATCTACAACCTGGTCAAATATTAGCAAAAACCTATAGTCGTGTACAATGCAACTTGAGGGCCTTTCTTGCCCAATGCTTCCTCAGTGGATTTTACGCAGCGAATAGAACCGGTGTGGGAACATTTGCAACATCTCGCACGGGAGTATGGACCGATTTTACCCCCAATATAGATTACCATGTATACCCAAGTAAGGCTATCTACGATTTTGGTTCAACCACATCCAAACCAATTCAATCGACAGTAGCAGGTTCAAGCATTACCCTTGGCACTTCGGGCAAAAATACAATAGTTATTGGCACCTATGTTGATGATGGGGCAAGCGAAAACGCTTTAGGATCTTTTAGCATCACTTACAACAATAAAACAATAATTTACAATCCGACCGACAAAACGAATAACATATCCGATATAACAGGCCGTGACGCGGGTATTTCAGGTGACGCTATTATTTTGTATAATGTAATAACGGATGTTGTTATCACTACTTTATCAAACACTCGAACTATCATCGATTATTTCGGTTGGGTGGCAAAACCGACGGTGGACTCCGCTCCGGTATTTGTTCTGTCTTCTATCGATGTTACTGAGTCTAACTATATATCCGGAGTTCGAGATTCTACCACTATTTCAGGAATGAATACTGCAGTTCAAGAAGTCGTAAAAGAATTTGCATCCCGTGGTTTACCTGTAACTTTTGTTAATATTAACGAAAATTACGACCCGTATACTATGACAACCGACGGGCAACATCCAAATGCACAAGGTCATGAAACAATCGCCAACAACATAATTAAAATGTGGATGGTTGGTGTAGATGGATTTGCCATTCCTCGGGTGACGGATCTTTCAGAAAAATTTGTAACAACTACGGCTTCGGGCGTCAATTTAACGTACGAAACTGCTGATTATTTGGTTAATTCAGCCCCCCTGACATCCGCAGATTTTTCAACCGGCCAAGCTACGGTAACTGGCAAAATCGGACAAATATCGGCCGATATGGACTTCATGTATTTCTGCGTGGGAATTAACACTTGGGTTAGAGTCGCCCTCATTCAAAATAAAATAGACCTTTTTTTAAGTGAGGTTGACGACTCAAACGGAGCAAAAAACTCAGATCAATTAAATGCCATTTATCCAACAGCGGTGAATTTCCAAATAGCACGCGGAATCCAATATAATTATCAAAAAATTTCATCGCTCATCTGGGAAAAAACAGCAAAATCAATAGCCTAATGTCACATGTTCTCAAATCAGGTTTATCGGTTTTTACGACCGATAACTCAATAATTAAAGTTAAGGATACCATTACTCTTGTTAAACAACCTATAAGTATAGGATTAAATAATGCAATAGCTATTGAATTCAATTTGTCATCCCAACGATATTATATTGCAAGCTTTTCGAGTATTAAGGTGTATGACTCTGATTTTACTCTTATCGATACAATCAATAGCATATCAGGTATCGTCTCAATGCAGTTAGACATACTCAACAATAGATTAATAGTAACTGAAAGAAATACCCCATCGTTTCAGTCTATTAATTTATCTACCCACGCTATCACAACTATATTTTCAATTACCGGAGTTACTGAAATAGTACGCTTTGGTTATTTTGATTCAACTTCAAATAGATTTTATGTCGGGACCAATCAAGTATATACTTTTTCAACTACCGGTTCTCTTATTGGAATCATATCTGATAGTCGTCTGCAAAATTCTAATGTTACAAACATTATTAAAAATCCCTACACTGGATTACTGATGATCTCTATCAATAACAAAATACTGGTAGCAGACCCAGCATCTCTTCTTGTACAATCGATATCTATTAATGGTACAGGTGTTGAAACACCTACTTTTATTAGATTCGACCCAATAAATAGCAATTCTTATTGGTTGTGTAATACTGCATACAGTTATATAACTGAGATGAGTGTTGCTACAAATACAGCAAAGCGAATTATCGCTTTAGGTAATAGCACGCCTTTCGGTATCTGGGTAGAGAACACTTTAGGTATCTACTCGCTAATAATAGCAGATGCTGCATGGAACCAATTCTACAGGCTAAAAGAACGTTTAGTATGATCCCTAAATGGATACGTTTGAATTAAAACCATTTTTAGATTAATGTCCAAGCATTATAATTTATAATCCCCCTCCCCCATGACAACATTCGAACACCAGGAAATCCGCGGCATCACCATAAAAAACATGATTGTGACTATTGCCAGCACCGTAAGCATCGTAATCTCCGTGATGACTGCCTACTTCCAGCTAAAAGGAGATATTAAAGACATTCGTTCATCCCAGGAAACACAAACACGCATAAACGAAATCAGGCTTAAAGTTATTGAAGGTCAGATCGCTATACTGCAACAGGAAGTATCTAAACTAAAAGAGCGGAAAGGATCTTAAAAATTTAATTGGGTATAAAGAGGTGTGTGCCCAGAACGAGATTCGAACTCGTACATCCTTACGAATGCCACCCCCTCAAGATGGTGCGTCTACCAATTTCGCCACCTGGGCTTTTTTAAAGTGTTAGCCTTAAGTTTTAAGTTTATCACTAAACCTATTCTTAAGACTAACAACTTTGTTTCCGGCGTGCCCGAAGAGAGACTCGAACTCTCAAGAGACAATTCTCAACGGCTTCTGAGACCGCAACGTTTACCAATTTCGCCATCCGGGCTTATCGTTTTATTAACAAGCGTGCAAATATAAATCTTTCCGGCAAAATGCAAACTCTATAAATTAAAAAAACTAAGAAAGTTGCCTAAGCACCGCTTTAACATTAATTTAGGCTTTGTAAGTTACTTTATATCAAACGCTATGAAGAAGGTTCTCTTTCTTATTTCCGGAATTTTTATCTGTTTAACATCCTTAACTAATCCTGCAAAAGCCCAAACTATTACCATATTACAACAGGACAAGCCAACAAGTATCCGCGGTTTATCGGTTGTAAACGATAAAACTGCCTGGATTAGCGGCAGCAAAGGCTACATCGCCAAAACTGCCGACGGTGGCAAAACCTGGACCTGGCAGCAGGTAAAAGGCTACGAAAAATCAGATTTCAGGGATATTGAAGCTTTTAGCGACCAGGAAGCCATCATCATGAGTTCGGGCAGCCCTTCCTATATCCTTAAAACTAAAGATGGAGGCCTAACCTGGCAGGAAAAATATCAAAAAACCGACACTACCTACTTTTTAGACGCCATGGATTTTGCCGACCGCCGGCACGGATACATCTTAGGCGATCCGATTAATAACAAATTTTTATTGCTCGAAACCAAAGATGGCGGCGAAACCTGGGCCGAATCAACCAATCCGCCTGAGGCATTACCGGGCGAAGCTGCTTTCGCAGCGAGCGGTACCTGCCTGCGGGTTTTGGAAAGCGGGACTATCTATGTAGCATCGGGAGGCAAAAGCAGCAGGCTCATTTCTTTGAGCAACGGTAGCAGCCAATGGAACTATGCAAACCTGCCCATTAGCCAGGGCAAAAGCAGCGAAGGCGCTTTTTCACTCTCCACCGGAAAAAATGAAAGTATAATTGTTGGCGGCGACTATGCCAATGATAAAAAGACCGACTCGGTTGCAGCCATTCAAACATCAGCAAATACAGCTGTTTTTGTACTTACCAAGGGCGGTCCGCAGGGTTTTCAATCCTCTGTTGAGTATTTGGGCGGACATATTTTTCTCTCAACCGGAACCCCGGGAAGCAACATAACTACCGATGGAGGGCAAACCTGGAGGCAAATTGATACCACAAGTTTTAACGTTTGCCGCAAAGCCAAGCACGGAAAGCTGGTTTTACTTGCTGGCAACGGAGGTAAAATAGCATTATTTAAAATGTAGATTACTGTTAATTAATACCTTAAAAAAAGCTTTACATTAATTTAAAAAATAGCTTGCAGGATATTGTGAAGAACTCTATATTTGCACCACTTTAAACGGAAACGGTAATCGGGCCAAAAAGTTTAAAGAATGATTCCGTAGCTCAGCCGGTAGAGCATAACACTTTTAATGTTGGGGTCCTGGGTTCGAGTCCCAGCGGGATCACGAAGCCTTTAAAAAGGCTTTTATTTTTACAACATAAAGCTGCACTTTAACAGCTCCGCTTAAAACCGGGAAATTTAAAGAATGATTCCGTAGCTCAGCCGGTAGAGCATAACACTTTTAATGTTGGGGTCCTGGGTTCGAGTCCCAGCGGGATCACTAAAAGGCGCAAGAAATTGCGCCTTTTTCCTTTATCTGGCTTTCCGAATATTTTATTTAAAGCCCCCCTTCCCCCCGCTTTGGTCATATTCACTATCTTTAGCCGATGAACATCTCCGATATCCTTGCCTTTATCATTGTTTTGGCAGCGGCCTTTGCCTACTTTAACCACCGCTTTATCAAGTGGCCACCGGCTATTGGTATTATGGTATTATCGTTGGCACTGTCAATGTTGCTGGTGTTGTTGCGAGGGTTTGATTGGGCCTGGCTAAACCATGTTGCCCTGGCTATCAGCGCTATCGATTTTAGGGAACTGTTGCTTAATTTCCTGCTCAGCTTTCTTTTGTTTGCCGGAGCTATCCACGTAGACGGGAAAAAACTATACAAAGAACGCCTGCCAATAACTGTGCTGGCGCTTTTTGGCACGCTTATAGCCGCAGCAATGGTGGGCTACCTTACCTGGTTGCTGTTAGGCTGGGTCGGTTATCCAGTTCCGTTTATATACTGCCTTATTTTTGGCACTATCATTTCACCAACCGATCCGGTTGCTGTTTTGAGCATTTTAAAAGAGGCGCGCATCCCGGTTTCGTTAGAGCTTAAAATAGCAGGCGAATCATTATTTAACGATGGCGTAGGAGTAGTACTTTTTGTAACCATGACCGAGATTGCGCGTACCGGTCATTTTTCCTTTGCCGATTTTAGCCTGTTGTTTGTACAGGAAGCAATGGGCGGCCTTGCCTTTGGCGCCTTATTAGGGTACCTCGGTTTCCACCTGCTGCGTTCTGTTGATGATTACAAGGTAGAAGTGCTCATTACCCTCGCGTTGGTTACCGGTGGCTACGGACTGGCTAATCACCTGCACATTTCGGGCCCGCTGGCTATGGTTGCCGCCGGACTAATTACAGGCAACAAATCGCGCCGCGAAGGTATCTCGGCCACTACCTGGGATTACCTGGGCAAGTTTTGGGAACTTATTGACGAAATACTGAACGCCATACTTTTTATGCTGGTTGGCCTCGAATTGCTTGTTATTAAGGTTGAGCCAATTATGATGATTGTTGGCCTGGCAGCTATAGGTGTGATGTTGCTATCGCGATGGGTTTCGGTTGCGCTACCGGTTTGGCTTTTAAAACGAAAAATTAATTTTGAACGACACGCCATCGCTATCTTAACCTGGGGCGGATTAAAAGGCGGGCTTTCCATAGCCCTGGCTCTCTCGCTCGAAACGGGGATGTATCGCGATACCTTTGTGCTGCTTACCTATATTATTGTGGTATTCTCCATTTTGGTGCAGGGATTAAGCATTGGCGGGTTTACCAAAAACCTGTTAAAAAAACCGGACAGTAAAACGGGCGCTTAAATTATCACGCAAAAAAAGCTGCCCGCAATAATTATATCGCGGGCAGCATACATTAAAAGTTATTTCAAAATATAACCTAATCAGGCAATATCAAACCTATCAAGGTTCATTACTTTGGTCCATGCTTTCACAAAATCTTTTACAAATTTTGCTCCGGCATCGGCACTGCCATAAACTTCGGCAATAGCCCTTAGTTCAGAGTTTGAGCCAAATACAAGGTCGGCACGGGTGGCGGTCCATTTTGTTTCGCCGGTTGCGCGGTCGGTGCCTTCGTATAATTCCCTGTCTTTAGCTGCTGCTTTCCAGGCGGTGCCCATATCCAGCAGGTTTACGAAGAAATCGTTAGTTAATACGCCCGGCTGCGATGTAAAAACACCATGTTTTGAACCATCGTAGTTGGTACCCAATACACGCATACCACCTACCAGTACAGTCAACTCCGGACCGGTTAAGGTAAGCAACTGCGCTTTGTCAATCAGCAATTCTTCGGTAAATGCCGATGATCTTGATTTACGGTAGTTGCGGAAACCATCAGCCTGGGGCTCCAGGAACCCGGCCGATTCAACATCGGTTTTCTCCTGCGATGCGTCCATACGGCCGGCGGTGAATGGTACGCTGATATCCTGTCCGGCATCCTTAGCGGCTTTCTCAACCGCGGCGCTGCCTGCCAGCACTATCAGGTCGGCCAAAGAAATCTTTTTGCCATTGTGCTGTACACCACCGTTAAAATCATTTTGAATACCTTCCAGCACACCCAATACTTTTTGCAATTGCGACGGGTTGTTTACCTGCCAGTAACGTTGTGGGGCAAGGCGAATGCGGGCACCATTGGCACCACCACGTTTATCCGAGCCACGGAAAGTTGAAGCTGAAGCCCAGGCTGTAGAAACAAGCTCAGACACAGTTAGGCCCGATTCAAGCACTTTGGCTTTTAAAGCCGCAATATCGCTATCATCAACCAATACATGATCCACCGCCGGGATAGGATCCTGCCATAGCAATTCTTCGGCCGGCACATCGGCACCAAGGTATAACACACGCGGACCTAAATCGCGATGGGTTAATTTAAACCAGGCACGGGCAAAGGCATCGGCAAAGGCATCCGGATTTTCGAGGAAATTGCGTGAAATTTTTTCGTAAGCCGGGTCAAACCGTAATGATAAATCGGTAGTAAGCATGGTTGGTGCATGTTTCTTCCCTGCATCATAAGCATCCGGGATAATATTTTCGGCGTTTTTAGCTACCCATTGGTGCGCGCCAGCCGGGCTTTTGGTTAGCTCCCACTCGTAATTAAACAGGTTTTCGAAAAAGTTATTGCTCCATTGGGTAGGCGTTGTAGTCCAGATCACTTCTAAACCACTGGTAATGGTATCTGCACCTTTGCCCGATCCATAGCTGTTAGCCCAACCAAGGCCCTGCAATTCCAGATCGACGGCTTCGGGCTCCTTGCCTACGTGTGTAGCCGGTGCCGCGCCATGCGTTTTACCAAAACTATGGCCGCCTGCTATAAGCGCCACGGTTTCTTCATCATTCATAGCCATGCGGCCAAATGTGTCGCGGATATCTTTTGCTGCCGCGATAGGGTCGGGGTTACCATCCGGGCCTTCGGGGTTTACATAAATTAAACCCATTTGTACGGCGGCAAGTGGTTTTTCAAGGTTACGCGAGTGGATATCACCATCTGCATCATCATCAGATACCAAAACACCATGATTTTCCTGCACACCCGGCGAGCCATGTGCATAGCGCAGATCACCACCCAGCCAGGTAGTTTCAGAACCCCAGTATACATCCTCCTGTGGTTCCCAAACATCGGCACGGCCACCGGCAAAACCGAAAGTTTTAAAGCCCATCGATTCAAGCGCAACGTTACCGGTAAGGATCATTAAATCGGCCCAGGAAATTTTGTTACCATATTTTTGTTTGATAGGCCAAAGCAAACGGCGCGCTTTATCCAAACTCACGTTATCGGGCCAGCTGTTAAGCGGCGCAAAACGCTGCTGCCCTGCTCCTGCTCCACCCCTGCCATCGGTAACACGGTATGTACCGGCGCTATGCCAGGCCATACGCACAAACAGTGGCCCGTAATGGCCAAAATCGGCCGGCCACCAATCCTGCGAATCGGTCATTAGGGCATGAAGATCTGTTTTTACCGCCTCAAGATCGAGGCTTTTAAAAGCTTCGGCATAATTAAAATCTTTGTCCATCGGGTCGGATAGCGACGAGTGCTGGCGCAAAATATTCAGCTTTAACTGGTTTGGCCACCAATCGCGGTTCCGGGTGCCACCACCGCCGGTGTTTTGCTTTAAAGTACCGTTGTGAAATGGGCATTTACTGATGTCGTTCGATTCGTTTTCCATGTTTTTTATAAGTTTATGGTATTGGAGTAATCGCAGGGGCTGTCCCTGTTGAATATAAAATTAGAGGTTCAAATCCTATAATCAAAATCGATTAATTCTATAATTCTATAGCCAAAAACTATTACAAAACCATCTTTTCTATCATCAAAACAAATAGTTTAAAACATCTAAAAAACACATTTACAGCAACAAAGCTATTTAAACACAACTCTCCTGCCCTCGCTATGCGCATTAAATTCGGGCGCGTACATGCACTGAATGCTGGTAATTCCGGTTGAAAAATTTCCGGGTTGGGCTACCCTTAATTCGTATTCAAAAACGTAATTCCCTTTATTTAGGTGGCTAATGAAAAAATTGGTCGCCACATCTTTGGTAACCTGGTAGTACCACAGGCCGTCCTGGTATTTATAATCCGATAGCGTGCTAACCGGCTCCGTCCCTGCCGGGCGAAGATCTTTTAGCTGCACATATTCATAATCGCGGCCTGCTTTCAGGTACACCACAACTTTAAGTAAATCGCCGGTTTTAGGTTGATGGGCTGCATCTACCTCCTGCAATACAAGCCCGGCATCGGTTTGCTTTTCAATAAAATATTTGCGTTCAAGCGTTAAATCCGTTTTTGCAGGCGTAATTTTGTCCATCTGCTCCAGGTATTGCCAGTACATAGCGCCATAACTTATTGATGCGCCGTTGTTTTTCACCTCTACTTTACCAAAACCGGGTTTTACCTGCTCATCTGCCCAATTGGTTTTAATATAACCGGTGCCTGCATCGGCTTTAACCTCAGGCTTAAGCGAAGCAAGCGATTTACCGTCAATCTTTATTTCCGACAGGGTATTATTTTGCAACCAGTTTTCCTGTTTCAGCAGCAAGGCATATACAGCCGCGGCAGTTGCCTTGGTGGTTTGCCAGTTGTTGGTTTGCTTATTGAGCATTAGCCAGATCTTCATTTCTTCAACAGCTTTGGCGTTGCCGCCGGTTTCGGTAAACAATTCAATCATCAAACTCTGCGTTTCGATGGGCGATTGATACCAGTAATAACCCGATAGGTTTTTGCCCCAATACATCCCCTTATCTTCAGCTTGCTGTGCCGTTTCCATCAACGATTTTACGATGGCAGCTGCCACCGGCTGCTTACCACTACGCGCCATGGTAAGCGCAATCATACCCTGCTGATAGATGCTTTGCGTAACCCATTGCTCTTCAGCCCGCTTTAAATAATTATCAAACGCGGCCGTTAAATCATTACTTAATGATCTGCCGGTAAAATAACTCTGCACGTACCAGGCATGTATTTCATCAGCATCAATACCACGCGTTGGGTAATTTTTCTGTTTATGCGCTTCCTTATCTGCCTTAATCAGCTGCCCTTCCATGTAACCCAAGGCTACGTTAGCTATTCCTATCAAGGTTCCATCGCGGCCAGCTGCTGTTTTTAAATGCCTCAGTTGCCCAATTCCCTCTAAAATATGGCGGGTGATATAATCATCAGCATAGCTACCCCCAAACCATGGGAAAGCACCATTGGGCAATTGTTTCTCTTTCAGTTTATCCAGATTAGCTTTCATTTCGTAAGTCATTTTATTGAGATCAAAAAGCTGGGCTATTCTTTTCTTTTGTTCCGATTCGCTGATAGCATCCTGCAGCCATGGCGTTTCTTCAAGCAGGGTATTTTTTAGTTCCTGATTTTTTTCGAGGTTGGAAAGTAGTTCTTTACTGTCGCCATCCTTCCAGCGATCAAACACCTGCTTAATCACGGGCATTTTGGCTATCAGGTCGGTACTTAAACTATTGGCGTAGTAGCGGCTAAATAATTGTTCCGAACACTCGTACGGAAACTCCATCATATACGGAATAGCCTGTACCGCATACCAGGCCGGGTTTTGCGTATATTCAAGCGTAAGCGCTTTATTTTGCAGCGTGGTGCTGTTTTGGTTCATCAGCTTGTCGAAGCTGAAAGTTTTGCTTTGCCCCGCGCGGATCATCATCGGCATACTTTCGGTAACCAGCATCCGGTTGGGTAAAACGGGCAGGGTATTTTCTTCGCCGTCGCTAAATTTACCTGCATCGGCGGTAAGGGTATAGGTTAGCGCATCCAGACCGGCAGGAACCACCAGTTTGAATGATACGGGCTGTGTTGAGTTTGCCGCAATCTCAAACCTTTGCTGCGCATCGGCCTTATTTACAAACAAATCAACCGGCTGCATATTTATCGCGTTAAACAACTTCAGTCCAACTTTGCCTTTTAACGGCCCGGTTTCGAGATTTGATAACCTTGCCGATACGGTTACCGTATCCCCCTCGCGTAAAAAGCGCGGCATATTAGCGTTTATGCTTAATTGCTTTTGGGTAACAACCGTGGTTTCGGTATAGCCAAACTGCAACTGCTTGTTATGTGCAAAGGCACGGAACTTCCATTTGGTTAAAGCTTCGGGGATGGTGAATTCTATCAGGATCTGCCCCTTATCATCTGTACGAAGTTGAGGGTAGAAGAAAGCGGTTTCATTAAAGTTTTTGCGGAGAATAATGGACCGCGGAGTTTGTTGTAATGATGGTAACAGTTCGTTATCGAATTTTTGGCCGGGCTTTGTTTGTATTTCCCGCATTATCACCTTGCTGTTATTGTTGTAACCATTGTTACCATAAACGTTATTAAAAGCCCCCGATTTCGCAATTTCTCTGGCGGTTCTTATTGGTGCCATATCGTAAGCAGCATACTGTTTCATATCACTATTACCCACCGGTTCAGCAACCGCCATATCGGCAACTGCGTTTAGCCCACTGGCATTACCCTTCAAATATTCTGTAGTAACATTTACCAGGCCACCAAGCCCCATCCGTATACAGCCGTTTATTGGCGATTTGATATATTTTACCGGATAATTTTCTTTACTGAATACCAGCGTTGCATTTTTAGGAACTTTAATTTTATAATAACCCAATGAGGTGGATAAAGTACTGATGTTTGTGCCCTTAATAACAATTTTAACGCCCGGCAACGGAGCATCATAATCTCCCAGTATTCTACCACTTACCACATAACCATTTTTAACAAGCGCTGCGTTTTTGATAAATTTTTCATTGATGTGTTTATCACCCGCTAATGCATTCTGATGTTCTTTTACCGTTTCTATATAGTGATTATAACCATAATTATAGCCGCCCCAATACTCATAACCAAGCCAATTAAGGGTTTCGTAAACAAAATCCTGTACATAGCTATTATAAGGCTCATTATCTAAATTATTGGTAGCCACAGCCTGCACAACACCGCTATATCCCGACCATCTGAAATAATCAGGATTATTATAAGGGGTTGATAGTTGCGGGCTCCAGTTAAGGGGCTGCGTGATATCATCAAGCGAGGCATCGTACATAGCCGCCAGCAGTTCGGCCTGCTCTTTTTCTTTGCCGGGGGCGGATACCTGGATCTTCCATTTATCCTTTTCGCCGGGCTGCAGTTTGTTTCGGGATGAAAGTAGTTTGATATTTAAATCGTTAGCGGCTTCTTTTACCGGCAGCTGTTTGTAAAGGGTGTATAGTCGGTTATCATTCAGCATTAAAAACTGCACGGCAAAATTATTTTTTGCCGTAGCCGGAACCGCTATTTTTAAACGCTGCTGATTTTGCCCCCCAACAGTAAGCCATTGCGACGACAGCATTTTCGCGCCCTCATATTTTTCAACCAGTATGTGACTTTCCCTGCTTATGCCAAGCCAAAATTCGGTAGTATCGCCAACCTTGTTAACATCGGCGGCAATGGTATTTACCCAGCTTTCCATATCCGGGGCAATGCCAGGCTCAGCGTTAAAGCGGATAAAGTAAGTTTGCGAAGTGGTATCGCCTTTATCATTCTTTGCCTCGATAACCAGCTTATAAACACCGGTAGCTTGTTGCTTCAACGCGCCGAGGTCGAGCCGGGATGTGGTGGTATCGGTAACTTTTATATCGGTTTCGATAATGGTTTTGCCAACAGGCCAGGTGTGTTTATCATCTTCATTTTTATAGGCGTAACCTGTAAATTGCTTTTTAAACTCATCCGCTGTCATTAAATATTGATCGGGAGCGTCCCACAGGCGTTTTTTAAACACGCTATCGGGTTGCCTGAGCGCGTAAAGCTTCAAAGCCAGTACGCCGTTTTGCGGCTGATCGTTAATATTATTGAGCTTTACCGGTATCGAGGTTTCGTCTTTTGCCGATAGTTGATCGGGAATGCTTAATTCAAGATCGAGCACATTGTTGCTCACTTTAACAAATGTATTTGCCGATTGCGTTTCGCCGCTGCCATCAGTAACATCGGCCGTAATAGCATAATTATACATATCCGGCGTTTTGCCTTCGCCCGGCGAGGCTTTAAATATGATCTGAAACGCGCCATTTACATCGGTTTTAACGGTATCTGAAGCTACTTCGGCCTGCCTGGCGTTGTCTTCATAATCACCTCCCAGGTATTTTAAATAATAAGGCCGGTATGTGGGAATCTGTTTTACATGATAGGCCACGCGCGCGCCCGAAATGTTATACCCCGAAAACGCTTTCACGTTCCCCTTCACCCGTACCGAATCGTTAAAACGATAGGCAACTTTAACCGGATCAAATGTTACCTGGAAAGTTGGGCGTTTGTACTCTTCAACGCGGATGCGGGCTACGCCGTGATCGGTACGGATAGTCATTACACCGGCAAGTGTTTGCTGCGGGATAATAAATGAGCCGGCTATGGTGCCATACTCATTGGTTTTGAGGTTTAAGCTGCTTTGTTTTTGCGCATTGGCATCAAAAAAATTAACCACTTCATATTCATCAGCTACTACCTTGCTTTTATTATTAAGGGTACTTATCTCTAATCCTTTAAAATATACCGTTTGGCCGGGGCGGTAAATTTGCCTGTCGGTAAATAAAATGGTACGCTTTACCGGCTGGGCATCGGGCTCCGTGGTTTCCGAATAGCCGTAAATAGTTTGGTTGTTGCTTTTAAAAGTATCGTTGCCTGTTGAAAGCGTGAAATTAAATTGTTCTCCTTTATAAGCGAAAGAGAAGGCACCGCCCGCGTCCGAAAGGCCGTTGCTTATGGGCCTGGTTATCCTTTTCCGCGTGTTATAGTTATAAAACGAACTGAACACATTGATATTAATTCCAGGCAAAGGTTTGCCACTGTCGCGGTCAAGTACACGAATTTCTTTCAATCCGTCTGGTCTTACCCGGGTAGTAAAAGCCAATCCACTTACCTTAAATTGCGCCAACCCTGTTAGCCACGATTTTTTAAGCGAAGGGTCATCTAACACAATAATATAATTACCCGGCTGCAGGGGCGCAATTTTAAACTCCGCCCTGTGGCTCTTATAATCCTGCGGATCAGGTAAAGAGAGCAAACCTGTTTCGAGAGGTTGCAGATGATTTACGAAGGAATACACTTTTGGCGTCATCATCAATTCTTGTTCCTCATCCTCCTGCTCATTATCTTTTTTTAACTTGCTGATCTGCGCATCATTAAGCTTATATATTGAAAACTTTGCCTGCTTAGCATTCCGGTATTCGAGGCTTGCGAGCAAAGCTTTGCCGGGTGCGTATGTATTTTCCAGTTTGGCCGATAAAGCTTTTTCTTCTACCTCGTGGATGTAAACAACCGCGTTTTTGCCACTTATGCTGTTAGGGTATGCCTCCCTGGCTTTATCAAAATAACTCCGGGCAATTACAAGGCTATCCTTATCCTGGTAATAACGCCCAATAAGTACCAGCGCCTCGGCACTTATTGGTTTGGCGGCATATTTGGCAGCTACGGCTTGTAAATTTTTAAGATAGAGGGTACCAGCGTTGCTTAATTTCGATTTTTGCTGCAAAAATTTAAGGCGTTGCAAATCCAAATCTGCAAGCGCTTCTTCGTCCGGTGTTTTGAGATGAAAGGCTGTTAATTGCTGCAACAGTTTAATCCCCTGGTACCATACCGATGCGGTATCGATAGTTTTAAGGGGGAGTTTAACGAACGCCGCGGCATCCAAAAAAAAAGCAGGGTCATCAACCGAGAAAGCCATTTTAGGTTTGATAAGTTCCGGTTCATCGTTTAAATAAAAATCGAGTGCGCGTTGTGCCAGCAAATCATAAAGGGCAGGCCTTAAATAACGGATGCGTTTATCGCCCGCCAACACCCCATCAAGCACATTAACAGGTGTTTCCTGCTCCAACTTTGCTTCGGCAAGCGAAAGATTATATAGCCTGCATGTTTCGCTTATTATAGTTTGCAGATCCCATTTGGTATAATCTTCGCCGGGGCTTTCCAGGTGGCTGCGCTGACTAAACTGGTAGCGATTCTCCTTATAGTAATTCCAGTACATCTCGGCCTGCATAGATTGCATAACCTGTTTTGCAGGATACTGGGCCTGTGCTATATCCTTTTTCAATCTACCGATAATAGCTACAAGCGCTTCTTCTTCAAGGTACGATTGAAAATTCATGCGGTAAATTACCGTGCGGATTTGCTGTGCAGCGTTTTTCTCATCATGAGCCAGTTTATCCAGTCTCTCAACCTCTTTCAAAGCCGATTTTGGCAACCCCACAGCGGCCAGCGAATCGATGCGAAAACTGATGGCATCATATTTATTTTGTGCCGAAGCGGTTTCCACACAAGCAAATAAAAGCAGGATCAGAAAACAGGAGCAGATTTTTATAAAGCGTGATAACATACAGGTTAACCGTTTTGGTTGATGTGTTAACGGCGAAACCAAATATAAAATATCCATCAGCATAAAATTTTGCATTTTTTTACAGTTATAGCGCACGCGGCGCTAAGACGCAAAGCTTAGCGAACAGTTTTTTTGTCCACTCACACACTCTTAAAATTTCGAACTATTCACCTAAAATCTTTGCGGCTTTGCGCTTTCGCGTGCTTAAAAATCTTAAACTAACCACCTCAAAAACCTTTGCGCCTTAGCCTTCTTTGTGCGCTTAAAAATCTTAAACTAACCACCCTTAAAAATCTTTGCGGCTTTGCGCCTTCGCGTGCCTAAAATCTCAAACTATTCACTTTCAAAAACCTTTGCCACTTAGCCTTCTTTGTGCGTTTAAAAATCGAAAACTATCCACACTTAAAAATCTTTGCGGCTTACTATTCTTTGCGTACTTAAAAATCTCAAACTATTCAACCTTAAAAATCTTTGCGCCTCAGCGTCTTTGCGAGACACTCCTCTTAAAGATGCAATTTCAATCAATTTTCCATAATACAATCTAAACACTCATACCCAGCCAATTGAAACAGCAATATTACTTTGTAAATTAATTTAAAAAGTTAATTTTAAATATGATCACCACCAATTATAAACCTGTAAAAACCCTGCTTTTTACAGCATTGATAAGCTTACAAAGCTACGCCCAAACCAAAATTGGCACCACTGAAATAACCAAATGGCAATACGGCAAAACCGGCGCGGTATCCATTACTTATGATGACGGCTCGATGAACCAGTTCAGGAAAGCCTTGCCTGTTATGGATAAGGTAAAAGTCCCCGCCACGTTTTTCATTATCACCGGTTCCATTCCCGGCTCCAAATACCATGGCCGGTTTATCGGTCGACCGGTTAAGGACATCATTAAAGAATCGGCCACCATACCCACCAAAGATCAAAACTTTTTTGAACGATGCTCGGCTACCGGTTATTTAGGCTACATGGGCACCATCGCCGCGCATACACAGGCCGGAAGCCTGTACGATGCAGGCAAAAAAGAAAAAGCATTTAAAACACTCGATGATATTTACGCCAAAGCCCGCAACGGCGAATTAAAACCGGGTTATGAACCTAATGACGAATTTAAACAATCGGTAGGCTCAACCTGGGACGATTTCAGGAAGGACGCCGCCCGTGGTTATGAATTTGCCAGTCATTCCATTACCCACCCCAGCATGCCGGGGCTTGATGAGCCTAACCTGCTTTGGGAACTGGAGAAAAGCAAGGCAGATATTTTAGCCCAGCTTGGCCCTAAACACACCTTCTCGGCCGAATGCCCTTACGGCTTTGAAAACGACCGGGTAATGAGCTATGCCCTTAAAATTTATCCCGCCCTGCGTAACCGCATGCCCGAGCCCTGGCTAAAAGAAATTGATCGCGCCAGCAAGCAATCGCCGGGATCAACAGATAAAGATTATATTCAATGGCAACGCGGGGCTACCACCAAAACGCCGCTGCCTATGATGAAGCTTTGGGTTGATACTACCCTTACGCATACCAATACCTGGCTTGTACTGGTATTTCATGGTATAGATGGTATGGGTTATGAAGCTTTGCCAAGTACGTTACTCGATGAGTATTTTCAGTACATTAAAAGTAAAGAAGATAAGCTTTGGATAGCCACCTTTGGCGATGTAACCCGCTATATGCGCGAGCGGGAACATGGCAAAGCTGTTGCCACGGCGGCAGGTAACAGCGTACAGGTTAAGGTGAGCCATGATCTGGATAGCAAAATGTATTATTTGCCGGTTACGTTGAAAACATACGTGGATTCGGGGTGGACTTCGGTTAAGGTTTTACAGGGGAAGAAAAGTGTAAAGGCTAAAGTTGCTAAGGATAATAACGGAACTTATGTTGTTTACCAGGCACAGCCGAACGGCGGCGTAGTGACATTGACAAAAGCTTAGCAAAACAAGTGCGTTTTTAGCACAAACTCTTAAACATCGTCATTGCGAGGCACGAAGCAATCCCCGACAGTACAGGGCGGATTTGGAAATCCCCTCTGCCTATTGGGGATTGCTTCGTGCCTCGCAATGACGACCAGAAGAGCATGAAGGTTATGAAGCTACCGCCTTCATCTTCGCCAAAGCCGTTTTAGCCACCGTTAAAGCATCCTGCGCGTAATAACTTTTATTAAACACCTCAAACGAGATCACCAACGGACGCTCAACATTCTTTACTTTCTGCAAAATCTGCTTTAGCGGTGCCACACCATCGCCGCAATAAATCCTGTCCGGCTCAGAAATCACCTCCGGATTGATCCCTGCCGGATAATCATTTACATGAAAAATATCCAAAGCATGGTGACCAACATAATCAAGGCTTTCAACACTCGATCCTCCTTTAAAAATATGGAACACATCCAGCAGCACACGGGCGTTGGCGTTTCCGGTTTGCGCAGCCACATACAACACCTGGCTAATGTGTTTCAGGTTTTGCGATCCGCCCCACATTTCCAACTGTGGCATCACGCCGGTTTGTTCGCCCATCTTCAGGATGGTGAGATAACGTTCGGTCACCACATCAAGGTCAAGCACGGGGCCTTTGGTTATCCCCGCGGGTGGCGCGGCTATGCGGTGGCAACCTATTTTGGCAAGCATTTCCATTTCCTGCTGTAATTGTTCCAGGCCTTTTTTACGGGCGGCTTCGTCATCAACCAACCAGGGGGCAAAGCCAATGGCATCTTCAATTTTTAGGCCGAGGCCATCGATGATCTTTTTTGCTTCCGTTACAGAGCCACCGCCTTTTAAGTAGGTTTGCAGGGTATCAATCCAAATTTCAACTGATGCAAAACCTGCTTTGGCGGCTACTTCCAGCTCTTTTACAAACCCAAGGCTATGGCCGCGGATGGTGCTCATATTTAAGGAGTACACAAAGCCGTCACCTGTTTTCGGGGCGCTGTCCGTGGCTGATGCGGTTTCGCCTATAACCGCCGCGCCTGCCGCCAGCCCTATTGTTTTTAACATTTGTCTGCGGTTTAAATCGCCCATGGTATCAATATTTTAAGCTTTTAATATAGGCGATGGTAACCGGTAATTGCTGGCTGTAGCTCGGGCTTTCATCCTCAATAAAATAATGTTTGATACCTGCTTTTTTGGCTGCTTTCAGCACCCCCGGAATATCAATTTGCCCGGTGCCCAAAGCCACATCATTTTTGGTATCGGTACCGCCGGTAAGGTCGTTAGCTACGCCTTTGCGGATATCTTTCAGGTGCATCAGTTTGATGCGCGATGGATATTTATTGATCAGCGCGGCCGGATCCTGCCCGCCATGAAACGACCAGAGGATATCGATCTCGAACGAAACATATTTAGGATCGGTATTTTGGGCGATGTAATCAAACAGCGTACCATCGTTATATTTACCAAACTCGTAACCGTGATTGTGGTAGCAAAAGGTCACCCCTGCTTCATGCAGTATTTTACCAACCCGGTTAAAATCGGCTGCCGCTTTTTTGGCATCATCCAAAGTAAATTCTTTACCGTGAGGGATCCAGGCTACCATTACATATTTAGCGCCGAGAGTTTTGGCCTGTTTAATCACACCTTCCGGATCTTTAACAATGGCATCATAACCAGCTCCGGTCGATGGGATACTGATGCCACGATCATTGCACATTTTCCTGAACTCGTCCTGGGCCATGCCTTTGGGGGCTTCGCCTTCAATCTCGGTGATGCCTAATGATTTGATGGTATCCAGTACCAAGGCTGTAGCTTTGGGCATACTGCTGCGGAAGGTGTAAGCCTGTACGCCTATTTGACCGGTGAATAAAGGTTTGCCGCTTTGGGCGGATGCGTTTTGGCCTAATGCCAGGGCGGCTAAAAGGCTTATGAATATGGTTGATTTTTTCATGGTTAAATTGATTATTAATTACAACTCGTCATTGCGAGGAACGAAGCAATCGCGAACTTTACAGGGTGGACCTGCTTCCGTGCGATTGCTTCGTTCCTCGCAATGACGTTGTTGTAGAGGGATTCCCCCCTACTCCACAAACTGAATATCCTTCAAACTTAAAATGCCATCACTTGGCTTTGAACGTTTAATGGCAAAAAAGTACACATCGTGCTTGCCGCTTACCGGTTTGCTGAGCGTGCCTTTTACTTCGGCGGTTTTATCCCAGCCACCGGTTGTTTGGTATTCCGTCGAACTGATTATCGGGCCGGCCTGCGAATCTATGCGTACTTCTATCTCACCGGCATAATCCTTCGAGGCATATTTATAGGCAAAAGCGGTGATATTGCTGAGGTCGATATTCCTGAACAACACGTACGATTTATGGTTCCCTGCCGAAAGATCATCTTTAAACCGGTTAAAACCTTTCAGTTCATCAGCATAAACGGCCTTTACATTGGCATTGCGCAACACCACCATATCCGTTGCCTTTAGCGGACCAACAACTTTGCCGCCTTTATCGGTGTACGAAGCCAGTAGCGTGTACTCGCCGCGTGGTTCGGCATCGTTAAATTTAAGGTTGAGCGTTCCGTTTAAAGGCAATGGCAACACGGGGCTTTTTTTATCAGTAAGCGAAAAAATGTATTTCACTATTTCCTTTGTATCCGCGCCTGATAACTGCGGATGCGCGCTCATTACGTGTTCGGTGCCCCAGCTGCCCGCTCCACCCGCAATAATCTTTTTAGATAACTGATCGATAGCTCCTTTTTGGGTTTTGTACCTTTTGGCAATAGCCATAAAGCTTGGCCCAACGGCGGTTTTGTTAATGGTATGGCACGATTTACAATCGCTATTGGCCATCAGCGCCTTGCCGGGGTAGCTAACCTCGGTGGTTGATAGGGCTGTAAGATTTTGTGTGGTGCTATTGGCCGATGGCTGCGGGTTATAAATGTAAAACAGTTTTACTTTTTTGGGGTCGACTTTGCCATCCTCCTTATCGCTCACCACTACATGATAGCGGAAGGGCTGCCCTTTCCAGATAAATGATTTATTATCGGCGCTGGCAATGGATATTTCGGGCTTGGTGTTGCCTACCTTTACTATAACAGTATCCCTGCCGGTAAGGCCACCTTTATCGGTTACTTTTAAAATGGTTTTGTATACGCCCGGTTTGGTAAATGTGTAAGAGGCAGAAGCGGTGGTAGCGCCAACGGTTTTGCCATCAAATAGCCACTGGTAAGTGATCTTGTCATCATCATCCAAATCTTTACTGTTCTGGCTGCTGAAGCTTACTTTTAGCGGGGCCTGGCCTGCAATTTCCTTTTTAGCCGGAAACTCTTTAAGCTCAACAGTTAAGAATTTAGTTTTAGCAAATTTGTTAAACGCGGCAGTGTCCGAGATACTGGCTTTGGCAATTGGCGCGCGGTTACCGGTGTTATATTCTATCTTCACCAAACGGGCATCCTCGTTCTGTGCGCCATAAACCGATCCGTATTCCAGCATATACAATGCACCATCGGGGCCGAACTCCATATCAATAGGCCGCCTGAAATCGCCGCTTAAAGGCATAAATGCTTCGTTGCGCAGGTAATTTTCATCCTTATCAAACCGTAGGTCAATTACCCAATTGCGCATCCAATCGGCTACAAACAAGGTTCCGTCATAATACTCAGGGAACTTGTTTGGATTTTTAACGTTTTGATCAAACTCGTAAAAATCACCGCCGATAGCACAGCGGCCGCCCATACCTAATTCCGGAAACTCGTCGGATGCGGCATAGGGGTACCAGATCATGGCTGGCGTAGCGGGAGGCAATAAATTTAAACCTGTATTGTTTGGCGAGTTGTTCACCGGCGCTTTAGGATCAAAATTGGGGCCCGGTTTGGCATTCACAAAATCCCAGTGCGAGTAGGCGAAATTATTGCCCACAAAATACGGCCAGCCAAAGTTACCTGCCTTACGTGCCTGGTTAAACTCATCATAACCACGCGGGCCGCGTGGCGAATCTTTACCTGCATCCGGGCCAATCTCGCCCCAGTATAAAACCGAAGTTTTGGGGTTTACAGCAATCCGGTAAGGGTTACGACAGCCCATTACATAAATCTCGGGCCTGGTTTTGGCTGTTCCTTTCGGGAAAAGATTTCCTTCGGGAATGGTATAAGTGCCATCAGCTTCGGGATGGATACGGAGGATTTTTCCTTTAAAATCGTTGGTATTACCGGCGCTTCGTTGCGCATCTAAACTGTAATGCTCGGTACCGGGGCGCTCATCCAAAGGCGCATAACCATCGGATGGGAAAGGGCTTGAACTATCGCCGGTAGACAGGTAAAGGTTTCCGTCCTTATCCCAGGCCAGCGAACCACCATGGTGCGCGCCGCTCACTTTTTGCACCGGCACTTTCAACAGGATTTTTTCTGATTTCAGGTCGAGCACATCCGCCGGGCTTAATTTAAAACGCGATAGCTGGAAGTTAAGCGGCTCGATGGTTTGGCCTGCCGGCATATAATAAATGTAAACAAACTGATTTTTCTCAAACTCAGGATCGAGCGTGAGACCTATCACACCGGTACCACCTTCGTAAGTGATCGGAAATTTATGGATCACCTTAAACTTATTGGTTTTGGTATTATAAACCGAAAAGTTGCCCATCAACTGCGTAAAAAACACACGACCATCCTTAGCCGTAGCCAGTTCCATCGGCGAAGCGATATTGCTAACCAGCACCTTTTTAATAAAGCGGCTTTGATCAGGCGCTACCCTCGAGTAGGCTTTGCCATAATCAAGTGGCTTACCATTGCCCATAGCATAACGGATACCACCCAGCAACTGGCCTAAAAACAACGGTTCGCTGTAGCTTTCGTCGGTATGGCCGCAGCCGGTGTAAAACGACCGGCCGCCATCAAACTCGTGGTCCCATGTTATGGGATGATCGGCGCCATTGGTACCGCCATCATAAGTATTTTCATCCAGGCTTGCCAGTACATGGATGCCGCTGTAGATGGATTTGTAGTTATACCACTCGTCGGTACGTTCCCATTTATCGGGCAGGTTGGCGGTGGCTGGCTGGCTTTTATCGGTTACGTTAACAACAGCTTTGCGGATGTTGGAGTTGTTGGGATGACTTGAAAAATAAGCGCCAACCAGTTTGCCGTACCATGGCCAGTCGTACTCGGTATCGGCAGCGGAGTGTACGCCCACAAAACCGCCCCCGGCCTGGATGTAACGCTCAAAGGCGGCCTGTTCAACCGCGTTGAGCACGTTGCCTGTGGTGCAGTTAAAAATTACAGCCTGGTACTTTTTAAGGTTATCATCAGTAAAATTGGCCGAGTTGGTGGTGGTATCCACATCAAAACCATTTTCGTTACCCAGCTTTTGGATGGCAGCTATACCAAAGGGAATACACGAGTGGTGCCATCCCAATGTTTTGGAAAACACCAAAACCCGCGGCTTATCGGCAGGCTTTTTAAATGCGAAAAGCAGGACTGTTAATCCCGTCAAAAAAACGTAGGTGAGATTTGTTTTTAATGACATATTGAGGTTGTTAGTTGATTGCGTTTTCAGGAACAGCCGGCAAAAACAACATCACACATAAACATTGCTAAAAGGATTTATGCACGAACCAAAAAAAATTCGGTAACGCTAAAACGGGCTGTTCAGTCAATTGGCTTACACAATATTAGTATTTTAAATATTGGTTGTGTATTGTTTACACTTTTATTTTTTGTGGGGGATGGGTTTGTAATTGAATTGTTACGGGTGGTAGACAAAGCTGAATGATTGTTTATTTTGAGCGATTGATAAGTAATGTTAATAACAAACTATTTTAACATACTTTGTTATCATATAAATTAAAGGTAAATTTGTATAATAGTAAAACGGCTTAGTGCCAGCTAATACATTAATTCATCATGAGCGATAAAGAGTTAAAAACATACATTGCTGATATCAGGAAAACAGCAAGCGATATTGCCAGCGATGAGGTTAAATCGAAAAAGTTTTTAACTGATATTGGTTTGCTTAACCGCGAAGGAAAAGTAAAAAAACAATATAGGGATATATGTATTCAGATAGATCAGGATTAGTACTTGGTTTTCATGGATGCGACGAAAGTGTAAGAGATAGTGTTGTTTTAAATAAAACCCAATTAAAACCAAGTTCAAACGACCATGATTGGCTTGGATCCGGAATTTACTTTTGGACTAATTCTCCCGAACGGGCTCTTGAATTTGCAAGCCAGCCCAGACTCAAATCAAAAATCAAAACGCCTGCCGTTTTAGGTGCAGTTATCGATCTGAAACATTGCCTTGATTTACTGGAGTATAAAAACCTAACAATAGTTCAGGACACGTATAATTTGCTTGCAGATATTATGAAGACAGCAGGGTTAAAAATGCCGGAAAATTTAAAGCCTAATGGCTCGAGCGAATCCTTATTAAGGAAATTAGATTGCTTTGTTATCGAATCTCTCCACAAACTAAAAAAAGACGCCCCCTACGACAGCGTAATGTCTGTATTCCTGGAAGGAAATGAGCTGTACGACAATGCCGGGTTAAGGCAAAAGAACCATATTCAAATCTGCGTGAGAAACCCTGATTGCATAAAAGGTTATTTTATACCGAGGGAAAAAGTATAAACAAAAAACAAACCCCACAGAAACTCATCCGCGGGGTTTGTACTAACCATGCAACCCTAAGGCATATCACCTACATATGCCCAATTATCATTACAATCCGGGGATTATCGTTTCATCATAATATTCCGGAATAATCGCTTTTTGTATCAGCATATTTTTATGTTTTTCCAGCAGTTTTTTCCACCAAAACTGGTATTTGCGCGGGTATACTACCCTATCTTTATAATCTTTTTTGCACAGCCCCTCGTAGCAAAGCAATTTGTTCATTACCTGGCGCGAATGATCAACCACCATGTGCGATTTGGGGGTGTACCCCATCAGTCGGTTGATTTCCCGGTTGGCTTTGCCAAGCAGTATCAGCTCAAAAATGTGAATGTGAAAGGTTGAAAATCCTTTGGTTCTTAAAAACGGACGGTGAAATGTTGCTGACTGTTTCATAAGTTAATAGCTTAGGTTAAAAATTTATAACTACTCTGTTTTAACTACTGTAAATTCGGTACGCCTGTTTAACTGCCTGCCCTCGGGGTTATCCTTGCCATTTGGCAACGAGTTTGGAGCAACCGGCATGCTTTTGCCATATCCTTTGGCATAAATACGCTCGGAGGCAATTCCCTGCGAAATGATATAATCCACGCAGGCTTGTGCCCTGGCCTGCGATAATTTCAGGTTGTATTTCGCGCTCCCTATCGAATCGGTATGGGCTCCTAATCGTACAATGATCTTCGGGTTATCTTTCATAATAACCACCAGTTCGTTCAACACTGTTTTTGATTCGGGCCTTAGGGTAGCTTTATTGAAATCGTAAAGCACATTTTTTATCACGATAGGCTTATCCTTTTCAAAGGCCTGCAGGCAAATCTCGGGGCTGTAAAGCGTATCGTTGCTCATTTGCCCGCTGGTTGGTACAGGCAACACTTTAGTAAAATAACCGGCCTTTTCAAGCTTGAGGTTATATGGCCTTTTTGAGGTTACGGTGAAGGCATATTTAGCATCAGCTCCGGTAGTGATCTCCTTCAAAGTTTGTTTAGCCAGCGAATCAAGAAAGCTTACTTTAACACCGGCCAGCGGTTTGCGGGTTTCGCAATCGGTAACTATACCGGTTAAAACAAAGTGTTTGTCATGCACCTCAAACAGGTTTAAACAGCAATCCGATTCCCTGTCCGAGCTGATGTACCATTTGCTTTTATCCTTGTTATCGGGCATAAAGTACAAATCGTCTTTAGGCGAGTTCATAGGGTAGCCCATGTTTACCGGGGTGGTCCAACTGGTTCCATCACCCTTACTTTCAAAAAAATCAAATCCCCCCAAACCAACAAAACCTTTCGAGCTATAGATCAACCGTTTCTCATCAGCGTTATAATAAGGTGCCTGCTCATCGCGCGAGGTATTGACGATGCTGCCCAGGTTAACAGCATTGGCAGCATCGCCATCATCACCCAGATCACTCACCCAGATATCATCCCCACCAAAACCGCCCGGTTTGTTGGATACAAAAAACAGGCGCTTACCATCGGCGGTAACAAACGGTTGTATAGCGTTGTAGCCATCAGCATTTACATTACTGCCTAACTTGCGGGGCTGCAACCAGATGGTATCCTGCAACTGGGCAAAATAAATATCATGATAGGTTTTGCTTCCCTCCTTGTACCAGCGGGTAAAATACATCCGCTTACCATCAGGGCTTAGCGAGGGCGTACCGTATTCGGTTTCTTTAGTTTGATTGTTATCTTTTAGTTTGATCTGCACCGGTTTGCCCGAAGCATCGGCACTATAAATGCGGTTGATATGCTTTTTATCGTCTTTGGCAAAACGCGATGAAGTGAACATAAATTTATCACCGGTTTGCAACAAGGCATAATCAGATCCATCGGAGTTCCAGTCGCCTTTCAGTTTGGTGGCCTCCAGCAGTTGCGGATACTTATATTGTTCTTTAGCGAAGTTGCAATTTACAATCTCCCTTTGGGCCAAAGCTTTATTATCATCATTTTGCTTATAGCCTGCCGAAAATTGCTGCAATTGGGTAATGGCATCATCAAAGCGTTGGGTTGCCCTTAAGGTTACACCATACCACAGGCTGGCCAGCGGATAGGTTGAGGCATCCGGCGCTTCCACCGTTTTTTTATACCAGGGTAAAGCTTCAATATAGTTTTCGTAAAGGCGATATGATTCGGCCAAACGATAGCTTACATAGGTAGCATCTGATGGTTTATCCTTTTTGGCCGCTTTATTCATGGTTTGAAAAGGCACCTCCTGGCGTTGCAGCAGGCTCATGCCCTCGGCAACTTTGCGGTAGTAGTAAGCAGCTTCGTAATAATCTTTTTCGGCAAAAGCCCTATCCCCCAGGTTACGAAAATTCTTACCATACTGGCCAAAACAGGTTAGTGTTATGGCCGATAATACAATGGTTATAATGGTTATTTTCATGGTTCAGCGTTTAAAGCCTTGGGCAAACGGGCTCGGGTTCCTGGATGCGTTTACGGAATACATAACTCAGCGACAGCTCGATACCGCCGTTACCGCCTGTAGCCCGGTTTAACGATGAGGTGTTTACATCATAACTGGCGCCGATAATCAGGCTTTTAACATGATAACCTATATCGGCCACAGCGGCATCTTTAAATCGATATAAAAAGCCTACTATCAACCCGTTATCATTCTGAAATTTAAATTCGGAGTAGGCACCCAGACCTTTGATATCGGCATTTTGTTGTTTGATGTAAACGGCGTTCGGCACCAGGTCGAAAAAGTCGGATGCTTTGATCTTAAAACCGCCGTGAACCGTGTAGCGCAACGGAATCTTGCCTTTGGTAGTGGCCGAGAAGGCATCCTTTGGCCTCGATAAGTGCCCAACACTTACACCACCGAAGGCGTTAACCGATTTAAAGGGATCGCCATCGTAATAAAAAATACCGGCGTTTGCATCAAATACGGTGCTGTTGGTGGTATTAAAATTCTCGAAGCTTGGCATATTGGGGTCGAAACCGCCAACCGGGCTGTACTGGCTGCCAAACTGCAGCCTGTTCATATCAAAACTGCGGTTGATGATACCGGCCTGAACGCCGAAGCTTAAGCGCTGGTTACCATCCTGCGAGATCGATATGGCGTAACCCAAAGCACCATAGGCGCTCAGGTAGTTAAAACTATGCCCGCCCGATGACTGATCGAGGATGTTTACACCTAAGCTCAGCTTATCGGTAGCGCGCATATCAGCAGATACCGCCACCGTTTGGTAGGCATTATTGATATTGGCCCACTGGCTTTTAAAGTTGGCATTTACACGCGAATCGCCATTTATAACTCCGGTTAGTGCAGGGTTAAGCCACAAAGGGTACGCGTAGTATTGTGAAAAATGCGGATCAACTTGTGCTGATAAGCGCCCTGCCGCCGCCATTAGCAGCAACAGGGTAACAATTGTGATTTTATTTCTCATCGTAGTAGATTGATAGTTCCTTTTCTTTTGATCACTTCTCCGTTGGCAAGCGTGGCCTCAACATAGTACACGTAAACGCCTACCGGTTGCGCCGTTCCCTTATATGTTCCGTCCCATCCGGCCGACTGGTTTACTGATTTAAAGAGCAATCCCCCCCATTGATCGTATATTGACATGTTCATGCTTTTGATCAGGTTGCCGTATACCAGGAAGGTATCGTTATTGCCATCACCGTTAGGAGTGAAGGCGTTCGGGATAAAGATGCCGTTACCCAGCGGATTGGTGGTTGTACCTGTTACCGCTGCCGAATTATCGCTCAACTGGCAGGCCGATGCCCCCAATGCCCTCACCACAATGGTGGCGCTTTGCAGTGGTTGCAACCCGGTTACCTGGTAGCTTAAATTATTGGCCACGCTGGTAAACGTTGAACCATTATTCAGGCTGATCTCGTAACCCGTGGCACCCTGAACGGCAGGCCAGTTAAAGGTGATGGTAGTAGGTGTAGTTTCGCCAACGCTTACAACCGGAGCCGCCAGTTTTTGCAGCACCTGTACCGTTACCGAAGTACGTGTACCCGAATTACAACCATTGGCGTTTGAAGCTTCTACATAGTAGGTTGTATTTTGGTTAAGCGCCGGAGTAGTAAAGCTGTTACCTGTTGCTATGGCTGTACCGCCGGTAGCTACTGTGTACCACCTGATGGTAGCGTTATTGGTGTTATTGCTTACGTTAAGCGTAGCTGTACTGCCCGGACAAATACCCGCGTTAGGAGCATCGACCGTAGGCGCGCCCGGCGAAGCGATAACGCTAACCGTAGCCGATGTGCGTGATGTAGAAGAACAACCGGTGCCATTCACGGCCTCGGCATAATAGTTGGTTGTGGCCGATAACGAAGGTGTGGTGAACACAGTACCGGTGTAAACCGGCGCGGTAGCCGATGCGCTGGTATACCAGTTATAGGTAAAGCCATTTTGCGGATTTGAAATACTTAACTGAGCCTGAGCCCCTACGCAAGCACTAACTGCATTGCTAACCAACAGCGGTGCCGATGGCGGTGCAACCACGCTAACCTGTACCGTAGCTACCGACGAGCTTGAACATGAACCATTGCTGGCATCTACATAGAAGCTGGTATTTGCCTGGATTGGATCGGTATTATAAGTAGGACCGGTAAACAGCAGGTTGGTACGGGTGGCATTGCTGTACCATTTGTAAATAACACCCGCCTGCGGCGATTGTACTGATAAAGTAGCCGAACCACCCACGCAAACCGGCACGTTAGCCAATGTTGGTACGGGCGTATTAGGCTGCGGAACGATCACCACATTAACCGCCAGCCTTGCCGAAGCATTACAGTTTTGGCTGTTTGATGCCTGAACGTAATAAGTGGTATTGGCTGATAACGCTGGTGTAGTAAACGCCGTACCAGTATACAACGAGCTTCCGCCGGTTGCTACCGAATACCAGTTGTAGGTAGTACCTGCAACCGGATTAGTAATGTGAATGGTAGCAGCGCTGTTTTGGCAAACCGATAGGTCGGCCGCGTCAACCTGTGGTGTTGGCGCGGTGGTGTTGCCTATGGTAACCTGTACCGCGGTGCGGGTGGTTGATACGCAGTTGCCGGTATTTACGGCTTCTACATAGTAAGTAGTAGCTGCGGTAATTGGCGGCGTTGTATAGGTTGCGCCGGTAAATACCGGTTGGCCTCCGGTTGCCGCAGTGTACCAGTTAAAGCTTACACCCGCTGTTGTACTTGTAGCGACCAATGTTATGGTACCTCCCGAGCAAACAACGGTATTGCCTCCACCCTGTGCGGTTACTGTTGGCGGTGTTGGAATCTGATTTACGTTGATGCTAACCGAAGTACGGCCGGTTGATGTACAACCGGTGCTATTAACGGCCTCAACATAGTAGGTAACGTTACCTGCCAATGCCGGAGTAGTGAAGCTTGTACCGGTAAACAATGGCGTACCACCGTTTGCAGCACTATACCAGTTATAGGTTAAGGCCGCCTGCGGATTTGAAATATTTAAAGTTACAGTGCTGTTAACGCAGGTTTGTACCGTATTGCCATTAGCTACCACCGGTGCCGATGGCGCGGCCTGGATAGTAACCTGTGCCGATGTAAGGTTAGCACTCTGGCATCCCGAAGCGTTCACCGCGGCCACGTAGTAAGTGGTATTGGCAGTTATTGGTCCGGTTGTATAAGTTGTACCTTCAAATACCTTGGTAGTTTGCGCGGCATCGCTAAACCATTGGTAAGTGATACCTGCCACCGGTGATTGAATTTTCAATGTAGCCGGAGAACCTAAGCAAACCAGGGTATTGGCCGATGCCAGTACCGGATCTGCCGGCATTGGGTTTACGGTTACGGTAACCGATGTACGGCTCGAAGCGTTACAGTTACCCGCCTGCGATGCCTCTACATAATAAGTTGTATTGGCAGCGAGTACCGGCGTATTGAACTGCGTACCGGTGAATAACAATGTACCACCTGTTGCCGCGGTGTACCAGCGGTAAACCACACCTGTTTGCGGGTTAACAATGCTGAGGCTTGCTGATTCGCCTGCACAAATGTTCAGGCCGCCCGCGCTGGCTTGTACCTGCGGCGCGTTTGGTATTGGTGTTACCGTAATATCCGCACGGGCGCGGGTATCGCTTACGCATCCCGAACTGTTTGATGATTCAACAAAGTATGATACGTCGGCAGTTAAATTATTGATAGTGAAAGTTGATCCTGTAAATACAGGGGCGCCACCGGTTGCGGCGGTGTACCATTTGTAGGTTAAACCGTTAACCGGATTTTGAACACTTAGTGTTGCTGTACCGCCACTACAAACGGTTGTCGTTGCCGCGCTGAGTACCGGAGCAGTTAACTGGTTGGTCACCGTAACATTTACCGATGTACGGGCGCCATTATTTGAGCAGCTTGTAGTGGCGTTTACGGCCTCTACATAAAACGTCTGATCTTGAGTAATAGCCGCGGTTGTATAGGTATTGCCTGTGTGCAATGCTGTTCCACCCGTAGCGGCCGAATACCATACATAGTTAACACCGGCCATAGGGTTCAACACGGCAAGTGTAGCTGTACTGCCCGGACAAACCTGTACGTTAGCAGATTGTACACCCGGTGCTGCCGGACGAGGATTTACCGTAATGGTAGCCTGCGTACGCGATGGACTGGTACAAGTCGCGTTAATCAACTCGGCATAATAGCTTACGGTAGCTATCGGTGTAACCTGGTAGTTAGCACCGGTAAATACCAAGGTACCGCCTGTTGGCGCATCGTACCAGTTAACCGTAGCGCCACCCGCGTTGGTTACCGAAAGTGTAACGGCATCGCCTGAGCAAATTGATACAGCGGTTTGCGCAAGTACCGGATTTACAGGCGCAGGTGTAACATTGGCTGTAGCCGCAACCCGGTTAGGATTAGGACAGCTGTTTGACGTACGGCTGCTCTCTACATAAACAGTGGTTGTAGTATTTAAAACCCCTGTGGTATAAGTGTTACCGGTATGCAGTAAAGTACCACCGGCAGCCAATGAGTACCATTTATAGGTAACACCTGCAACCGGATTAGCTACCGCGAATGTAGCGGTGCCGCCTGCGCAGATATTAACATTTTTAGCGGTAAGCTGCGCGATAGGCACCTGCTTGGTGGCATAGTAAATATTGAGTGAGTTAAATAACGATACCGTAGTGGTTAACCTAACCTCAACCGCGTTGTAGGCTGCTTTCGGTACAAATTTAACCAGGGCTGTTTGGCCGCCTGCCAGTATAGTGATCTTGATAGCAGTGTTGCTCAACGCTATGCGGTCGCCATTATCGGTATTGCCATTAAATGAACCTATCTGTAACTGACTTAACACCCCTACCGATGCCAGGTTAACCGGAACTTTAATTTTCACAGTCACGGTATCACCGGCCAGACCAGCATCGCCAAAAATCAATTTCTGACCTACATAACCTACCGCGCCAACACCAAGGGTTAACTGGCTAAAGTTGGTGGTATCAGTATCTACCGAGTTATCGGCACCGGTTACACCGCACAGCAAGCAGGCCACGCCGCTCACACTGTTGGTTTGGGTTGATGCAAAATCGCAGGAAGTTGAGAATACCGGGTTAACAATTACTGTAACCGGCGTACGGGTTGTGCTGATACAACCTGTAGCGTTTGAAACCGCCTCAACATAATAAGTAGTATTGGTGGTTAAAGCCGGTGTGGTGAAGGTTGCACCTGTATGTACTGCTGTACCACCAGCAGCCGATGTATACCAGTTAAAGGTAACATTAGCAGTTGTTGATGTAGCAGATAACTGCGCTGTTTGGCCCGAAGTGATCTGTCCGCCTGCCGCGTTCACGGTAACAGTTGGCGCTACCGGCGCAGGGTTTACAATTACATCGGCTTTGGCGCGGTTGGCGCTTGTACAGGTACCGGTTGATGCCTCAACATAGTATGATGTATTGGCGGTTAAGGCCGGAGTTACAAATTGCGCGCCCGTATGTACCGGGGTACCACCTGTAGCGCTTGTGTACCAGGTAAAGGTAACACCAGGCTGGGTTGATGAAGCACTTAAAGTAACTGATGAGCCAGAGCAGGTTTGTGTGCTGGCCTGTGAAACAGTAGGATCAACAGGGGTGGCGGTAACATTAGCGGTTACTTTGGTGCGGGCGCTGCTGCTGCACTGGCCGCCGTTAACCGCTTCAACATAATATGATGTTGTAGCTGTTAAGGCCGCGGTAGTAAATGTATTGCCGGTGTGCACCAAAGTACCGCCGGTAGCTGCCGAATACCAGTTATACGTTGTGCCGTTAACCGCGGTTACTGCAAAAGTAGCTGGCTGGCCCGAGCAAACGGTTGTATTAGGCACTGCCACAACAGGAGCAGCCGGTGGCGGAGTAACATTAACCTGTACAGGTGTACGTACCGCCTGCGAACAACCATCGGCTGTGCGGCTGGCTTCGGCGTAGTAAGTGGTTGAGGCTGTTAGGGCCGGAGTAGTAAAGGTGGCACCGGTAAACACTGGTGAACCGCCTGTTGCCGAGGTATACCACCTTACAGTTACGTTAGCCGGAGCAGTAGCGGTAAGTGTAGCCTGTGAGCCTGCACAGGTAGTAACCGGCGAAGCGGCAATAACCGGAGCAGGTACAGATTGTGAAGCATCGTAAACATTCAACGCGCTGAATACGCCAGCTACGGCAGCGTTCAATCTAACTTCTACCCTATCAAAATCATGGGCAGCTTTAAAGGCTACGCGGAAACGGCTGGTACCACTTAGCAACTGAATATTGATCAGCGAACCATTTACGCTAAAGTAATCATTATTAAAGGTAGCGCCTTTGTAAGTACCTATCTGAATTTGTGATAGTACGCTCACGCTGGCCAATGTTCCCGGAACGCCCAGCTCAACAATTACGCTGTCGCCTGCTATAGCTGTGTTGGCAAAGCGCAGAGTCTGGCTGGCGTAGGCATTCAATAAGCCAACAGGTACATTTAATTGAGAGAAGGTATTCCTGTCGGCATCAACAGATCCACCCGCGTTGAGCACACCGCAGCCAACGCAAAGTACACCACTGGTGGTATTGGTTTGGTCGATGGCGGCATCGCAAGGTACAGGATTAGTTCCTTGCTGGTTAACAGTAACTATACCGGTAGCCCTTGTGGCCGATTTGGCACCCGTTGCCGGGATGCTCGATTCGGCGTAATATACGGTATTATTAAATTGGGGCTGGGTTGTGTAGGTAGCGCCTGTAAATATGGTTGTACCGCCCGTTGGGGTAGTAAACCAGTTAAATACAGCGCCCGGAGTGGTTGATGATGCAGTGAACGATGTAGTCTGGCCCGGACTAACAGTAACTGTAGGCGGATTAACATTCACATCAGGTATCACCACAGGCACCACAGTAATAATTACAGGCGTACGGGTTGCCGATACGCAATTACCCAAAGCGGTACCTGCATAATAAGTTTTGGTAGCTGTTAATACCGGTGTAACGTATGGGTTACCGGTAAACACCAGGTTCCCGCCTGTTGGGGCATCAAACCATTGTATGGTTGCGCCATTGCTGGCAGTTGCATTTAAAGTTGCTGTTTGCCCTGCGGTGATGGTTACGTTTTGAGCGGTAACTGTTGGGGCCGGTGGAGCGTCATCCACAATAACGCTAACCGGGAACCTTACGGTAGATGCGCATGAACCACGGCTGTACTCTACATAATAAGTGGTATTTGCCGTTAAAGCCGGAGTAGTGTATGAAGTACCGGTGTTAACTACGGTACCACCTACAGGTGCATCGTACCAGGTAAATGTTCCGTTGGCCGGTGAGTTAATATTGATAACCGCGCTGCTGCCTTTACAAATTTCGGGAGCGGTTGGGTTAAACACCGGTTTGGGGAATTGCTGAGCAGCGTAGTAAATATTTAATGGAGTAAGCAAACTTGCCACGCCCGAGTTGATCCGCACGGTAATCCTGTCGTAAGCGGCTGTTGCCGGGATGTAAACCGCGTATTTGTTTGAGCTGCCTGCCAACAGGTAAACTTTAATCAGGCCGCTGTTCAATACAAGGCTGGCAGTTTGTGTAGCACCGTTAAATAATCTTACCTGGATATTGCCCAATACAGCGGCACTCAACAGGCCGTTAGGGTTTTGCAACACCAGTTTGATGGTATCGCCGGCAAAGCCCAGCTGTTGGAAACGGAGTTCCTGTTGCGCGTAACCACCTATCAACCCGGCCAAAACATTAATGGTTGAGGCCGTAGTGGTATCGGCATCGGTAGACAGGGCCGGATTGGTAACTCCGCAACCTATACAAACACCATTCACCGTTACAGTTTGCGCGTTGGCGAATGTACAAGGTGCATTGGTATCGATAGTGACATTGATAGTGATAGAAGTGCGACTGGCCGATGTACAGCCTGTACCATTTACCCCGCTTACGTAGTATGTTGTATTGCTATATAATAAAGGTGTTTGGAAAGTAGTACCGGTAAATACAGGTGTAGCCGCATTTGCCGATGTGTACCAGTTATAAGTAACACCCGTTTGCGCGTTAGTTACGCCGATAGTAGTTTTTTGCCCGGCAGCTACCGATGTGTTATTGGTAGCCAAAGTTGGGTTAGCTGGCAGCGGAACTACAGTTACGTTGGCCTGTGCGCGTGTTGCACTGGTACAACCGCCGGCGTTCACAGCCTCTACATAATAACTGGTATTATTATGCAATGCAGCTGTAGTATAGGTCGGGCCGGTAAATACCGGAGCACCTCCAGTAGCAGTAGTGTACCAGTTATAAGTAGTAGCGGCATCAGGATTGCTTACGGCCAAAGTAGCCACGCTGCCATCGCAAATGCTTAAATCGCTGCTGCTTAATGTTGGCGCGGTTGGCGGCGGCGCTAAAGTGGCGGTTACCTGGGTGCGGGTGGTGCTTACACAGCTTCCGCCGGATACTGCCTGAACGTAGTAGCTGGTTGTGGCATTGATAGCCGCGGTAGTAAAGCTGTTACCGGTGTGTACCAAAGTACCGCCGGTAGCAGCGCTGTACCAACCGTAGGTTACACCACTAACCGGGGTAACGTTGAAGGTAGCAGTTTGCCCGGCGCAAACGGTTAGGTTTGGCGTTGCTACCACTGGCGCTGCCGGGATGGTGGTAACATTAATATTTACCGGTGTGCGCACTGTTTGCGCGCAACCATCGCTGCTGCGGCTTGCTTCGGCGTAATAGGTTGTTGAGGCTGTTAGGGCCGGTGTGGTGAAGTTAGCACCAGTGCCAACTGCGGTACCACCGGTAGCCGAGGTGTACCATTTTACAATTACATTGGCAGGCACAGTAGCCGAAATAGTTACCGGCGAACCTGAACAGGTTGAAACCGATGTAGCGGCTATAACCGGCGCAGCTACTGATTGTGAAGCGTCGTACACGTTCAGGGCGCTGAACACACCTGCTAAGGCGGCGTTCAATTTAACCTCCACCCTATCAAAGGCCTTGGTTGCTTTAAAGGCTACACGGAAACGGTTTGTTCCGCTCAGTAATTGGATATTAATAAGCGAACCATTTACGCTGAAATAATCATTATTAAAGGTAGCACCATTATATGTGCCGATCTGGATCTGTGATAGTACGCTTACACTGGCCAATGTTCCCGGTACGCCTAACTCTACCACAACGCTGTCCCCGGCAATACCGGCGTTGGCAAAGCGTAAAGTCTGGCTGGCGTATGAGGCAACTAAGCCAATTGGTACATTTAATTGTGAGAAGGTGTTTCTATCCGCATCAACAGCACCACCGGCATTCAGCACAGCGCAACCTACGCACAGTAAACCACTGGTGGTATTGGTTTGGTCGATAGCGGCATCGCAAGGTACAGGGCTTGAAGCCTGGTTGTTGATGGTCACTGCACCCGGAGCCCTTGTGGTTGATTTTACACCGGTAGCAGTTACGGTAGCCTCGGCATAGTAAGTAGTATTGGCAAACTGAGGAGGCGTAGTATAAGTAGCACCGGTGTAAATGCTCGTACCACCTGTTGGTGTGGTGTACCAGGTAAAGGTTACGCCCGGTGTAGTTGAAGTAGCGGTAAATGATGTTGTATGGCCCGCGTTCAACGCTACAGTTGGCGGAGTTACCGATACGGTAGGAATAACTATCGGCTGCACGGTAATATTAACCGGTGTACGGGTTGCCGATACGCAACTGCCTAAGGCGGTAGCGGCGTAGTAAATTTTATTTGCGGTTAAAACCGGTGTGGTGAACGGATTACCTGTGTGTACCAGGTTTCCGCCGGTGGCGGCATCATACCATTGGATGGTTGCGCCGTTGCTGGCGGTTGCGTTTAAAGTAGCTGTTTGCCCGCTGGTGATGGTTACGTTTTGGGCGGTAACTGTTGGCGCGGCCGGCACATCATCAACCAAAATAGTAACCGGGAACCTTACGGTGCCTGCACAGCTGCCGCGGGTATATTCAACATAATAAGTAGTATTGGCATTTAAAGCCGGAGTAGTGTAGGATGATCCTGTATGAACAACAGTGCCGCCGGTTGGGGCGTTGTACCAGGTAAATGTACCGTTAGCAGGCGATGTGATATTAACCACCGCGCTGCTGCCTTTACAAATTTCGGGAGCGGTTGGGTTAAATACCGATTTAGGGAATTGCTGCGAAGCGTAGTAAATATTAAGCGGGGTTAACACGCTGGCTACGCCCGAATTTATGCTGATGGTCATCCTGTCGTACGCGCCGGTTGCCGGAATATATACCGCGTATTTGTTTGAGCTGCCAGCCAGCAGGAATATTTTTATTAAAGCGTTATTAAGCTGATAATTGGCTGTTTGGGTAGCACCGTTATAAAGTGTTACACCGATATTGCCTAACACAGCAGCACCAAGCAAGCCGTTAGGGTTTTGCAATACCAGTTTAATAGTATCGCCCGTAAAACCTGGCTGTTGAAAACGGAGTTCCTGCTGAACATTACCGCCCAACAAACCGGCCAATACGTTGATGGTTGATGCAGTGGTAGTATCAGCGTCGGTAGCCAAAGCCGGGTTGGCAACGTTACATCCAACGCACAAACCATTTACCGTTACCGTTTGCTGATTGGCGAAAGTACAAGGCGCGTTAGTATTGATAGTTACATTAATGGTAACCGCTGTACGGGTTGCCGACGGACAGCCCCCTGCATTAACCGCGCTTACATAATAAGTGGTGTTGGTATACAACAAAGGTGTCTCGAAAGCGGTACCTGTAAATATCGGTGAAGCCGCATTGGCTGATGTATACCAGTTATAGGTTAATCCCGCCTGCGGAGAAGTTACGCTGATAGTAGTTTTTTGCCCTGCAGATAGGTTAGCGTTAGCGGCCGAAACTGTTGGCGCTGCAGGCAGCGGTGTTACGGTTACGGTAGCGGTTGTACGCTGTGCACTGCTGCATCCGGTGGCGTTCACAGCTTCTACATAATAGGTAGCATCGGCTGCTAAAGCATCGGTGGTGTAGGCAGGCCCTGTAAATACCGGTGTTCCGCCTGTAGCGGCTGTATACCAGGTATAAGTGATGCCTGCAGCCGGGTTGCTTACCGCTAAAGTTGCTACGCTGCCGCTGCAAATGGTAACATTAGCAGCGGTAAGTGTTGGTGCAACAGGTGCAGCGCTTAAAGTAGCGGTTACTTTGGTGCGGGTTGCGCTGGCGCAGGTACCGCCGGTAACTACCGCTTCGGCATAAAAGCTTTTGGTAGCGGTAATGGCGGCAGTGGTATAAGTATCGCCGGTGTGCAGTAAAGTACCGCCGGTAGCGGCGCTATACCAATTAATGGTAACGCCGGCTACACTGGTGGCGGCAAAGTTAGCGGTTTGCCCTGAACAAACGCTAACAGTATTGGTGGCGATAACCGGTGCTGCCGGTACCGCGTTAACAGTTACGGTTACTTTGGTACGGTCCGATTCGTCGGTACATCCCGCACGCATTGCCGCAACATAATAAGTGGCATTGGCAGTTAAAACAGGAGTTGTAAAGGCCGCCCCGGTAAATACCGGCGATCCGCCTGTTTCCTGGGTGTACCAATGGAAAACCGTATTGGCTACCGCGGTGGCTGTAAGCGTAGCCGTTGTTCCGGTACAAATGCTGGCATTGGTTGATACCGCGTTGTTTATTTTGATAACAGGTTTGGCAATTACCCGTTGGATCTCGTACAGATCGAGCGTTGAAAGCACGTTGGCTACCCCGCCTAACCTTAACTGTACCCTGTCGAAAACTTTGGTTGGTACAAAAGTGATCACCACTTTACGGCGGTTGCCGGTTAGATCAAGCAGGCGAAGTTGCAGTAATGATGAGCTTAAAAAGGTTTGATCGTTATTATCGGTATTACCATAATAGGTATTTACCGATGATCCTGCCAGTAAACCTACCTGCAATAAAGCCTCAGGTACCGAAACGGTAATCCGTACCGAATCGCCGATAACCGATGGATTAGAGAAGATAACGGTTTGTTGAGCGTAAGCCCCTAATAATCCTACACCCGCATTTAATGTAGATGCAGTGTTCAGGTCTCCGTCTATAGCATTTTGCGGATTTACCACACCGCCTACGTTCAGTCCTAAATTCAATAAGGCTGATGATATGCCATGCAACTCATCGATAGCGGTATTACAAGTGGCCGCACCTGCTGTGGTTACAAAGCCTTCATATAAATAAAGGCTGCTTAAGGCACCCACAAGGCCACCGTTCAGCGTAACCCTTACCTTATCATAAGGTGCGGTTGGAGCAAAGCTTAGTTCAACCTGGTTATTATTACTTAATACAGATACCAATGTAGCTGCCGAAGCCGGGCTGCCAACAGGTGTATTGCCATTGTAAGCCTGGATGGTTATCCCGCCGAGTGCTGTTAAATTCAGCAGGTTATCGCCTGTACCTAATTTAACCGAAAGCGGCGTTCCGGCAGGTTTTGTTCCGCCGGGGAAAGTGAGGTCCTGGTATACCTGGCCCCCTACACCTACCGGTAAACTAAAGGTAGAATAGCTTTGCACATTGCCATCCGAAGCGTTGGCCGGGTTAAGTACCGTACATCCCAGGCACAAACCTCCGGTACCAAACTGCTGCGCGTTGGCATAAGTACGGATTCCGGCAGGCACCACCGGCGGTGTAACCGGGTTACCTACATTTAATGTGATCTGTGTCCGTTCAGATTCATCGGTACAGCCGGTACGCGAAGCCGAAACATAGTATGTAGTGTTGGCATTTAAAATTGGGGTTGTGTACGATGCTCCATTGGCTACCGCTGTTCCGCCGGTAGCCTGGGTATACCAGTGGAAAGAGGTATTGGCCACCGCACCGGCGGTTAAGGTAGCTTTATTTCCGGGAGAAATAAGCGCTGTTGTTCCTAATATGCCATTAATACTGGCCACCGGGCGCGGTATCAAACGGACAGCCTCATATAAATCCAGCGTTGACAACACATTGGCAACTCCGCCCAAAGTAAGCTGCACCCTGTCGAAAACTTTTGTAGGCGCGAATGTTACGGTTACTTTGCGCCTGTTACTACTCAAATCGAGCAAACGCAGGTTTAAAAGCGACGCGTTTATCGGTGTCTGATCACCATTATAAGTATTCCCTAAATAAGTTGCTACGGATATATTGGATAGCAAACCAACATCAATAAGCGCCTGCGGAATGGATAAGGTCATCCGTACCGAATCGCCAATTACCGATTGATTACTATAAATAATGGTTTGCTGGGCATAAGCGCCCAACAAACCTACCCCCGCATTTAATGTTGATGCTGTATTAATATTACCGTCAATGGCATTTTGCGGATTGGCAACGCCACCAATATCGGTCCCTAAACCAAGCAAGCCCGCCGATATGCCGTGCAGTTCATCTATCGCCGCGCTGCAATTAGCGGCTCCCGTGGTAGTTGTAAAAGCATCGTATAAGTAAGTATTGGCTAAAACGCCGGCCAGGCCGCCATTTACGGTCACCCGTATCCTATCATAAGTTTGTGTGGGCTTAATGCTTACCTCAACCTGGTTGTTATTACTTAAGGCGGTAAGCAACGTAGCTACAGCTACAGGCGTGCCTATTGCTGCATTACCATTATAAGCCTGCAGGTAAACACCGCCCAGCGCCGTTAGGCTCAACAGTTTATCGCCCGACCCAAGTTTAACGGTAACCGGGGTGCCGGCAGTTTTTACAGATGGGAATATGAGCGCCTGATAAGTTTGGGCGGCAACACCCACCACCACATTTAACGATGAAAATGTTTGTACATTACCATCTGCGGCGTTGGCTGCATTTGCCACTAAACAATCAACACAGGCAACACCGGTAGCTCCATGTTGTTCACTTGTGGCGTATAAGCGCTGGGCATTTGCATATTTAATATTAAACAAAGCCAACAAAATAAATAACACCAATAAAGCGTTCTTGGGGAAGGCGAGGTTTTTCATAAGGCGTAGACGTTTAAAAAGATGCAGTAAAGCTAAATCAAGCTACTGTAAACTCAACGGGGCTTTTCGTTCATTAAACATTGCCCCGGTCATATTATTCAGTATTTATTATCCCCGGTTCATTTCATTCCCTATTTTCATTTTGTTCATTTTATTCATTGCCTAAATACAACTAAGCGGAATATGATTTTATGCAAATTGTAAATCCAAATGCAAAAAACATACGTATTATTGGTGTAGGATTACAAGGACCAATACTTGTTTAACCATTAAATTATAAATCCCGTTACCCCAGGGGTTTTTCAGGTAAGCCTGAGTTATAAGAATTTTTTTAAGGAACTGACATTTTACCCCATCCATGTTTGTGTTAACATGGGTGTTAATTGATAGCAGTATTTACTTTTAAAACCTGACCTATGCATTTATTTTCGACTTATCATTTTGATTTGTTAAAAAAGGAGCTGACCGAAAAGGCCGATATGGCCTACATCACTCCTGCCGATTGCAAGGCTTTATCATTGGCGCTTTTTAACAAAACGCAGAAGAGCATCAGTGAAACAACGCTGAAACGCATTTTTGGCTTTGCCTACAGCAAATTCACGCCCTCGTTATTCACCATGAATGCGCTGGCCGAATTTTGCGGCTACACCGGTTGGGATGCCTTTTGCCAAAGCAGACAAAAAACTCCGGCAAAAAAACAAAGTTCAGAAAACAAGCCTTGCAGCATAACGGCCAAGGCTGAACGGATTACCAATTTCACCCTGCAAACGCAGATCAACCACTCGGGTATTCCCTTTCAATATACTATCCCGCGCAAGTTTGTTGATGAGCAGCTTTCAATATTTATGCAGCAGCCTTATACCGCTACTATATTTACTGCGCCCGCGGGCTATGGAAAAACTATCGGGCTTTGCCATTGGGTAAAAGAATTAGTTAAAACCAATACCGATAAGGAAAATAAAGACATTATCCTGTTCTTCAACGGTAATACCATCAATTCATCGTTACAAAATATTCATCTTAACCATTGGCTCATGGGCCTCATCGGTCTCTCGCCCGATGAAGATCTGGAAGGTTTGGCCGATATGGTTGAAGGTTTTACAGGCCGCTTTATATTGATTATTGACGGATTTGACGATTTTCATTTCCGCAGCAACAATTTTGAAACAACTTTCAATCAGCTGGCCGATATCATCAACATGTATCATAAATATCCATGGTTTAAGGTGATATTAACCATGCGTTCATCAACCTGGAGCAGTTTACGGGAAGATATTATGGCTAAACCCGAAACCTGGTTTACCGGTTTTATGATGGATCATGAACAGAAACGTAATGTCCCCCCCTTCTCGTCCGAACAGTTTAAAAAACTTTGCGAAAATATAAACCCCAATATCGCGCATGAAATAACTTTACCTGTTATTGATAAACTCAGCACCCCCCTTTATTTTCAATATTATTACCAGCGCTACAGCGATAATTTCAGCCTCAGCCACTTTAACGATCTCACCTACTATCACCTTGTAGCGGCAAACTACTACCACAGCGTTTATAAAGGTCATTACGCTATCGAAAAAGTATTGCTGATAACAGGCATTATCAACCAGATGGATACTGATAATAATGTGTACGAAGTGAACAAACTAAGGGTACATGAGCTGATAAAACGATATGGCTCGGCTTACCAGGAAATGATCAGTTCGGGCATTGTGGAAGAGCTGAACCTCTCGCGCGAAAGCAAGCTAAACTTTATTGTTAAAATGAGCGATGAGGTTACGCTTGATTATGCCCTGGCCATGATACTGATGTATAATAACAACTATGTGTTTAATGATAACCTGATCCATTTAGCTGACCTGGTATTCTCGCGCGAGAAAAAACTACCCATCATTAAATGGTTTATCTACAATGCCATATATAAAGACTATGAATTTGATTTAAAAGCCTTGCTAAGCGTACAAATGCTACCTGCCGAAAAATCGGAGTTTATCAGCTTTATTGGCGAGTTATTAAAACTTCAGCGGGATAACCATACCAAATCCGAGCGGATGCAGGATCTGTTCAGGCAGGTGTGCAGCGAAGATTTTTTTAATTATTTCATTAGTCTGGAGTTTGTTGATATCGGCTATGAGCGGGTGTTGGAAACCTTTTTACATTTCAGCCTGTCAACTCAGCAGCAAATCCTGATAAAAACCTGCCTCTCGGTTATCGCGGTGATGCAGCTTGATTTGGCCAAACTCGAAAAACACCTTAATGATTTAAAGCAGTACAGCCAGAAAAGCCTGCAAAACCTGCCTATCAACCCTATCAACTGCATCGAAACCATCCTGTTTTACTTAAAATATGGTATTGTAAAAAAAGATGCCCTTATCCAGATCACCAAATTTTACTTTAACCCGGTTGAAAATACCGATACCTCTAAAGGCTTTACCGAGGTGGTGTACCTGCTGGCCCTGTACACATCAACCATCTGCCAAAAACATAATAAGGCAGCCAAATTGATTAACGGGCTTAACAAAGTTTACCCCGATCACTCGGCCGGTTACGCCTTTATTTTAAAAACCATTATGGCCGAAGCATACCTGGCTTCGGGATATGATGTTAAAGCACGCGAAATATTTAATGAGATAAGCGATGCCTACAATGAAGAAGATGGCGGTTTCACCACCTTTATGAAAGTACTTTACGAAGGCCTTAAAATTAAGCTCACCTTACCAACCGATAACCATATTACGGTTGTAAATAATATTAAAAACCTGATTAAAGTGTGCGACGATTCGAGGCAGATTATTGTTAAGGTGAACACCCTGGGCTTTATCCTTGCCAACTACGCCATACTGAAGGAAAACGTTTATGTATTTAACGATCTGTATTTTGATTTTATAAAAAGCATCCGCAACAATGGCTGCCGTACCGAACATTTTATGACTGATGAGATAAAATGGGCCGAAACCCGTACCTCAGATACCATGGTATCACGTTTTAACAGTTTCGAGCTGAATAAAAATTAGGCCAGGATCTGGTTACGGTATTCGCGTGGACTTGTTTTTTTGATCACCTTAAAAAAGCGGTTAAAGTTTGATACGTTATTGAAACCGCACTCATAGGCTATATCTGTTATGCTGTTGTCTTTATTGGCCAGCAGCTTGCAGGCATAGCCTATTCTTGTTTCGTTAACAAACTGCGTGAACGATTTTTGTGTACGCGCCTTAAAAAAACGGCAGAAGGCAAAGGTGTTCATATTGGCTACATCGGCAATGGTATTGAGCGAAATATCCTCCCGAAAATTATCAAAGATGTATTTAAACACCTGGTCCATGCGCTTGCTATCGTGATACTGGTACTGGTTGGTGTAGTTGATACTGGCCAGCAGGTTGTATTCTTCATCCGAACTCATGATGTTAAGGATCTCAAGCAGGGTGATAATTTTTTGCAGGCCCTCCTGTTGCAATATCTGGTACATCAGTTTCACAACCGTATCCCGGCATTTCCCTTTTAATTCCACTCCCCTTTGGGCTTTATTTAAAAACGACTCAATTTTGCGCACATTACCAAATGCCGATAGGTGCATCAATAATTTTGATGGATTGAAGTAAAGCGACAACGAGTGTGCATAAGGTGCCTGTTCATCTTCTGTTGCCTGCTCCTGCGTGTTGTGCCATACGTGCGGAATATTCGAGCCCAGAAAAATGAGTTCGCCACTTTCAAAATAATCCACCAGGTCGCCAATGATGCGTTTGCCCGAGCTTTTTACGATGTGCACCAGCTGGCATTCTTCGTGAAAATGAAACTCGTTGGAGAAAAAGGGCAGTTTAACCTCCTTGGCTAAAAAAAGATCTTCCGACTGTACCCCGTCAGACAATACGGCTAAAATTGGTTTCATTTTAACAAAATCGGTTAGTAAAAATTAAATATAGGCAAAAATACTATCGAAAGTTGCCAATTTAATTGAAAGTAAAAAAAACAGGCCGCCTAATTTTACAGCTGCTTACCACATCCCAAAAAAGCAACAAAACCAATTTATAATACGCAACTAACAAAGTTTTCATTTTTTGAAGGATAGCACTCCCCTCAAAAACATATTTACTTACATGTATATCACAAAAATTGAAGTTACCGATAAGCGCTTTAACTTAGGCAACGGCGCGGGTTCTGATGCCGTGAACGATTCAACGCAATACGCCTATGCCATTTGCGAATTGCATACCGATAGCAATATTAAAGGTATTGGTTTGGCTTTTACGCTGGGTGCCGGCAACGATTTGGTATGTAAAGCAATTCAATACCTGTCTGAAACCTTAAAAGGTAAGGAGATTGAAGAGCTAATGGCCGACTTTGGTTCGGTTTACCGCTCGATACTTGATTCGCCGACTTACCGCTGGCTGGGGCCGCATAAAGGTGTTATGCAGCTGGCTTTGGCGGCCATTGTAAACTCCTGCTTTGATTTATGGGCCAAAAGCCGCCAGGTACCACTCTGGAAATTGCTGTTGGACCTGAGCCCCAAACAACTGGTTGCCACGCTCGATCTGCATTACCTGGAAGAGGTGCTTACTGTTGAAGAAGCCGAAAATATCCTGCAAAACCATCTCAGCAACCGCAGTTCACGTAATAATGTGCTGCAAACCGGTTACAAAGCTTATGATACCTCGGTAGGTTGGTTTAACTATACCGACGAGAAAATAAAAGAGAATGTAGCCCGCGCTATTGATCGCGGCTTTACGGCCATGAAGCTGAAAGTGGGCTCGAACGATCCGCAACGCGACATCCGCAGGGCAAAGCTGGTACGTAACGAAGCAGGCGACAAAACCACCATTATGCTTGATGCCAACCAGAAATGGAATTTGCCGCAGGCCATCAGCATTTGTAAAGAGCTGAGCAGTATCAACCCCTACTGGATAGAAGAGCCTACCCATCCGGATGATGTAATTGCCCACCAAACATTGGCCAAAGAAATTGCGCCAATGAAAATAGCAGCGGGCGAGCATATCCCCAACAAAATAATTTTTAAAAACTTTTTGCAGGCCGGAGCTATGGATTTTTGCCAGGTTGATTGCGTGCGGGTTGGCGGTGTGTCCGAATTTTTAACGATTAGCCTGTTAGCTAAAAAATTTAATATCCCGGTGGTGCCGCATGTGGGCGATATGGGACAGATCCATCAGCATTTAGTGTTGTTTAACCACGTGGCTATTGGCCACGAAAACTTATTTTTGGAACATATACCGCATTTGGCCCGTTATTTTAAACATCCGGCCAATATAAGCGGCGGCTACTATGCCGTACCCGCCGAAGCGGGCAACAGCAGCGATTTAGTAATCAGCTAAAAACCAAAAATGAACCAGTTATTAAACAAGGTAATATTGATTACCGGCGGCGCATCGGGCATTGGCCTGGCTTGTGCCGAAGCTTACATTCGCGAAGGAGCTACCGTTTTTATTATGGATGTGAACGAACGGGCGCTTAACCATGTGCTGGGCCTGTTTGGCAGCAACCATAAAGGTATTGCCGGCGATGTATCCAAAAGTGCCGATGTAAAAGCGGCTCTGGATGAGATTCGAAAACACTACGGCAGACTTGATGCCATTCACAACAATGCAGCTATAGCCCACCCCTCCAAACCTGTTGATGAAACCGAAGAGGATGAATGGGACGCACTGATGAACATCAACCTTAAAAGCCTGTTCTGGACAACCAAACATGGCATCGAATTACTTAAAGCATCAAAAGGCTGTATACTGAATACCAGTAGTATGGCAGGCGATATTGGCCAGAGCCTGCATGCCGCCTACACCGCTACCAAGGGCGGCATTAATGCCCTAACCAAATCAATGGCGCTGGATTATGCCGGGTTTGGAATCAGGGTAAACGCGATATCGCCGGCCGGAGTGTGGACACCCCTGCTTAAACAATGGGCGGCAGAGCAGCCCGATCCGGGTTCGATAGAAAAATACCTGAGTGATATACACGCACTTGGCTATTGCCCCGAAGGTGATGTAGTGGCCGATGCTGCGGTTTTCCTGCTATCGGATGCAGCAAGGTTTGTTACCGGCTGTATTATGCCGGTAAGCGGCGGGGCGGAATTGGGTTACAGACGATAAAAGCATTTAGATATGAATAAAAACACCGGCAATTCATCAAAATACCTGGTTCCGCTGTTGATAGTGATGAGCCTCATGTTTTTCTGGAACCTGAGCCGCAATATTAACGATGTACTTATCCCACATTTAAAAAGGGCCTGCCAGTTAACTGATTTGCAATCATCGCTCATCCAGTCGGCATTTTTTGGGGCTTATTTTTTGATGGCATTGCCTGCAGGGCGGTTTATTGAGCGCAGAGGGTATAAAACCGGGATGGTAACCGGCTTGTTGCTTGCCGCCATTGGTGCGGCTATATTTTTTCCGGCGGCAACAACCCGGTTTTACCCGGTGTTTTTGCTGGCATTGTTTACCATGGCATCGGGTTTTGCTATCCTGGAGGTTACAGCAACACCCTATATCTCCAAACTTGGCGATCCGGACCATGCCTCAAGCCGGTTAAGCTTAGCGGCTGCTGTAGGTTCGGCAGGAGCTACCATCGGGCCGTATCTCGGTTCTTCATTTTTGCTGCACGATAAGGATATCCCTACTGATGTAATCAATTCATACAATCCGGCACAACTTCAAACTTTTTTAAACAATGAAGCGCACCTGGTTATCACGCCATATATTACGCTTGCAGCATTATTTTTGGTTGTTTGCGGAGTACTTTCCATACTGAAGCTGCCAACAATTAACGAAGGCGTATCGCGCAAAAAGCTTAGCGATGTTTTTAAATTTAAGCATACCATATTAGGCGTGCTGGCAGTATTTGCTTATTTGGGGGCCGAGGTTGGTGTGGTGAGTTTCATCATCCGCTACACAAAAACGCTCAGCATAGCCGGCATGACCGAGAAAAAGGCAGCCCTGTTCATCACCCTTTACATGGCCTTGGTACTTGCCGGGCGCTTATCGGGTGCATTTATCCTTAAAAAAATAAAATCGGGTAAAGTGTTGATGCTATGTAGCAGCGGTGCCTTTGTACTCATTTTTGTATCGATAATCACGCAGGGCTATGTTTCCATTATCTCGTTATCGCTGGTGGGGTTATTTACTTCGGTGATGTATCCTATTATATTCACACTCAGCATCAAACACCTTGGCGATTATACCAAAGTAGCATCGTCCCTGCTAATTATGGGTGTGGTGGGCGGTGCCATTGTGCCGCCAATTATGGGGCTTATATCTGATCATTCGGGCATCCGGATGGCTTTTATTGTGCCGCTGATATGCTATCTGTATGTTTTATTTTATGGGATGAAGGGGCATGCAGTAAAAAGCGGTGCTTTGCCGGACGAGGCAGGGGATGCGGTTTTGACGGTAGTTGGGCATTAAATAATCTTGTAATCCTGAGGAACGAAGGATCTTCTGCGCCCTGTATAGCCGCTATGTTTGTTGTAAAAGATGCTTCGTTCTTCAGCATGACACGTTTAAAAAATGAGTGTCATGCTGAGCTTGTCGAAGCATGGCGGGGAGGGCCTCTGCGCGCGACCCTTAGACAAGCTCAGGGTGACAATCCCGCGCATCTTTTGTCTTATATTCTTTAGCTGCCGCGGCTTTTGCGCCCCTTCAGATTCTCGAACTGAAATGACAGATGTTTAAAGTTGTTAACACTACTCAATTCTTCCTGATAATTTTCCTGCTGATCTCCTTACATCCTGTAGAAATAGTAACCACATAAACCCCAACACTCAAATCGCGGATGATGATCTGCTTATCAACCAGTTTGCCTGATTTAAGCAGTTTGCCCCCCATATCATAAATTTTAAACAGATGATCGCCATCAAGATTTACGTGGATGGTATCGGCGCTTGGATTAGGATATAATACTATTTTGCTGTCCGGCTCTACCGGGACAATGGTTGGATCGGCGTAAGCCCTGCAAATCGGATCGCCGATAACGATGCCCATCCAGCCCTCCAGTCGTGATGCGGCGTAGTAACTCTCGGCCAGTGTCCAGCCGCGGGTGTAGCGGTTAAACAGGATGCTTGGTGAGGCTATGCCCTGTAGCAAAGGTTCATCGGTATAGCCTTTTACACCGGTTACGCCCTGCTTTACAATATCATCAATTAACGATTGCCCGCCGGTAGTTGGCAAAAAAGTGCGTGCGCTGGTTGATACGGCAGTTTCGCACAGCGCCCCGGCTGCAAACCGCAGAGTATTGTAGGCCACCGGATCGTAGTGAGTATCATTACTTCCCCACGAAATATAGCCCATTAAGTTTGATTTATGCCCCACAAAGGTGTTGGTACTATCATACAATACCGGGATTTTTTTTGCCACCAGGTAATCATGCGCCACGCTCATATCCGAGTTATACTCGCCATAGACACTTTCGCGGGTGATAAACAGCTTTTGGCCAGGCTTATAACCGGCAGGAATAAGCGTATAAGGCTGATCATCTTTATTAGGGAAACCAAAATCAAAACAGGCATCCAGCAATATCAGTCCCTGGTTTATGGTGTTATTCAACATGTTTTTTTCAGCTTCGAGCGAGCGTGTGGTCACCGCAATGGCATCGGCTTGGGTGTAACCATCCAGCCGGGTTACCAGGTAGCCGCCAAAAGCGGCATGACTAAAGCGCTTTTCACTGTTAAAGTACTTATTAGCCCAGGCATTGCCCACATAATTGCTGCCATAATTCGGGTCGCTTACGTTGATAATGCTCGAAGCCGGGTTGGTTTCATAGCCCAGTGTAGCAATACGGCTATCCAGCGAGCAAACGCCGCCATAGGGCTTACCCGGCGTATTGTAAACACGGATAGGTACACCTTTAGTAAAAACAATAAAATCAATTTCGGTATGCGTTTTTAAATAGTTGCGAATGGGCGTCTCTATCGCTGTAACATAATCCGGGTAATTAATGCTCTCGGCATCCTGGCTTACAGCACCATCCGGGCAGCTTACGCTTACAAGGTTACTTACCTGCCTGCGTTTCATATAATCGGCAGCTATGGCGACAGATATGGGGCTTTTTGAGTTTCTCACCACCAGCACCCTGGCGGTTAATGTTGCTGTTTGAGCAGATATCCTGCTAATTGCAACAAGTGCCAGTAATATTACGCAACAAATTATTTTAAGCTTTTTCATAGGGGTAAAAATGTTCCGGCAGCATAGATAGAGAAAAAAAAGTAAATCATCTACACTTTAAAACGTTTTACGCTGCGTTGATAATTCAGAAAGCATCGTTTTTTATATCGGTACAATTTTGCAGCAACAAATAAAAAAGTTGCCTTTGTTTTGTTGTTAAATAAACACTTATTGCAAGTAAATTGCTCCTAAATCGTTTTTTTAGGATAAATGCCAAAATACATAGTCAAAATAGTATTGAAACTAATCAATTTTAGTGCAATTTATTGTTAACACTCTCTATACTTTTATCTTAATTATAAACAGCAACTACTGAAGGTTTACTAAAAGATTTATTAAACCAGGTGCAGTGGCCCGAAAAAAACGGCCCCGAACCTGGACTGGGATTGCTATTATCATTACTGAATGATTAAAACTTTACTAACTGCGCTATTATTTGGGTTCTCGGCCGGTATTGCCTTAGCACAAAACCATGAAAATGGCGGTGCGGGCAATACCCCAGCCGAATATACCATCCAAAAAACCACCACTAACAGCTGGAAAGGCTTTGAGCGGGTTAACCTCAGCATCGGTCGGCATAGCGCTTATTATGTAAATCCTAAAAAATCGTTACCCGGAAATCCCTGGATCTGGCGGGCATCCTTCCCCGATTGGCACACCAATATTGATAGCATTTTGCTAACACGTGGTTTTCATGTTGCCTTTGTAAATGTTGATGACCAGTATGGCAGCCCTTACGCATTACAGGTATGGGATGTTTTTTATAAATATTTAATCACTACGCAGGGCTTTGCCACAAAAGTTGCACTTGAGGGAGTGAGCCGCGGTGGTTTATATGTATACGGATGGGCTAAGCGCAACCCCGATAAAGTTAGCTGCATTTACAATGAAGCCCCCCTTTGCGATATTAAAAGCTGGCCCGGCGGCAAGCTAAGCGGCCCCGGTGATGCCGCACTGTGGAAACAACTGCAGGAGGTTTATCATTTTACCGAACAGCAGGCTCTAAACTATCACGATAACCCTATCGATAACCTTGATGGCCTTGCCGCATACAAGGTGCCTGTAATGCATATCATCGGTTTAGAGGATAAAATAGTACCTAATGCCGAAAATACCAATATCCTTGCGCAACGTTATACTGCCTTAGGCGGCCCTATGATGGTTTACCCGGTAACTGCCGGTCCGCAGGAGTTAAACGGGCATCACTTCCCGATAGAGCATCCTGAACAATGGGCAAACCAGATTATTGGTTACAGCTATCCGGTAAAAAAAGTACTTCCTTATAACGAATATTTCAACGTTCGCAACGGATTGGCGAACAGTCTGAACCTTTTCAAAACCAATAAAACCGCCACCGTAGCTTTTTTAGGCGGATCGATAACCTATAATCCGGGCTGGCGCGAAAAAATAATCCGCTACCTGACCGAGCGCTTCCCGGCCACAAGTTTTCATTTTATCCAGGCCGGCATTCCATCGCTGGGAAGTGTGCCGCATGCGTTCCGCTTACAGCGCGATGTGCTTGATTCGGGCCGGGTTGACCTGATGTTTGTTGAAGCTGCGGTTAACGATAATGTGAACGGCCTCGACAGCCTTACCGAAGTTAAAACTTTAGAGGGTATCGTTCGCCACGCCAAAACAACAAACCCGGCAATGGATATTGTGATGATGGAGTTTGTTGATCCGGATAAGATCAGGGATTATGACAATGGCAAAACTCCTTTTCAGATAGCCAACCACGAACTTATTGCCCGTTATTACGGATTGCCATCCATCAATCTTGCCAAAGAAGTAACCGACAAGCTAAACAACCGCGAATTTTCATGGCAGTATGATTTTAAAGATCTTCATCCGGCAGTTTATGGACAGGAGCTTTATTTTGCATCGATAAAAAGCCTTCTGGATAACTGCTTTGATAATGCTGTGCTAACAACCGGCGCAAAACCGGCCAATAAAACCCTGCCAAAACCTCTTAATGCATTCAGCATCAGCAATGGCCAATATTACAGTATTACTAATGCAAAAAATTTAAACGGCTGGAGTATCAATCCTGACTGGGCCCCTACCGATAATGTTGGCACCCGCGATGGTTTTGTACACAAGCCAATGCTTATAGCTACAAAACCGGGCTCGTCATTAACGCTACCGTTTAAAGGGTCGGCTATTGGCATGGCTATCGTATCCGGGCCCGATGCAGGTATTATCAACTATAGTATTGACGGCAGTGCCGAAAAACAAATGGACCTGTACACCCAGTACAGTTCATGGCTATACCTGCCCTGGTATGTAACCTTCAGTACCGATCTGAAAAAAGGCAATCACACACTCAAACTCACAATTAACAATAATAAAAATATTAACAGCAAGGGGAATACGTGCCAGGTGATCTATTTTTTAAGCAACTGATTTTTTTAAAAGGAAAGTTAACAAGCGTAAACGTGTGCCCTGATTTTTAATTGTCAATTTAACATATTTTAAACCCGAATTTAAATGAATAAACCAAATGTAAAACCATCGCTCCGTATTTAATACAGAGTTAAAACTGAACCCAAACCAATTTTCAAAACCCCTTAACCAATTTATTAAACCAAATTTATGAACAAACTTTACCCACTGATCAAAATCCGGGGGGAGCATAAACTCCCATACAAACCTGCACCGGGTTTTTATTGTTTTGTGTTATTGCTGTTGAGCCTGCTTTGCTCGGCGCAATTTTCGCAGGCACAAACAACCACTAAGGTAACTATCACCGGTACCGTGAGCGATACAACGGGCGGACGAATTGCCGGGGCCAACATTATGGCCATCAACCGTAAAAACGTAGGTACCACTACCGATGTTAACGGTAAATTCGTGATCGATGCCGAACCGGGTACTATCCTTAAAGTATCATTTGTGAGTTACATCGATCAAACTTTTACCGTTACCGGAAGCAAACTGGTGGTTAACATCGTGCTGAAGGAATCGAAACGGGGCATTGACGAGGTGGTTGTACTCGCCTACGGTAAAAAGGAACGCCGCGAAGCCGTGGTAGGCTCGGTAACAACAGTTAAACCTGCCGACCTTAAAATACCGGCCAGTAACTTAACCAACGCCCTTGCCGGGCAGGTTGCCGGTGTAATAGCCTTCCAGCCAAGCGGGCAACCGGGTTTAGATAATTCCAACTTCTTTATCCGCGGTGTAACCACCTTCGGTTACAAAAAAGATCCGCTTATCTTGATTGATAACGTGGAGCTTTCAACCAACGATCTGGCCCGCTTACAGGTAGACGATATTGCCAGCTTTTCGATTTTGAAGGATGCCAGCGCTACGGCCCTTTACGGTGCACGTGGTGCAAACGGTGTTATCCTGGTAACCACCAAAGAAGGTAAGGTTGGCAAAGCCAAGATTAATGCGCGTGTTGAAAATTCGATAAGCCAATCGGCCAAAACGCTGCAGCTTGCCGATCCTATCACCTATATGAAGCTTTTCAACGAAGCTACCATCACTCGCGATCCGCTAAGCCCGCTTCCGTTTTCGCAAAATAAAATTCAAAACACCGAGGCAACTATCGCCAATGCCCCGGGAAGCAATAAATATGTTTACCCTGCGGTTGACTGGACCGGCATGCTTTTCAAAAAACGCACTGCTACACAAAGGGCTGATATGAGCGTAAGCGGTGGCGGCGATGTTGCCCGTTATTATGTATCAGGTTCATACAGCCTTGACCATGGTATTTTACGACAGGATGTTGCCAACAATAATAACAACAACGTTAAGTTTGAAAACTACCAGTTACGATCGAACGTTAATATCAACCTCACCAAATCAACCGAACTGGTTGTAAGGCTTTCGGGCTCGTTTAACGAGTACAATGGCCCGCTTACTGCCGATGGCTCATTCTCGACCGATTTGTACAATATTGCTGTACATACCAGCCCGGTATTATTCCCGGCCTACTTTCCGGCCGATTCGGCTAACCGCGATGTGAAACACATTTTGTTTGGTAACGCCGCGCCGGCCAACGCAGGTTCGGCATCAAATGCCATTGCTTATAATAACCCTTACGCTGCTTTATTACGCGGCCATAAAAACTATTCAGAATCAAGGCTTGCGGCCCAGTTAGAGTTAAACCAAAAATTGAATTTTATTACCGACGGACTTAACTTCCGCGGTTTATTCCATACCAACAGGTACTCGTACTTCCAATCGCAAATGGGTTATTCGCCGTTTTATTATAACGTAAACACTTATGATAAGCCCACTAATAAATACACTTTAACATGGCTTAACCCACAACCAACCGGTAACAACGTAGCAACTGAATACCTAAGCTACTATCGTGACCCAAGTACCGATAACCTGAACACCTATATTTTTTTCCAGGGTGTATTGGATTATAACCACGCCTTCGGCGATCATAACCTGAGTGGTTCATTAATTGGTACCCGCCAGCAAACTGTTTATTCGGCAGCGAAAGATCCGGTATTAAATTACCCAACCTTGCAATACTCGTTGCCTTACCGTAACCTTACCGTAGCCGGTCGCGCTACCTATTCGTTCAAAAGCCGTTACTTTTTAGAGTTTAACTTTGGCTATAATGGTACCGAGCGCTTCTCGGCAAATCACAGGTTCGGTTTCTTCCCTACCATCGGCGGTTCGTGGATCGTATCTGACGAGAAATTCTGGGGACCGGGTATTTATGACGTTGTAACCCGCTTAAAACTGAGGGCCAGCTACGGTACCGTAGGTAATGATGCCATCGGTTCGCAGCGTTTCTTCTTCCTATCGGATGTTAACCTTAACGGCGGCAACCCTGCCGTGTTCGGTACCTTTAATGGCTACAGGCGCGAGGGTGTTTACATCAACAACTACGAAAACCCCAACGTAACCTGGGAAACATCGCGCCAGCTAAACCTTGGTTTGGAGTTTACCATGTTTAAAAACCTGAATATAGTGGCCGAGGTGTACAAATATCACCGCTACAACATTCTGCAAACACGTACCTCGTTGCCTACAACGCTTGGTTTGGAAGCACTTAACCAATACGGACAGCCAAACGTTACCGCTAACATTGGCACAGCCAACACCAAAGGTATCGACCTGCAGATGGATTACAAGGCATCTATAAGTAAAGATGTATGGCTGCAGGGCCGTGGTAACTTTACCTTAGCTCAAAGCAAATATGACAAATACGAAGAGCCTCAATACAAGGAAGCTTACCGTTATCAATCAGGCCAAATCATCAACAGGCAGTACGGCTACATTGCCGAGCGTTTGTTTGTTGATGATAACGAGGCACGCAACTCTCCGTCGCAAATATTTTCAACCAATGGCATCCCTCCGGGCGGTGGCGATATCAAATACCGCGACTTAAACGGCGATGGTAAAATTGACGGTGCCGACCAAACCTTTATCGGCAATCCGACTGTACCGGGCATTGTTTATGGTTACGGCTTATCGGCAGGTATTAAAAACTTTGATGTTTCGTGCTTTTTCCAGGGCCAGGCGCAGGTATCGTTCTTTATCGATCCAAGCCGCACCAGCCCGTTCATCCAGAGTCCTGATCCATACGTTTACGGTAATACCCAGTTAATTAAGGCCTTCGCCGATGACCATTGGAGCGTGGATAATCAAAATCTTTACGCCACCTATCCAAGGTTGGGTGTAAACGGAAACCAAATTGAGAACAATCGCCAAAACAGCACCTGGTGGATGCGCGATGGCAGCTTTGTGAGGTTAAAATCGGTAGAGATTGGTTATACATTACCGCCATCCATCAGCAAAAGGCTAAACGTTACCAAAGCACGTATTTACTTTAACGGCCTTAACCTGTACACCTGGAGTGCCTTTAAGCTTTGGGACCCGGAGCTGGGCGGCAACGGTTTTGCCTACCCTATTCAAAAAGTGTTTAACGTGGGTTTAAACGTAAACCTGTAAAATTTTTTACTGATCAATACTTAGTATTATGAAACGATATTTTAAACTTTTATTACTGGTAGGCGTCCTGTTTTCAGGTGCATCATGTAAAAAATACCTTGATGTAACGCCCGATAACACAGGCACGCTCGAATACGCCTTCAGGAACCGTAACGAGGCCGAAAACTACCTGTTTACCTGCTATGCAACGTTGCAGCAGTTTTATGATCCTACATCAAACATAGGTTTCACCACCTCGTCGGAAATTATTTATCCAAATAACCTTACCAACCACCCGCTTAACGAAACAGGCTTTAACCTTATCCGCGGTACGCAAAACAGCAGCAGCCCCGGTTTAAACTGGTGGGATGGTGAAAACGGCGGCATGGCTTTATTCCGCTCTATTCGCAGGTGTAACATTATGCTGGAGAATATTGATAAACCTGTTGATCTGTCGCCGTCTGAAAAAGCAAGATGGATTGCCGAGGTGAAATTTCTGAAAGCATACTATCATTATTACCTGTGCCGCATGTACGGCCCGGTGCCATTGGTAAAAACCAATATTGATATTACAGCCAGCACCGAAGAAGTTAAGGTAAAACGCTCGCCGGTTGATTCGGTGTTTAACTATTGTGTTAAATTGCTTGACGAAGCCATTCCTGATCTGCCGCCGGTTATCACCAACCAGGCAAAAGAACTTGGCCGAATTACCCAGTTAACCGCCCTATCCATCAAAGCCGAAATGCTGGCAACCCAGGCAAGCCCGTTATTTAACGGCAATCCTGATTATGCCAGCATGAAAAACAAAGATGGCCAGGCCTTGTTTTCAAGCGCTCCCGATCCGGCAAAATGGAAACGTGCCGCCGATGCCGCCAAAGCAGCTATTGATGCCTGCGAAGCCAACGGCCTTAAATTGTACACTTTTGTTGCACCACCAACGGTAGGCGCTCTGTCAGATCAATTGCGCAGCGAACTAACCATTCAAAATGCGGTTACCGAAAAGTGGGATGTTAACCCCGAGCTGATCTGGGCGCTAAACCCAACTTTTCCGTGCCAGGGTTATGCAACGCCAAGGTTAACCCCTAAATCGGCAGTTAATATTTTCTCAAACCCATCTACCTTTGCGGTTCCTATTTCTACACAGGAGCTTTTTTATACCGCTAACGGTGTACCGTTAACCGAGGATAAAAACTACGATTATGGAAACCGTTATGCCCTGAAAACGGCAGGTGATGATGATAAATATTACATAGCCAAAGGTTATACAACTATTAATGAGCATTACGGCCGCGAAAGCCGTTTTTACGCCAACATTGCTTTTGATGGCAGTATCTGGTACGGTAACGGTATTTACAACCAGGATCAGGCTTATCACGTGGAGGCCCGCGGTGCAGCCTCGCTTGCCGGCCCCAAAGATTTGAACACCTTGAACATCACCGGTTACTGGCCTAAAAAGCTGGCCAACTATCTTTCAGTTTATGATGACGGCTTTCAATCAATTGAATATCACCTGCCATTGATGAGGCTTGCCGGTTTATACCTGTTGTATGCCGAGGCATTGAACGAGGTTGGCGGCCCATCGGCCGATGTTTACAATTATATTGATAAAGTGCGCACAAGGGCAGGTTTAAAAGGTGTACTGGAATCATGGTCAACCTATTCTAAAAACCCGGGCAAACCTACCAGCCAGGATGGTTTAAGAGAAATTATCCATCGCGAACGCCGTATTGAGTTGTGTTTTGAAGCACAAAGCGGATGGGACCTTCGCCGCTGGAAAGAGATCCAGAGTGTGCTGAGCGTACCGCTGCAGGGCTGGAATATTTACGAATCGGAAGCGGGTAACTATTACCGTCCGCACACGGTACTTACGCCGGTTTTTGGTTTGAAAAACTATTTCTGGCCGATAAAGGATAACAACCTGATCATCAACAGCAACCTGGTACAAACCACTTACTGGTAGGCCGCTGCCCTTTAAATAAATTTGAATTAATTCAACATAGATAAAGAATTATGAAACGCATAAAAAATTACCCGGTTGCAGCAATGGTGCTTGCCATGATGCTGTTGATGGCGTGTTTAAACTCGTGCAAAAAGAACGACGGCTACGTGTCGGAGGTATCTAACGATCTGAGCAAGCCTGGTGTTGTTACCAATGTAAAAGTTAAAAACTTTAACGGAGGCGCTTATATCACTTACGATTTGCCAAACTCTGATAACCTGCTGTACATACAGGCTGAATATAAGATTAATGATAAAACCACCCGTCAAACCAAATCGAGCTATTATTCGGATACCGTTACGGTTGATGGCTTTGCAAAAAGCCAGGAATACGAGGTAACCCTCTATTCGGTAAGCAGGGCCAACGTTAAGTCAGACCCGCTGGTGGTTAAAGTTCATCCTGATGTTCCGTTTTACCGGTTAATTAAACCTACCGTAAGCATGACCCGCGATTTTGGTGGTGTAAACATCAAAGCCATGAACCCTGATAAACAGGATATCGGCGTAATACTGCTGGCTTTCGATAAATCGACCCAGGCATTGGAAGTGGTAGATCAGCATTATACCAAAACGGATACCATTAATTACTCTATAAGGGGATATCCGGCTGTGTCGCAAAAATTTGGCGTATATGTTACCGATAAGTTCGGCAACGTATCGGATACTACAGTACTGGATATCACTCCTATTTTTGAAACACTGTTGGATAAGAGCAAATTCTCGGTATACAAAACAAATACCGATAGTCCTACCGCTTACGGATGGGAAGTACCTTACCTGTGGGATAACAAAACCGACGGATATTCGAACGGATGGCACACCGCACCAGGAGCGCCGGCGCCAATGCAGGTTACCTTCAGCCTTGGCGTATCGGCCCAGTTAAGTCGCTTTGTGTTGTGGGAACGTCCGGATCAGTACGCCTATGCACATGGTAACCCTAAAGATTTCAGCATCTGGGGATCAAACATCAACGCACCGCAGGATGTAAGGCTGCCTGATTATGCCCCGGTTGGCACTGTAGTTGGCGATTGGGTTAATATTGGTAATTACCACTACCCTAACCCACCATCGGGCCTTACTCCCGGCTTTACCAACTCGGCCGATGCTGCCTTTGTTGCGGCGGGTGTAAACTTTAATATTCCGCCGGGATCACAGCCTATTAAATATTTCAGGTTTATGGTGCATGCCACATGGTCAAACGGTGATTTTGCCCACATGATGGAACTTTCAATTTATGGCAACCCACAATAGGCATTAAAAATTCAGATTAAAATGAAAACAAAAAATATTATCAGAATAGCTGCTTTAGGTCTGCTGGGGTACCTCATGTATGGCTGCAGCAAGCAGGATACCGAGTTTAAATCGTACCTTAACGGCAAAGAAATAAAATATCCGGGCACGGTAGCCAACGCGCACTCCCGTCCGGGCAACCTGCGGGCTGCCATTACCTGGAACCCCAGCAGCGACCCAAGCATAACCCGTTATGTGGTTTACTGGAACAACAAAGCCGATTCAATTATTTTTAACTCAACCAACCACAACCCTTCGGATAGTTTAACGGTGGTTGTACCCAACCTTAACGAGTACATTTATTCGTTCACCGTATTTTCGTACGATGCCAAGGGTAACAAATCTATCCCGCTGGATATTAACAATGTGAGGGTTTATGGGCCTATTTACCAATCAGGTTTATCAAACCGTGGTTTTGATGTAACCAACCCGTATGGCATCAGTGCCGATGGCAAGCTGAAACTCAACTTTTTAAAGGTTGATACCAGCACTCATAACGTATTTACCGAAATTAAATACACCAACAAAGCCGGACAGGCCAGTATTGGCAGGCTTAGCGCAGATAGTTTATCCATCGTACTTCCCGACTATAAAGCCGACACCAAAATTGAGTTCCGCTCGGCATTTAAACCGGTGGCCAACGCGCTTGATACCTTTTATGTAGCCAATTATGAGGATTTTACCACCATCAACTCGGTTTCGATTTGCGATAAAAAGTTGTTTAAAAAGGTTTACCTGCCAAATGACGCAAGGCCTTATGAAGGCGGAACAGATATCGATAAACTTTGGGATGGCAGTACCAGTCCGCAGGGGTATCCTAACATCTTCCACAGTGATGGTAATGGTCCGCTGCCGGTGGTTATCACTTTTGATATGGGCGCTGTGTATAAAGGCTTGGTTGCCATTGAAGAAACCGGCCGTAACTGCTGCCATAACCCCGATGATTTTGAGGTTTGGGGCATAGCCGATTTAACCAACGCCACCACCAACCTTAAAGCAAACGATCCGGGCTGGGCAGCCGAGGCTACCGCCAAAGGCTGGAAACTGCTTAAAGAGATTAAACGCACCGACGATGGCAGCGCTCCGTATAAAGTTAATTTCGACCCTAACCCGCCGCCGGTGCGTTATATCCGCATCAGGATAAAACATAACTCGAACGGTGAAGGTAACTATACCAACATGAGCGAGCTTACTTTCTGGAATAACGCACTACTTTAATAACACCCCGTGACCGGGCTGCTTCGGCGGCCTGGTCATATTTTTATTTTTTAAACGACTGACCTCTGTTTAAATATCTACCTAAAAACAACCATGAAAAAAACGGCGCTACTATTTCTTAACCTGCTTTTAATACTCAGAATTGGCTTTGCCCAGCAAACCGGAACCCTTAAGACACCTAAAGCAGTGTTGGATGATTTCATGACCAAACGCTTCGGCATGTTTGTTCATTTTGGCCCGGTAACCCTGCGTGGTACCGAAATTGGCTGGAGCCGGAATAAAGAAGTAGCGCAGGATGATTATGATAACCTTTATAAAGAATTTAACCCGGTTTTATTTAATGCAGATGCCATTGTAAAAGCAGCTAAAGATGCCGGTATGAAATACCTGGTAATTACCGCCAAACACCACGATGGCTTTGCTTTATGGCCGTCAAAATTCACAAACTATAACATCAGCAAAACACCCTATAAACGCGATATGGTAGCCGAGCTGGCTGCGGCCTGTAAAAAACAAGGCGTATTATTTTGTATTTACCACACCGTGCTTGACTGGCACGACCCTAACTACCCTATCCAAAACCCTTACGACAGCACAAAAAACGTAAAGGGCAATATGGCAGCCTTTAAAACGCAAATGAAGAATGAGCTGAAAGAGCTCATCACCAAATATCACCCCTACCTGCTTTGGTTTGACGGTTACTGGGAAAAACCCTGGACCAACGCCGACGGGCAGGAGATCTACAAATTCATCAAAAGCATTGATCGTAACGTTATTGTAAACAACCGTTTGGGCAAAGAGAGCGAAAAACTGAACGATCAATCGGTAGGCGATTACCTTACGCCAGAGCAGCGCATTGGCCAGCTTAACATGACAGCGCCATGGGAAAGCTGCATCACTATTTGCCAGCAATGGGCCTGGAAACCTAATGATAAAATGAAAAGTGTACAGGAGTGCATCCAAACCCTGGTAAAAACCGCCGCAGGTAATGGCAACCTGTTATTTAATGTTGGCCCTATGCCCGATGGCCGCATTGAAGCCCGGCAGGTTAAAGCCCTGCAACAAATGGGGGCATGGCTAAAAAAATACGGTTCAAGTATTTACGGAACCAAGGGCGGCCCGTACGTGCCTAATGAAGTATTTGGTACCACACGTAAGGGAAATAAAATCTATTTACATATTTTTCAGAAAAAAGATGATAAAATTGTATTGCCCAACCTGCCCGGCATCAGCATAATTGCTGCCACGATAATGGGAGGAGCTAAAATCAATTATACAACCGATGCAAGCAGTTACATTATTGATTTGCCGCAAGCATTACCCGATGCCAACAGCAACGTAATAGTACTTGAACTGAACAAAAACGCCGAAGAAATTCCGGCCTTTACCACAAATAAATAAACAAGCTTAAAATACAGAAACCCAATTAATAAATTATGCCAATAAAAACGCCCTTGTTAATAACTGTAATGATAACAGGTATTGCAACGTTTACACAAGCACAAACAAAACAATTAAAACTATGGTACAAACAGCCCGCACAGCGTTGGGAAGAAACCCTGGCCTTAGGTAACGGCCGCCTGGGCATGATGCCCGATGGCAGCATTACCAGCGAGAAAGTGGTATTGAATGATATCACCATGTGGTCGGGCTCGTCGCAGGATGCCAATAATTACGAGGCTTATAAACAGCTACCCGAAATCAGGAGGCTACTGGCCGCAGGTAAAAACGTGGAAGCGCAGGCTATCATTGATAAATCGTTCGTTTGTACAGGCAAAGGATCGGGTGGTGTGCCATTTGGTTGCTTCCAGATGCTGGGCGATTTGAACATCAACTATCAGTACAAAGGTACCGATGATAAACAGATACGATTTGAAAATTACGAACGTGAGCTTTCATTAAACAACGCGCTGGCTAAAACCACTTTTAAAATAAACGGCGTTACTTACAAACGCGAATATTTCACCAGTTTTGGCGATGATGTAGATGTGATTAAACTAAGCGCCGATAAACCGGGCATGCTTAACCTGAACATAGGTATTACCCGCCCCGAGCGGGGGCTTACCTCAACTACCGGTAACGAGCTGGACCTGATAGGCCAGTTAGATAATGGTACCGATGGTAAAGGCGTAGCTTACAAAGCCGCGGTTAAGGCTAAGCTAACCGGTGGTTCATTAACCACTACCCCTACTTCGCTGGTTATTAAAGATGCTACCGAGGTTTTGATCTATGTATCGGCAGGTACCGATTTTAAAAATCCGCAGTATCTAAACAAATTGAACAAAGATATGGGCACGGCTTTGGCTAAGCCTTATGCTTTGCAAAAACAGCAGCACATCGCCAATTTCCAAAAGCTGTTTAACCGTGTAAATGTTGACCTTGGATCATCAGAAGCTGAAAAGCTGACTACCGACCAAAGACTGATCGCTTTCCGCAGCAACCCTGATGCTGATAATGCTTTGCCGGTTTTATTTTACCAGTTTGGTCGTTACCTGAGCATTTGCAGCACCCGCGTAGGTTTGTTGCCACCAAACCTGCAGGGCTTATGGGCTAACGAAGTTCATACCCCATGGAATGGTGACTATCACCTCGATATCAATATCGAGATGAACCAGTGGCCGGTTGAGGTTTCCAACCTTTCGGAATTGAATCTTCCCCTGGCCGATCTGGTTAAAGGTATGGTACCGCACGGCGAAAAAACGGCCAAAGCCTATTACAATGCCGATGGTTGGGTTGCCCACGTAATTACCAACCCCTGGGGCTTTACCGAGCCGGGTGAAAGCGCATCATGGGGTGTATGTAAAGTTGGTTCGGGCTGGCTTTGCGATAACCTTTGGCAGCATTATGATTTTACAGGTGATAAGAATTACCTGAAACAAATTTACCCGATACTGAAAGGCGCGGCACAGTTTTATAACAGCATGCTCATTAGCGATGCTAAAACAGGCTGGCTGGTAACCTCGCCATCATCATCGCCCGAGAACAGTTTTTACCTGCCCGATGGTACCCACGCCAGCATTTGCATGGGGCCTACTATTGATAACCAGATTATCCGCCAGTTGTTTAACAATGTGATCACCGCCAGTAAAGTATTAGGCAAAGACGAAGCATTCAGCAAAACACTGGCTGCCAAAGTAAAGAAACTACCTCCTCCGGGTGTTATTGCCAAAGATGGCCGTATACAGGAGTGGCTGGAAGATTATAAAGAAACCGAGCCGCAACACCGTCACGTGTCGCATTTATATGGACTGTTCCCGGCAGCACAGATCACACCGGAAGCAACACCCGCCCTTGCCGAAGCCGCCAGGAAAACTTTAGAAGTAAGGGGCGATGATGGGCCAAGCTGGTCTATCGCTTACAAAATATTGTGGTGGGCACGTTTGCATGATGGTAACCGCACCTACAAATTGTTTAAAGAACTGATGAAGCCTACCATTAAAACCGATATTAATTACGGAGCCGGTGGTGGTGTGTATCCTAACCTGCTATCTGCCGGTCCGCCGTTTCAGATTGACGGTAACTTTGGTGCAGAAGCTGGTATTGCCGAAATGCTGATCCAAAGCCATGCGGGGTTTATTGACTTTCTCCCTTCAATTCCGGATGTATGGAAAGCGCAGGGTGAGGTTAAAGGTTTAAAAGCCCGTGGTAATTTTACGGTGGATATGAAATGGAGAGATGGTAAGGTAACCGCTTACAAAGTAACATCTCCTACCCCGCGCATGGTTAAGGTGAAAATTAACGGTGCGGTTAAAAGTATTATGGCTACTAAAGCTTAAATAACTTTTTTCAATAACGTACTTTCCACCACGTTATTGCGAGGTACGAAGCAATCGCACGGAAGCAGGTTTTGCCTTGTGTGGTTCGCGATTGCTTCGTACCTCGCAATGACGTTTTTCGACAACATATACATTTGTAAATAAACCGTTATCATTTCAAAAAAACATGGCGCTTTTAAATTAAAATGTATATTTGACATTTATAAACCATCAATTCATGCAAAAATTCCTTAATCGTTTTATAATTGCTGTGCAGTTGTCCGGCCTGGTTTGCGTTTGCCGGCCGGCAATTGCCTCAAGCTCTACCGCCGATAGTACCCGGCATCTCGGTCCGGAAACTATATTTTTACCCTACAGCAAAACCGGCACCATCCTTTACAATCAAAAAACCAAAACTTTTGGGATTGATGAAGACAGCAAACCTGTACTGGAAAATTGTTTTTCGAGGGTTAAAATCGATGGCAAATACATCACATCAAAACAATACCAACATATCACTACCCATAAAACCGTTGCTACAGATGCTTTTGGCAAAAGTGTAAAAGATGAGTTTACGCTTACCGGTAAAAATCTGCCCACCATGGTACAGGTATTTAACAGTTACCTTTCGGGCGGCAAAAGCTTTTTTACCATCGAAGTTTACATCAAGGGGAAAAACCTAAAAACCAACTACATTGAACCTGTCGCCGGCGATATGAAGAAATTTAACGGCGATACCCGCTCGCTTTTCGTGCCTTTTGATAACGACACTTTTATCAGTTACGATTCAAAAGCCTTCAAAGCACCACTTACCAATACCAGCGCCGAGGTAGGAGTTGTTTTTGATAACGATAGCCGCAATGGGGTAGTATTTGGCTCGGTTGAACACGAAACCTGGAAAACCGGCGTGCGCACCATAGCCAAAAAAGATAGCGCTGATACTTTTGAGGTTTGGGGTGGTTATACGGAAGAAGCCGTAAATCGTGATAAAATTGCTCATGGCGAGATTAGCGGAGATGTTATTAAATCTCCTAAAATATTTGTAGGCCGCTTTGACGATTGGCGTACCGGACTGGAAGAATTTGGCAAGGCCAACCGCATTGCCGAACCGCCTTATATTTTTAACTGGACAAAGCCAACCCCAATTGGCTGGAACAGCTGGGGCGTAATGCAGGAAAAACTGAGCTATGATAAAGCCATTAAAGTGGCCGATTTTTTTGCCGATAGCATCCCTGCCTTCCGCAATGGCAATACGGCTTTTATTGATCTGGATTCGTTTTGGGATAATATGATTAAAGGCGGATGGGAAGGCGATTTCGGTCAGCTGAAAGCCTTTGCCGATTATTGCAAAAGCAAAGGCCTGCAACCCGGCGTTTATTGGGCACCATTTACCGATTGGGGATGGAAAGGCGGTCCCGACCGTAAGGTGCTGGGCAGCAACTACACCTACGGCGAAACCTGGACTAAAGTAGGCGATGGCTATCACGACATTGACGGTGCACGCGCCACAGATCCCACTCATCCCGGTACCCTGCAACATATTGACTATGTGATAGGCAAATTAAAAGCCTGCGGTTTTAAAATGATCAAGATCGATTTTTTGGGCCATGCTGCGGCTGAGTCGAGCCATTTTTACGATCCTAAAATTACAACCGGTATGCAGGCTTATAAAAAGGGGATGGAACACCTGATAGATGAGTTAGATGGGCAAATGCTGGTTTACGCCGCCATCTCTCCCAGCCTGGCAACCGGCCGTTACGCGCACATGCGCCGTATTGCCTGCGATGCCTTTAAAACCATTAAGGATACCCGCTATACACTCAACAGCGTAAACTACGGCTGGTGGCAAACTTACCTGTACAACTACATTGATGCCGACCATGTTGTGCTCAATACCGAAAGCGAAGGTGCTAACCGCGCCCGGATGCTCTCAGCGGTGGTTACAGGTACGTTCATCACCGGCGATGATTTTTCGACCCATGGCCAATGGAGCGACAGGGCTAAAGCCATGTATCAAAACCCCGAAATTTTGAAGATAGTTGCAAACGGCAAAGCTTTCAGACCGGTTGAAGGCAATACCGGTACCGAAACCACCGAACAGTTTGTTACTAAAATAGGCAATACAACCTACCTGGCTTTGTTTAACTATGGCACAGAGGCTAAAACATTCACGATAGATGCGAAACGTACCGGCCTCGATCCGGCAAAGCGTTATAAAGGCTCGTCGTTATTACAGAGATCCGGCAAAAGCTATGATAGTTTTGTAGTTGCAGCAGGCGATGCCGATTTGTATAAGCTTGAAGAAGGCAGGTGATTAAAAGGCAAAGGCACCGGTAACAGATTTTTCCCCTTGCTTTAGTTACCGGATGCCTTTTAGGGTGGATGAAACCCGTATCGTTTTAACTATTGAGTTTAGCACATTTAGTCCGTTTGGCAGCAAGCGGGCATTTTGATTTTTTAGCGTTAGCGCAATATTTTTTTGAATGAAGTTTTGAAACAGCAAGGTTCATTTTTTCAACCTGTAATGAGTTAAAATATAATCCACCTGTTACTGCCAGCAGCGTAAAAAATTTCATAGTTGTAGGTTTTAAATAACAAGACGGCTTTTTTTTGCAAATGTTACAGCAGATTTTGAAATGTTGATTTTCGCATATTTCCAGGCACGCATCTCATTAAAATACAAGCCATTACTCATCATTCGCTTATCACAACAATTCTCCTACATTTAAAAACCTTTGCGGCTTAGCTTTCTTTGCGCGCTTAAAACTAAGAGATTAGTGATTGGGGAACAGAGATTAGTCCCTTGCGTCTCAGCATCTTTGCGTTCTTAAAAATCGCTAACAGGCAGCTATCTAACACACAGCAGAAAACTTTCGCCTTAGCGACTTTGCGAGCTTAAAGCTAAGAGATTAGTGAACGGAGAACAGAGATTAGTCCTTTGCGTCTCAGCATCTTTGCGTTCTTAAAAATCGCTAACATGCAGCTATCAAACATACAACAGAAAACTTTGCGCCATAGCGACTTTGCGAGCTTAAAACTAAGAGATTAGTCCTTTGCGTATTGGCTACCTTCCAAAAAACAAAAAGTCAGTAACCTCGCGTAACTGACTTTTTAATTAACTATTAACTGACCAAATATCCTTAACAAAAAAACTACTTGGTAATACAAACATAAGGGCTTATTAAGTGGCTACATGTGTGAAAAACACCCATCTTAAAAGCCGGGATTAAATTCATATCATGCTGATTGTCTGTACTTTAAAGGCGTGATATTATAATGCGTACGGAACAGGCGAATGAACGAGCTCGGGCATTCAAAACCAACCATACTAACTACCTCATTAACAGGATAACGGGTATCTTTAAGCAACAGCAATGAGCGTTTTAAACGCAGCTGAATTAAAAACTGGTGAGGCGTTAAACCAAAAGCCTGTTTAAACGTACGCAACAGGTGGTTAACCGAAAGGCAGGCATGCTCGGCCAGGTCCTCGAGGTTAACGTTCTGATTATAATTGCTGTACATGTATTCTTTGGCGAGGTTAAGCCTCCTGATGATCTCGATTTTAGTACCCTGGTTTAAAAATTCCAGCTTGTCGGCTTTTTTATAAACCTCATCATTATATATATTAAAATAGTTGATGAGTGTGTGGTGCAAGTATTCGTTAATCAGCATTTCATCCTGCATACCATCATCAAGATGTTGTTTAAGGTGAAATACATTGTACCTGATATCACCGGCAAAAGGGTAAATGGTTTCGCTGAATTCGGGCTGCGCTTTGATGCTTTCGTTACCCTGATCCAACAGCTTGCCATCGCCAAAAGTCCAGCACTCTTTAAAATCCTGCAGAAACTGCTGATCGAAATTGATGGCAAATGATTGTACAGGATCGCCGGCATCAGTTTCGGTTGAATATTTTGTACCCCGGTTAAGGATCAAAAACGAATCGGGGTAAATGGATAAATGCCTGCGGCCGATATCATAACGTTCATTTCCGCTTAAAACAAAGCGCAGGCTCAGGTCTGAAGTATATTGCACACCCTGTCCCTGGCCGCCGGTGCGGCTCACTATCTTGTTGTTGTTGCGTAATACTTTTGAATAATCCATTGTGATATGATTTTATTATTCGTTATAATTTCTTTCTTCCAGTAACATAAACCTGTTTCCCGCCGGGTCCATAAATTCGGCAACTAAACCTGCCGGTAAGTAGGCAGGCGACTTACAGAAAAACACCCCTGCTGTTTTAAGCAAATGATAATCATTCAGGCAATCGGTAGTGTTGATGATTACATTACTCTTATCACTGTTGCTATCGTTATTAGTTACAAGCAAGGCAACATTTAATTTATCCGACCGGATCACTGTGCTTTCTCTCCCCTCATGAAACGTCATGGTACCGGTTACCTTAAAACCCAATTTTTGCGTGTAAAAATTAAGTTGACTATCAAAGTCGGCTGTATAAACCGGTATATATTTCAATTTCATTGGGCAAATAGTTTTAACAGAAACCAGGCACTAAATCGGGCAAATCAGCCTTTGGGCAAAACAACCTTTGGGATAATTTTCTTTTGACGGGTTATAGTAGCCGGTCAGTTAAAACTACTTTACACTATCAAAGGTAGGGTAAGCGCAGGGGGATAGTATCCCCCTGTTTGGGGGATTTGTGAATTAATATGGGGGATAAGAATTTTTGGGTGCTCTGCAATTACAGGATAGATCATATATCTCATAGTGATATATTTATAAAGCAAGGCAAGGAATAAAAAGCACTACGTTACCTCAGAAAAGGGAATAGCATCTCCCTGTTTGGGATTGGTGATTTACTGGTTTTGAAATGAACCGGAGTTGCAAACTCCGGGCATAGTTGTTCGTAGACAGAGTCTACGAACAACGGGGGCATAGCCTTCGCAGACAAAGTCAAGAACAGCAGGAGTATATTCGTCAGTAGAGTGGAAAATCGCTTTTAGACCACGAGGCACCTACGGAGCCCAAAAGCGCATTCAATTTTTCTATAAACACGCTACCCCTCCGGGGTGGTCAAAGTTAAGTCTTATAAATCCGTCGGAGTATCGTGTTTATAGTCAAATTACTAACGGTAATTGGCTCCATAGGAGCCGCGTGTCGCCTGTTTATTTTAAAGCGATTTCCTGTCTGTAGATGGACAGCAATCGAAAAAAAGTATATTTGTAATACACCATTAAATGTCCAAAAATCGTGTCGGAAGGAAGAGGCAAGAGATCAGTAACCATTACCAATAACCCTATCATCAAAATGATAGAAGATCAGAAGCGTATTGTTAAAGCGATTAAGAATGGTGAAAATATTTCGACGTTGCGGGGCATAAAAATTGCATCGCCTGTATAATTTAGGATAATTGGAGAATAACAACTCAGTTTTTACTTTAGAAAGATTGCCTATATCAACTTATTCTGCCTCGCCAGCTTAATAGCATCGGCCCGGGAGTTAACATCCAGCTTAAGGTAGATATTTTTTATATGGCTCCTTACCGTCTCCAGGTCAATAAAAAGCTCAGCGGCTATCTGCCCACGGCTTTTGCCCTCACCTATCAGCTCCAGGATCTGCGTTTCGCGCTTTGACAATGGCGATTCCTGGTTTTTTTGAAAGGAACGGATCACCAGCCGGGCTATATTGATGCTCATTGGTCCGCCGCCGTCGCGCACTTCCTTTATCGATTCGATAATTTTTGCCGAGGGTGTATTTTTAGTGAGATAACCCGAAGCACCGTTGGCCAGCGCATTAAAGATCTGCTTTTCCGATTCGTAAACTGTCAATATCAGGATATAGCAATTGGGCAGCAGTTTTTTTAGTTTCGGGATAGCGTCGATACCGTTTACGCCGGGCAACTCGATATCAAGCAGGATTACATCAGGCTTGTCGGCGGCTATTTTTTTGGCAGCTTCATCGTATGAGCAATAGGTGCTGATAACATCATAACCATCGGTGGCGCCAATTAAAAAGGCATAGCCATCGCGCAGGGTTTCATCATCCTCAATTATACTTACCTTAATGTTACGGGCCATGCTTAATTGCTTAACTGGTTTATACCAAATGTTAATGTAGTGGTTGTACCTCTTCCCCCGGCCGAATTGATAATTAACCTGGCATTGATGCGCTTAGCCCGTGCGTTGATATTATTAATACCACGGCCGCGGTGCGCGGCCCTGCTGTCAAAGCCTTTACCATCATCGGTTACTTTAAGGGTTATCTCATTCTTATGACGCTCATCAAGTTCAAATGTTACCACCGAAGCATCGGCATGTTTCAAAATATTGTTAAGCAGTTCCTTAAATATCATGGTGATATTGCGACTGTACTCCATCGGCAGCTTAATCAGCTGCAGGTCTTCATCAACAACTGCAAATTCAAAATCAACTGGTACATCATGAAAAACCTCCACCCCTATCTCGCGGATATGGTTCAGCGTTTCGTACAGGTTATCACTTTTAGGGTCGAGTGCCCAAAGGATATCCTTGGTGCCGTTATAAAGCGATGCCGCATTTTGTTTAATCTGATCAACAATGCCCCGCTGATCTGATTTTTCCTGATCTATCTTGGCGTTCAGTATTTCTGATAGCACCGTAATGCGGGTAAGCTTGTTACCCAGGTCATCATGAAAATCCTCGGCAGTTTGCTGGCGTATTTTGAGCTTTTCTTCGCGCTTCATGGCTTCAATTGCCTTCTGCCGTTTTATTTTACGCTGATGTAAAAGGTTTTGCACACCAAAACCCAGCAACACCAATAAAATGACAGCCAGCAGTCTGAAGGTAAAAGTTTGATAAAAGGGAGGAATAATTTCAAAATTAAAATCGGCTATATGAGGAGATACCTGCCCATCGGGACTAATGGCCTTCACTTTAAAAGTGTAGGTACCGGGTGGCAGGGAGGGATAATTAACCACGTTGTTGCGCACCGGGGCGCTAAACGCACTATCAAGCCCCACCAATTTATATTGGTACGATACCGCATCCGGGTTTTTCAGGTAAACGCCCAGAAAGGCTATCGATAAATGATTTTGATTATGGTTGAGCTTAACCCAATCGTTCAAATCAATTGACGAGCGTTTTTCGCCATCCTCTTTCATTAACTGTACCGATTTAATGATAACGTGCGGCGGCGGCGAGGGTACCATTTTGGTCATGGTGTTATATACCATGACGGATTTGGTAGTACTGATCCAAACCTCGCGCCCCCGGTGCAGGATAGCGTTCTGGTTAGCCTCAACCACAGGCTCCTTCGAACCGATGTTATCGATCACCCAAAAGGTTTTCTTTTGCGGGTCGTACTTCATACGGTTGATACCGCGACCGGTACCTAACCATAGCCGGCCCCGTTCGTCGGCAGCTAAACTGTAAATGCTGTTGGCTTTGAGGCCGTCTTTAACGGTATAGGTATGCGTGGCACCGCTTTCCATATCCCAGGTGTACAGGCCGCTATCGTCGGTACCAACAAGCAGCATGCCATCATAAATTATCATGCTGTACACAGCTGTGGCCGGGAATGATTTTAACTTAAAACCGCTCACCACCTTTTTATTCACCGCCAAAGCAACTCCATTTTGCGTACCCACAAAAACCGAATCGCGCCCGAGTGTAACCAAAGCCGCCGAGAATGAGGGCACGCTGTCCAGCTGTTTTAACTGGCCGTTTTCGTAATAAAAACAGCCCATGGATGTTGCCAGCCATAAAGTTCCGTCGTCGCCGCCGGTTATAAAATTGTAGGCAAAACTCCAGCTATCCTTAATTTGCCTGAACCCCGCTTTGTTATACGCCCATAACCCTGTTTGCCCGGTGCCCACCCAAACCGTACCGTTTTTATCGGTATAAAGGCACTGAACACCTTTTAAGTAAGCATCAGAAGCAGCGGGGACTTTAAGGTTGCTGAGCTTTTTACCATCGTACTGCATTATGCCGCCGCCATCTATCCCCATCAGCACATTATTGTTCCAGTCTTTAGTTAACGACATTACAATTTTTGATTCGGGGATGCCCTGCGAACGGTCAAAAACCGTGTACCTGTCGCCCTCGCAGCGGTAAAGGCCGTTACCCAGGCTACCCAGCCACAGGTTTTTATCAGAATCTAAAAAAATATCGGATATAGAGTTATCGGTAAGCCCATTGGCCGAGTTATAGTGCAGAAATCCACCATCGGCACAGATACAGTAAGCGCCCGCATCAGTCCCAAGCCAGATATTGGCATCGGCATCCTGCTCAATACACAGCAACTGCCCTTTTCCCTTTTGCAGAAAAACGTTGGCCGGTACCGGTTGCGCCATGCCATCTTTAACAAATAATAAATCGGCACGGGTTAGCAGGTATGTTTTTTGTTTATCAAACCTGTCAAAAAAGATGCGTTTTATAGGCTGATCAGCGTATCGGGAATCGATGCTGATGATGTGCTGCCATTTTTTTCCGTTTAAGCGATAAACGCCGGCTTTATATACAGCCACGTACAAATTACCGGCGGCATTTACAGCAAGGCTGGTAGGGATCAGTTCGGCATCACCATCAATAACAACATGCTGCATTTTATTATCCTTAACCCTGAACAAGGCCCCGCCCGATGTTACCCAGATGGTACCTCCACCATCCTGGATAATATTGCCAACAAAATATCGCTTTAACGGAATATCGGGCTTGTATTTAATAATTTGCCCCTTATATAACCTGGCCAGCCCGTTAAGGGTGCCAAACCAGGTGCATCCGCCTTTATCCGAAAATATGGTTGAAACATAATTATCAGGCAGGCCTGCACGGCGGTTGTAACCGGTAAATTCTTTACCGTCAAAGCGGCAGGCGCCGCCAAAAGTAGCTATCCAAAGCCGGTGGTCAATATCCTGCGATAAACGGTTAACCTGCGATTGGATCAGGCCGTCTTCAATATCATAATGCGCAAAAATGTACTTCTGCGCCCTGGCCCGGTTTATACCTAATAACACCAGGCAGCACAAAAAAACAACGGCCCGCAAACGTGATAGCTTACTCAATTACAGTCAAATTAAATTATTGCACGGGGGTACAATTAAAAAGTTAAATTAAAGCTAATTAAAATAAAAAAAATCACCCCAATGGGGTGATTAATTATCTGTCTGCTTCGGGTGTTTTTTTTAGTTTTTTGCAGCTATGCTGTTGCTCCCGTTTTCGGGTATTTTAACATCATCAAACATTTTGCAAACCTGGGTTATTTTCCAGTCTTTGCTCACATTTTTTTCGATGATGAGGTATTGATGCTGAATGCAGTTTTCGTAGTTAAAATCAACACGGGCAATTACCAGGGCATCGCTTTTGGCCAGCACTTCATAATTTGAGCTGCAGTTTTGCTGGGTACCGGCATCTTTTTTCATATTGCCTGCCAGGTCGTCTTTTTCCTGTACCAAAACTTTTTCGCCACGCGGTATTTTCACCGTGGCGTGCTCATCCATTATCGCTTTAAATTTTTCAACATCGCTGTTCATGTGGCTGTCAATAAACCCGCGGATCACGTTGGTATAATCCTTAGTGTCTGGAGCTTTTGCATTTAACAGGCTGGCCGATAATAAACTTATTATGCATGCCACAAAGAGTGTTTTTTTCATATCGCTGGTATTGTTTATACACCAAATGTGAGCAGCGTTTTGATATAAAAATGTGCACGAAACACCATCCGCCGCCGCTTTTAACTATTTACTTAGTTTAAGTGTTTTTGGCATACGGAAAGGTATTTTCGCATACAGATTGTTCACCTCAACTAAATCCGGCAATAATTTTTATAACGGCGCATACCTTTAAATCTGTAAGAAAATATTTTTATTTTTGAGAGCATCGTTCACCTAACAAATACCAACATATACTTGGAACCAACCGAAAATATTTTCCGCAGCATTGTTGAGGGTTCGCCGTTTCCTGTATACATGTGTATGGGCGAGGAAAAGATCATCGCCATAGCTAATGACGCCACGCTGAAAGCCTGGGGTAAGGACAAATCGGTTATAGGCAAACCTTTTGACGAAGCCCTGCCCGAACTGGAGGGCCAACCCTTCAGCAAACAAATTGGTGATGTTTACCAAACCGGCGAAACCTATCATGGCAGTAACGAACCTGCCGAAATGATGATTGATGGTCGCCTGCAAATCAATTATTATAAATTCACCTTCCAGGCCATGCGCAACTCGCGCGGAAAAATTGTGGGTGTGGTTTGCTTTTCGACGGATGTTACAGAAATAGAGCATGCCCGCCAGGCTATGGAAGAGAGCCGCCATACCCTGTATAACATGGTGAAACAAGCTCCTGTGGGCATTTGCATTATTAACAGCGATACCACGGTTGTTGAGGTGGTGAACGATTCGTACCTGGAACTTGTTGGTAAAAAAAGGATTGAACTGGAAAACCGCCGCATTTGGGAAGCCATACCTGAGGCTGCCGAAGCGTACGAACCGGTGATGGAAAACGCAATTGAAACAGGCAAATCGGTAATTGCCAAAGAGCACCGGTTATTGCTGATCAGGAATGGGATCCCCGAAACCGTTTTTGTTGATTTTGTTTACGAACCCGTAAAAGGTTTCGATGGTGAAATAAGCGCCTTAATGGTAATTGCCATTGATGTTACCGAGAAAGTAATGGCCCGCCGCAAAATTGAAGAAGCCGAAGAGCGGGCAAGGCTTGCCATTGAAGCCGCCGAAATGGGCACTTTTGATTTCGACCTCGTTACCGATACCATATTAACCTCGCCGCGCTTTGATACCATTTTTGGTTACAATGACGCAGTATCACACCAGGTACTGGTTGACAGCCTGCACCCCGCTGATAAAAAAATACGCGATGCCGCTCATCGCACAGCGCTTGAAACCGGCAATTTATTTTACGAAGCCCGCATTATCTGGCCTGATGAATCTGAACACTGGATCAGGGTACAGGGAAAGGTGTACTATGGCTCGATAAGTAAACCATCGCGCATATTAGGCACCCTGCTTGATATTACCGAATTTAAACGCCTGCAACAGCAAAAGGACGATTTTATAAGCGTGGCCAGCCACGAACTTAAAACTCCCATGACATCCATCAAAGCCTCGATGCAATTGTTAGACAGGCTGATTAAGGTTGATCCAACTTCAGATAAAATACCGCAGTTTATTGACAGGGGCAACAGCAGCCTTAATAAAATGCTGCAACTGGTTGATGGCTTGCTTAACGTATCCAAAATAAGCGCAGGGCAACTGGCCTTACAAAAAACATACTTTTCGGCAGCCTCGATGATTAACGAATGCTGCGACCATATCAGGCTTGCCGGCACGCATACGCTGGTGCTTGAAGGCGATACCGGCCTGGAATTGCATGCCGACCGCGACCGCATTGAACAGGTGATAGTTAACTTTGTAAACAATGCGGTTAAGTATGCGCCCGACAGTCACAATATCATCATTAACCTGGGCAAAGCCAATGATATGGCAAAAATTTCGGTACAGGATTTTGGCCGTGGTATCTCGCCCGAATATCTCCCCCATTTATTTGAGCGTTACTATCGCGTTGACTCCAGCGGGATTCAGTATTCAGGTCTTGGGTTAGGCCTGTACATCAGCGCAGAGATTATTAAGCGCCACGGCGGCAAAATGGGTGTTGAAAGTGAAGTAGGCAAAGGCAGTACATTTTGGTTTACAATACCTTTAGCTTAAGCATTTCTTCAAAACCCGTTTATCTTTTTAGAAACGCATTTTTGAGGGAATTTTAATTGTGGGATAAATTCCCTTACCATCGCGCTTATTGTTTATATTTGTATATTGATCGAAAAGACCTTCTTCACAAAGCGTAAGCAGCGGATTATCCAGTCTTAATATGCTTATCTTTCGTTTTCGGCAACAATTTCAAGACCGAAACTTTCTGTATAAAATCTCGTCATTGCTCTTAAACTTTTAACGGCAAGCGTTATTGCGTTTACATCTATTTTCGTCATCGGCCAATTTGTGTTTGTTTTTATTTTCCGGTAAATCTACAGCAGGCTAAAACTCAAAAGTTTTATACGCGCAAAACATGTGGTATTTTAAATTTAATCGCCAATTAATACAGCCGATATAAATTTAAAAACGAAAATATACAAACATGCAAATCAATTATTTCGTAGTCGGTGGGGTAATTATCGTTTTAATAGTACTTGTTGTTTGGATCATTAAAACCAACCTGAAAGACGAAAAGGATTTTGAGCAGCAGATTATCGAGTCGGAAATGAAGCCGAAGGAGCATGAAAAATCTCAGAAAGAGAAAAAAGGTCTTATAAATTAGGGTAAAAACCCGCAGCAGGTTGCGTAAAACCACGCATCACTTTACAGTGCTGCATTATTATTTTTATAAACACACCTAAATTTATGGCACAAAAAAAGAATCAGGATCAGCAGGTATTTTATGTTGGTTTGTGTATGGCCGGGGCAGTATCTGCCGGGGCCTATACAGCAGGCGTGATGGATTACCTGCTTGAGGCGTTAACCAAATGGGAGCAACACCGCGACGAAGCCGGCGTACCCACGCATAAAGTGCAAATCCCGGTAATGGGCGGCGCATCTGCCGGGGGCATGACCAGCATTATGGCAGCATCGGCACTCAATAACCCTATAACGCCCATCGATAAACCAACGGCAGACATTTTAGCCGAGCATCCCGAAAACAAACTGTACCACTCGTGGGTGGATCTGATCCAGGCGGATATGTTTTCAAAAATGCTGGATCCTTCCGACATCAAAAAGGACGGCAAGGTAATATCGGCACTCAATTCAGATTTTATAAACGATATAGCCAAACGCGTGGTAAGCGCCGATGCCAAAACCTGGCAGCCGCTGCCACCCTATATCAAGCCTGGCATCAAATTATTCACCACGCTAACCAACCTTGAGGGATATGCTTATAATGTGCCTTTTAAAGCCTCATCGCCCGATCGTACCAAGTACAACATGCGCATCCATAACGATTACGCCTGTTTTGAGCTTACCGAAAAGGAAATTAAAGGCCCCAATAACGGCTGGATGCCCCTCGACCTAAAAAATAAAATCAATATCGATGTAGCTGCCGATGCCGCCATGGCTACCGGCGCGTTTCCGGTTGGATTGCAGTCAAGGCTGCTTAAACGTGATGCCGGGTATGTAAACAATAATCCATGGCTAAAGGATTATTTAACTAAAACACCTGTTGGCGATGGTGCCTATCAAACCCTGAACGTAGATGGCGGCATGATTAACAACGAGCCATTTGATAAAGTACGCAGCGTACTGGATGACCTCACCGGCCAGTCATCAGAGGATTACAACAACTTTAACAAATTTGTTTCTACGGTACTCATGATCGAGCCCTTCCCTACCCAGCCGCCCAAAGCCATTTCGTTATCGAGGGAGCTTTCAAATGTTATCGGGCTTACGCTATCATCCATGATATCGCAAATGCGCTCGAAACCGGTAAACATTAAAGATGCCATGGATGTGAATTGTGCCGGACAATACCTCATTACCCCCTCGCGCAGGGTTGATATGCCGGGTGGAAAATCAACCGACCTTACCGGCGAACTGGCTATAGCCTGCGGCGCACTGAGCGGCTTCAGCGGCTTTTTAAATAAGGAATTCAGGGTGCACGATTACTTTTTAGGCCGCCATAACTGCAAAATATTTTTGCGCGATTATTTTACCGTACCGGCCAAAACATTGGATACCAACCCAATTTTTAAAGATGGCTATGCCAATGCCGATAAAGACCGCTTTAAATCGCATTTTGATGATAGTTACCAGATCATCCCTGTTTTTGAAGAAGAGATTAAATTTCCGGATATCAAATTCAGTTCGGGTACTAACTGGCCAACGCTTAAAGAAAAGGATATCGACAGGTTTGAGGGCCCGCTTAAAAGCCGCGTTCAGGCCATTATACTTAATGTTGGCGATTTTAACTGGCTTACCAAAGGCCTGCTCTGGATAGGTGCCAAAGCCGTACTTAACCGCATGATAAGCGATAAAGTAATAGGAGCTATAAAGGCAGAGCTAAAAAAATGGAAATTGTTGCCGTAGCAGCGTGGTTATTAATAAGCACGCAAAAGTTCTGTTTAAAAATTAAAAGAACACATTGTTATGCTGAGTAATTAAAAGCCGAGGCTCCTTAAGAAGATATGACATATACCCCGCCGTCATGCCGATTATTTCGGCATCCCACAGCACAGGTAGCCGCGCTGCTTAGCATGGTTGCTTAGCAAGTGGGATGTTGAAACAAGTTCAACATGACCGTACTTTTTTTAAACTTGTCATGCTTGAGGAACGAAGCATCTTCTACAACTTGCATAGCCGCTATACAGGGCGAAGAAGATCCTTCGTTCCTCAGGATTGTAAAAGCAATGACGCATTAATAATTATATCGCCTTAAACACAGCGATGCCATTATGCCCGCCAAAGCCAAAAGTATTGCTCATGGCTACTTTCACTTTATGTTCAATAGCCTCGTTCAAAACAAACTTTAAATTGCCCGGAATAGCCGGATCAATAGTAGTAGTATTGATAGTTGGCGGGATAATGCCGTTTTCAATTGATTTAATAGCCACAATCGCCTCAATAGCACCTGCCGCACCAAGCAAATGGCCGGTCATTGATTTGGTAGAGCCAATAATAGCATTTATATCCTGGCCTTTGCTAACCGCCAGCACAGCATTCACTTCCGAAATATCACCCACCGGGGTTGAAGTGGCATGCATGTTCAGGTAATCAACATCGGCAATGGTTAACCCCGATTCATTAAGAGCCTGCTGCATGGCACGTGCCGCGCCAAGTCCTTCGGGGTGAGTGGCAGTCATGTGGTAAGCATCGGCAGTCATCGAAGCACCGGTAACTTCGGCATAAATGTGTGCGCCGCGGGCAACCGCATGCTCATATTCTTCCAACACCAACGCACCCGCACCTTCGCCCATTACAAAGCCGTCGCGGTCAATATCAAACGGACGCGATGCATACTGAGGATCGTTATTGCGACCCGACATGGCTTTCATCGAACTGAAACCACCGATAGAAGCCGGGGTTATAGGTGCTTCCGAGCCGCCGGTAACAATAATTTTTGCTTTACCCAAACGGATGTAGTTAAGCGCATCCATAATAGCCGTATTTGAAGTGGCACAGGCAGAAACCGTGGTATAGTTAATGCCCATAAAACCGTTACGGATTGACATCATGCCCGAAGCCATGTTAGAGATAAACTTAGGCACAAAAAACGGGCTGAACCTTGGCTGGCCGTTACCTTTGGCATACTCGGTTACCTGCTCTTCAAAAGTTTCCATACCGCCCTGGCCGCTGCCCCAAATGATGCCAACATCAAAGGGGTCCATTTTATTTAAATCGAAACCCGAATCTTTAATAGCCTCGTCTGATGCGACAAGCGCATATTGCGTAAAAGTATCAGTACGTTTCAAATCGGCCTTATCCAGGTGATCGGCAATATTAAAATCTTTCAGTTCGCAGGCAAACTGCGTACGAAATAATGATGCATCAAAACGGGTGATGGTGGCCGCGCCACTTTTACCGGCAACTATGTTTTCCCAATAGGTTTTTACATCGTTTCCAAGGGGTGTTAGGGCACCCATGCCGGTAATAACTACTCTTTTTAACATGATGGTTTTATTAAAATCGGCGCAAAGATATAATATACCAAATGGTATGGAGAAAAAATTTTAGAGCAGATGAAGTTAACAGTTGAATATTACGAAGTTATGGCAGTTTGATACAGGTTTATTTATTGAAAACACGGTATGTTTACCGGTTAATTTTACATATCTTCAATACAGCAAAGTCTTACAGATGCATTTTCTATTAAAACTTAAATCCTGGCAATTATTTATTTTAATGGTTATTATACCGTGGGCATTTAATAACTTTTCAAACTTTAGCTTATTCGGGCTGTTCCTCACGCTATTGATAAATTTAGGATGGATGCATTCTATTGCCACCACCATGCATTCCATGATTCCGGCTTCGGTTAAACCTTCCGTTACTTATTTTAGGTATGGTTGCTTTTTAATGGTTCTTTCTACCATCCTGATAAGTATTTCATTGGCCGATAATTTGAATAACCCAACCTTAACAGCCTGGTTACTTGTAACAGGCAGCCTGGTTTACCTCGTAAGCTTTACCTATGTTTGCAGTTTCTCTGCAAGAATGGTTGAATCGATGTTACAGGGAGAAATACTCGGCAATAGCGATAGCTTAAAAGGGATACTTTGTTTTTGGATTTACCCAATAGGTTTATGGTATGTTCAGCCCGCCGTTCGGCGCATATTGGCCCAATATGATAAGCAAATCGTTTAATTACTCGCTCAAGATCCTATTCAACTCCAGGTAAGGCACAGCTTCATTCACAAAACCATAACTACCCTTACTTAACTCAACCGCCGCCCGTTGAAAAGCTCCCAACGCTGCCCTTGCCAGCGCCGAACCGAGGCTTACTCTTTTTACTCCCATATCAGCAAGCTCATTGAAGCTGATATCAAAACCAGCGGCACCCAGTACAATATTTAGGGGTTTAGGCGCAACGGCTTTCACTACCTCGCTTATCTGTTGGCGGGTTTTAAGGCCCGGGGCAAAAAGCACATCGGCACCTGCATCGGCATAGGCTACCAGGCGTTTAATGGTGTCCTGCAAATCTACTTTCCCATGAATCATATTTTCGGCGCGGGCGGTGAGCGTAAAATGAAAAGGCAGGCTGCGCGCGGCTTCAACCGCCGCTTTTACCCGGTTTACCGACAGATCAAAATCATAAATAGGATCATGATCATTGCCCGTAGCATCTTCAATCGAGCCGCCAACAAGGCCCACTCTTGCCGCAGCCAAAATAGTTTCGGCGCAGGCTTCGGGGGTATCGCCAAAACCGTTCTCCAGATCGGCAGCCACAGGTAAATTCGTGGCGTTTATGATAGCACGGGCATTTTCGAGTGTCTCGTCGCGACTGATCAACGCATACCCATCCGGACGACCGAGCGTGTAAGCCAATCCGGCGCTGGTTGTAGTAAATGCTTCAAAACCGAGCCCGGTTAATATTTTGGCAGTACCGGCATCCCACGGGTTGGGGATAATGAACAAGCCCTCGCGCCGGTGCAGGGCTTTGAAAACTTCGGCTTTTTGGTATTGGGTATTATTTATTGCTGATGACATTTTAAGGCAGATTGACTGGCTTCGAAATTAAGCAAAAACGCCATTAATGCTACCCGTTATTGCTAATATTGCATCAGCATTAATTATGAAACAGCAGGTAGATATTAATAACTGGATAAGAAAAGAGCATTATAACTTTTTTAAAACTTTTGAAGAACCGTACTACGGCGTTAATGTGGATATTGACGTAACAGCGGCCTACAAATTTGTAAAACAAAACGGCATCTCGTTTTTCCTGTACACCATGTACCAATCGTTGGCGGCATCGCAAATTATCGAAGCTTTCAGATATCGGATGGAGGGTGATGAGGTTTTTATTTACGATAGGATTGACGGCGAATCTACCGTACCACGCGCCAACGGCACTTTTGGTTTCGGTTCGTTTCAATTTTATCCCTCGTTTGAAGATTTTAATACCGAAGCTATCAGGGAAATAACACGGGTACAAAGCAATAATCTGCTCGAGCTGTCAACCGTAAATAATACCATCAGGTACTCGTCCCTGCCCTGGCTCAATTTCACAGCGTTATCGCATGCCCGAAAATTTTCGTTTGTTGATAGCTGCCCTAAAATTTCATTTGGTAAAATGACCGATCGTCATGGTAAACGGATCATGCCGCTATCCATCCACGTAAACCACGCGCTGGTTGATGGGATCCATCTTGGCCAATACATTGATTGTTACCAGGACTTGTTGAACAAAGGCGTTTAGCTGCCGGGCGGAGTTGCGTGCCTCTGGCACGCTAAAAACTTTACCCGTGTTTTGCTACAAAGCTTTTGCACCTCTGGTGCACCTTATCAGTTTCAAAAGTAACAGGACGGAACTTCAACTCTTTTTAAACATATTCTCCTTCACCATAAACAGCGGCAGCGAACCATGATCAAGCACGCGCGAATGAAAATCCCTGATATCAAATTTAGCGCCTTGCTTTTGTTGTAGCTCATCTTTCCAATGCAGTATTTGCAGGGCACCGTATTTATAGGTTACTACCTGTGCGGGCCAGCGGCGGATGCGGGCAATTTCGCGCATGGCAATATCATCCTGCCCGCGGATGTTTTTTTTCCAGAATGCAAGGGCCTGTTCGTCTGTCCAGCCATAGTAGTTTAGTGCAACATCAAGCGGCACCCTCACCGAGCGCACTATATCCCACTCCCATTTGCCCAGTTCATCATATGGGGTTTGGTATACCCCAAGCTGTTTACCCAGTTCTTCGGTATAAGCGCCCCATCCTTCGGCAAAGCCCATGTAATAAAAAAGCTGCTGCACGGTCGATGTTTTGGTTTGCGCCTCGGTACTGGCCTGGTAATGATGGCCCGGTACGCCTTCGTGAATAAACAGCCAGTCAACCTGGCGTTTGTTGTAAGGTTTATCAAAAAGGTTATAATAAAACACATTGCTATCGTAATAACCGGGCGTTTGTGCCAGTTGCCTGCTTTCGCCCTTTTCAATTTTTAAAGGGGCTATATCAGTATTTTTGAACAGTTTGGGCAGGTTGGCATAAATGATCTGCTTTGTATTTTCGAAGGATTGCTGTACAATTTTCGGGTCGTTAATAAAAAACAAGGGATCATTAAGGTGCTTGTAAAAAGCATCTTCGCCGAGGCCGGTTTGCTGCCTGATGGCTTCGATATGTTTTTGAACGCGGGCAACTTCCGTTAAGCCGAACTGGTAAATCTCATCCGGCGTAGCATTGGCGCTCGTCCAGCGTTTCAGCAAATAAGCATACCAGGCCTTGCCGTTTGGCACCGTGATGATTCCCCCGGTTGAAATGGTGGCGGGTTTATGCTTCAGCCAATCCTGTTCAAGGGCAATCCGCTCCAGGTTAAGGTTGGTTTCGTAGCTGATCAGCTGATAATCTGTTTTTTCCGCGTCGCTAAGTTCATTGGGTTTAAAGGCGGATAAACCTGTCTTTATCTTGCTAAAAAAAGTTAGTTGCTTTTGCACGTCTGCAGCGGTGCCGATGTGTTCCAATCCGCTTACATAACTTAATTCAAGCTGAGGTAAATGCAACTCGTTATAGCCCTTCACAAAATCATTGCAAAAGGCATTAAACGTAGGTTGCCTTTTAGCAGGCAATGCAGATAATATCAATGCACCTAAAGCGACTATAAAAACCTTCATAAATTTAAATCCTATCAACAAACATAAATAATAAACTGTATTTTACTTAGTATAAGCCCAATATCCCCCCGTTGGGGTGATGACCAGGTACTGCGTGTGGCATAAATTTGATAATCATGGTATATCGCAAGCTGATCCCGTTTTTTGTTTTTATGCTGATGGCAGGCAAAAGCATTGCCCAGGTACTTTATCCCGACGCTTCAATGCCGGCAGATACGCCACGCCTGTTTGCCATAGGTATAATAAGCGATGGATTGAGCAACCGCGATTTTACTATCTCGCCCGGCGGCGATGAGATCTTTTTCACCCTGCAACAGCCACGCTTTGTAAGCAGCACCATTTTACGCATGGTAAAAAAGAACGGCAAATGGAGCAAACCCGAAGTGGCTCCTTTTTCGGGGCGTTACCGTGACCTCGAAGCAGCGTTCTCGACTGATGGACAAACAGTTTATTTTTCGTCAGACAGGCCACTGAATGATGGTGTTACCAAAAAAGATTTCGATTTGTGGCGGGTTAAACGCGATGCAGGCAGCAACTGGGGACAGCCGGAAAATCTCGGAACGGAGGTTAACTCAACCAAAAACGAGTTTTATCCCAGCGTAGCCAAAAGCGGCAATTTATATTTTACGGTAGAGGCCGATTACGGCAAGGGCAGCGAAGATATTGTAGTGTGTAAACCCAATGCCACCGGCTATACCAAACCCGAAAGCCTGCCCGAAGATATTAATACCAAATATGACGAGTTTAACGCTTTTATAGATCCCGGCGAGCAGTTTATCCTGTTTAGCTGCTATGGCCGCGCCGATGATATGGGCCAGGGCGATCTGTATATAAGCCGTAAAGACAATGCCGGTAAATGGATGCCTGCAAGGCACTTGCCATCGCCCATAAACAGCCCGGCGCTTGATTACTGCCCTTTTGTAAGCCGCGATAAAAAGCACCTGATATTTACCAGCAACCGCGTTAACAGCCAGCTTAAAAACGGGCAAACCAAAACCTATCAGCAATTACAAACGCTGTTAAACAGCGCAGGCAACGGCTGGGACGATGTTTACTGGGTTAAATTTAACGAATGCTGGTAAGCCGGCTGTGTTAATTAGGTTGACTGGATATAGCTGTGCAACTGCTCGATAGTTTCTCTTTGCGAGTGGATGGTTTCGTAAACCACATCACTCATAGATACGATGCCGCAAAGCTCATTGGCTATGTCAAACACGGGCAGGTACCTGATGTTATTCTCGCTCATAATTAGCATGCATTCATCAACAGACGATTTTGGGGTAATCATCGGAAAATTGGTACTTATGATCTCTCCGGCGGTGGTTTCGTCAGAGTGTTTGCCCATTAAAATGATTTTGCGGGAGTAGTCCCTCTCGGTCATCAGGCCAATGTATTTACCATCTTCAGTTACCACTACCGAGCCGATATTTTTTTCGGCCATCAATTTTAATACATTCAATACAGTGGTATCGGCAGGCACGGCAACAACATTGTTCCCCTTGCGGGCCAGGATGTGTTTTACACTTTTCATAAGTACTTAGGGTTAATTTTTGGTAAAATCAATATACGAATAAGTATCAGAAAAACAATAGGTTGTGGAAAACAAAATAAAACCGACCTAAAACTGTTTAACAGGCAGACAACAGGCAATAGTTTATCAGCGCATTAACCATCATAAACCATCTATTTTGGCTTCCCCGGATTATCAGAAACCATCTCAAACCATATTATTGACTACTAACCAAATAGCACAATTATGAAGCAGGCAACCCGGTCGCTGTTAAAATAAACAAGCCCGGACTACATTTTACGGTGCCAGGGCTCTGTTTATTTAAAACGCGTTATCAATTGGTGTTTTTAATGATCTTAAACTCCTTCACCTGGTTATCGGCAGTTACCCGAAGTACGTAAACACCATTCCGGAGCGAACTCAGGTTAAGCTGCAGGATGCCCTGCTGATTAACATACTGGTTGGTAAATACCAGTCGCCCGCCATTGGAGAGGCTGTTTACCTCAACTTTTACATTGGCTGCAGCTGCATCGCCAAGATTAAAGTTCACCATGGTTTGGAATGGGTTTGGATATGGTATGTTCTTTTTATCATTAAGCGCATTAAACTCCGCAAATGACGATGCAAATGATGCCATCGGTCTAATCACCAGCGTACGGTTTACATTGGCTGCCGGTGCATAAGTGGCATCGCCCGCCTGTACCGCTGCTATGCTCACACTACCCGCAGCTACAATATGCACCCTGTTGCTTACTATGGTTGCTATGGACGTGTTGTTACTGGTATACGTTACCGGCAGGCCTGAACTTGACGTAGCACCCGGATCAAAATCGGCATCGCCAACGTACCTTGCCGCAGGTTGTGTAAATGTTATGCTTTGCGATTGCTTGTAAGTTGCACCATCAAGCGTAGCCACGCCCTCGGTAGTGGTTACTTTTACATCGCCGGTTGCGCCTCCGCCTACTACGGCTGTAATTTTGCTTGCCGATACAATGGTGAACGAAGTTGCAGGTACACCGCCAAAACTTACCGCTGTAGCATGGCTAAGATTGGCACCGTTAATAGTAACCGTAGCCCCTGCCGAAATACTGGTTGGCGAGAACGATGATATCACCGGTAAAGTACCGTTGGTTACTGTCATAACGCCGCCTACATACCTGAAATCATAATTATCTGCCGCCGCTCCCGAGCCAATGATAAGGTACTGTCCCGGCAGCGAGTTAACCGTCGCCTTGGTAGTGATAACCGGCTGAGTGGTGACAACAGCACTGTTATCCCCGTTTTTAAAGCCGCTATAAGTACCGGTTAAAGCCGGGATAGCTTCGCCTATCGCTTTTGATTTGGCATCGGCAGTAAATACCGCCAGCGCTTTATTGATCGTGACTGCCTGCGTTACCGGGCTTATCGAAGCGTCATCCTGCGAGGCGGTGATATCGATTACACCTACTTTTTTGATGTGTACTTTATTACCGGCTACAATAGTTGCCACCGTGGTATCGCTGCTGGTGAATGTGATTGGCAGCGAGGTATTGGTACTGGTTGCTGTGATCAAAGTATCAGGCGCACCATAAGTAAACGGACCGGGTTGATTGAAGGTGATTTGCTGGGCCACTCTATCGGCAGATACAAACACACGGACAAGTCCTGCAGAACCAGCTGTATTGAAGCCAACCATTGCCGTGTTGCCATCAGCGCTGATGGCCAAAGCTGATGAATTAGTACCGGCTGCTGTTAAATTAATCTTTTTGCCCGCCGGACCTTCATAATATAAATAAGCGGCGGAAGGATTATTGGCATCAGAGGTCGGTCCTCCAAGCATTACATTTTTAGCATTGGCATTTGTAGCCACGCCTATAAGGCCACCATATATTCTTCCTATCGGAATCGCGTAAGAGGATTGTTCTGTCCAGGTGCCGTTAACTCTTTTAAAATCTGTGGCGGCTGTACCATAGTAGTACACTACATTAGGATAATCCACGTCACCATAGTCGTAGGAATAAAAGACATTAGCACCAATTATAGCATGATTTCCATCGGCAGATACGCCTACCGAAAAACCGCCATAGGCTCCGTAACTTCCTCCCCCCGAATACATTTCTCCACCCTGTTGAACCCATGTACCATTGCTATCACGTACATACACCCAAAACGAGCCATTCCATGAATCATTATTGGGGTTATCTCCGCCACCAGAGCTGTCACCGCTGATAAGCGTTTGCCCATCGGCACTTATAGCTACAGACGATCCTCCCCTTACCATGGTTACAAACTGCCATGTATTGCCAAACCTGTTATAAACACATGGGCCAAAAGCAGCGGTGTTACCATCGCCGCTTAGAGCAACCGAAGTATTTCGATAATTGAGCAAACCCACCAACTTATCGCCCTGTTGCTGCCAGGTACTGCCATTACGGGTAAAGATCCAGCCAGCCCCGGCATTGTTATTGTCGGCGGGGCCGCTAATGGCAACCGTATTACCATCGGCACTGATAGCAACACTTGTTCCCTGCTTTGCCGCACCTATACTGCCGGTACCTACCAGCTTATCGCCCTGCTGTTGCCAGGTATCTCCGGTGCGTACAAAAATCCAGGCCGCCCCTTGCCCGTTATTATCATCGGTGCCGCCAATCACGGCTGTATTGCCATCGGCACTCAGGGCTATCGCGCTTCCCTGTTTGGCCCGGCCAAGACTACCGTCACCTACCAATTGCGCCCCCTGTTGCACAGACGGGTGCGATGTAGCAGTTACGGTAAAGTTACCTGAAGCCGCGGTACTGCCGCTATCAGTACTAAGGGTTATCGGCCCGGCCACGGCATCGGGCAATACCATGCCTACAAGCTTGGTGCCCGTATTTGATATAACGGCCGCCTTTTTGCCACCAATTGTAAAATTAACAGGGGCAATAAGGTTGTTCCCCGTTATAGTTACCAAAGTACCTACAGGCCCTGCTTTAGGACTAAAGGATGATATTTGCGGCGGACCTGATGGTACCGCTATAACTGTTAATGTACCGGGAACGTAATTAAATGTATACTTTGCCGAGGCTGCCCCGTTTACCGTAATGGGATAAAAACCGGCTTGCGAAGAACCTGACGCGGAGGTGCTTATTGTTGGCTGCGTAGTTAAATTTTTAACGCTATCGCCGTTCACGAAGCCCTTATATTGGGCAGTAAGCAATACGCTTGCAAATCCTTGCTTTACTATTTTATTATCAACCGTTATGGTTAACGGAACTTTATTAACTGTAATTGATTGGGTAAGCGGTACGGCATCACTGTAAGTAGCGTTACCCGGCTGCGATGCTGTAATGGTTGATGTACCGCTGCTAACAATATGAAGTTTATTGCCGTTTACAATTTTCGCTACGGTTGTATCGCTGCTGCTAAAAATAACAGGGAGTGTTAAATTAGTGCTAACTGCGGCAAGTGTCGTATCAGCCGCACCATAATTTAAGGTTGATGGTATAGGTTTAAAAGAATCGATGATCTGTGATTGTTTTGCAGCATGTGCAAATGCCCAAACTCCACCTTTGCTATCAAAGGGCTTACCGGCACCTATAAACGTCGTGCTTCCGTCTGTACTTATGGCAATTGCATCGCCCTGGTAGTTTTCGCCTATGTTTGAACCTCCAACCAGTCTGCCGCCGCTTTGCTGCCAGGTATTCCCTGTTCGGGTAAACGTCCATGTACCACCATTACCCGGGTAAACGCCTCTGGAACCAATTACAGCGGTGTTGCCATCGCCACTCAACGCGGTTATCGAAGCTTGCGCGGTTGCCGGAAATCCGTCTGTACCAACCAATTTATTACCTTGCTGTATCCAGTTGGTGCCATTGCGTACAAATACCCATGTGGCACCGTTTCCATTATTATCACCATACCCTCCGCTTAAAATGGTCGTTCCGTCGGCATTAACAGAAACCGCGCCTTGTTTCGAAGCGCCAACGTAGCCGGTACCTGTTAATTTGGGGCCTTGCTGTGTCCAGTTGGTACCTGTCCGGGTATAAACCCAGGCAGCTCCAACACTATTAAAATCGCCATTACCACCAACAATGGCTGTTCTGCCATCAGCGCTTAAGGCTACAGAACTTCCCTGCGCCGATCTCCCAATATTATCATTACTAATAAGTTTAGAACCCTGCTGCATCCAAACACCGCTTTGGCGAATAAACACCCAGGTCGCACCAATGCCATTATTATCGCCGGGGCCTCCGGCAATAATTGTATTACCATCGGCGCTGATAGCCATAGCACTTCCAATAGTAGCCGGGCCAACCGCACCTTTACCTACAAGTTTAGGTCCTTGCTGCGCCCAGGTGTTACCCGTGCGCGTAAATACCCATAACGCTCCTAATCCGCTTTGATCGCCGGGAAAACTCCAAACGGCTGTATTGCCATCGGCACTCAACACCACAACGGGCGCTGGCTGGGCGCTACCTGCATAATCGGCACCTATCAAACGGTTGCTTTGTAGCGTGTACGTATTTCCGCTACGGGTGTAAACATATGCTCCCTGGTACCCTGTACTGACAATGATCGTATTGCCATCGGCACTGGAAGCTATCGAGCTTCCAAAACCCGATAGAGAAGCTGCTGTAATTTTTGCTCCGAGCTGAGCATTAGGAGCACCGCTGCCGGGGGTTACCGTAAATGTACCGGTTGCCGTAGCCGAACCTGCCAGCGTGTTTACAGAAACAGCTCCGCTTGCCATACCAGGATATATCATTCCTATCACCTGTGTACTGGTAGCAGATACTACTATACCGTTGAAGCCACCTACCTTAAACGAAGAAGCAAAATCAAGATTAGTGCCGGTGATGGTAACCAGGGTGCCAACCGGCCCTGATGCGGGGCTAAAGCTGGTAATGGTTGGCGGTGCCGACGCGCCGAGTGATAAATACCCCTGCACGTAACTGATCTCATAATTTCGGGCAACCGCGCCGCTTGCAGTTATTGGGTAACTACCGGCAGGTGATGAAGTAGTAGCCGTAGTACTTAAAAGCGGCAAAGTTGTTAAAGCACTTGTAGTTTCGCCGTTTATAAAGCCTGTGTAACCGGCTGTAAATGCCGGGAATGGATGGGTGCTGATGCCCTTTTTACTATCTGCCGCAATAGTAAGTGGTAATTTATTAACCGTTAAAGTACGGCTAACCGGCTGGGCAGGATAGTGGGTATCATCACCCGCCTGTGAGGCCGTTATAATAGCCGTACCTGCGTTTTTTATACGAATTTGACTACCTGGTATGATTATAGCCACGGTAGTATCGCTACTTGTTAACACAACCGGGGTATTGTTGTATGAACTGTATACAACCGGTGCAAGATCAAGCGCCCCATAATTAACATTGTTTAAACTATTAAAAGTAATTGTTGGTTGCGGCAGCGGAGCAGTTATGGTAAGCACCCCTGCAACATAAGTAATATCATAATTTTTAGTATCAGCCCCCGAAGGCGTTATTGGATATTTACCTGCCGGCGATGAGCTTGTGGCCGTAGTAGTTAGTACCGGTTGGGTAATTAAGTTGGCAGCCGTTTCGCCGTTTACAAAACCATAATAGGATGCCGTAAACGAGGGCAGCGGCGCGGATAACGGGATAGTTGTGCTGTTGCCATATATTGTTAAAGGTGCCTTATTTACGGTAAAGCTGCGCGGGTAACTTGCCGGCGCGTAAGTAGGGTTACCGCTTTGTAAAGCCCTGATTATACACGTACCAGGGCCAACAATGTGAATATAACCGCTTAAAATAACAGCCACAGAGGGATCGCTACTGGTATAGGTGATTGGAATAGTATTATTAGTACTTGTTGCAACAGGGTAAATATCGCCGTTGCCATAAGTTACCGTACGCAACGGATCAAACGTTATAGTTTGCGGCGTGGTACCATTGGGCTGGGTAATTGTAAGCGTACCTTGCGTATATGTAATATTATAATTTTTTGCAACGGCCCCGCTTACTATTATCGGGTAACTTCCTACCGGCGATGAACTGGTGGCCGTAGTGCTTAACACCGGCTGGGTGGTTAAAATTGCAGATGTTTCATTTTTTACAAAGCCGGTATAAGTTACCGTAAGCGCAGGCAGCGGCTTTGAAACTTCTACTGTTTTGTTATCAGCCTTTATAGTTAACGGTACTTTATTAACCGTAAATGCCCGTATAACTGGCGCGGCCGGGCTATGATTGGCATCACCGCTTTGCGTGGCGGTTATATTGGTAGTGCCCGCTCCTACTATATGGATTTGGTTATTTACAATAGTAGCTACTGTTAAATCGCTGCTGCTGTATGTAATAGGAATAGTGTTATTGGTACTGGTTGCTCCGGGAGCTATATCACCGTCTCCGTAACTTGCAGCGCTGAGTGGATTAAAGGTGATGGTTTGGGGAGTGCCTGCGGGAGTTACCGTCAACGTGCCTTGTGTGTAGGTGATATTATAATTTTTAGCAGCCGCGCCTCCGGCTGTTATAGGATAAGTACCTACAGGTGATGAGCTGGTAGCTGTAGTGCTTAACACCGGCTGGGTGGTTAAAATTGCAGATGTTTCGCCATTTACAAAACCGGTATATGTTGCTGTAAGCGCAGGCAGCGGGGTTGAAACCTGCATCGTTTTATCATCGGCCTTTATATTTAATGATACTTTATTAACCGTAAGGCTTTGCACAACAGGATCGGCGGGTCTATAGGTAGTATTACCGGCCTGTTTTGCAGTTATATTGGTTGTGCCGGTGCCTACTATATGTATTTTATTATTTACGATGGTAGCCACCGTTACATCGCTGCTGCTGTAAGTAATTGGAATAGCATTGTTGCTACTGGTTGCTCCGGGGGCTATATCGCCGGCTCCGTAACTTGCCGCGTTGATTGGATTAAAGGTGATTGTTTGCTGGGCCAATACCGGAGTGATGGTTAATGTTCCGGAATAATATGTTATAGTATAATTTCTTGCAGATGCGCCGCTCGCGGTAATTGGGTAGGTGCCCTGCGGTGATGATGACGTAGCCGTTGAACTTAGCACAGGTTGTGCAAAAAGATTAGCTGCTGTTTCGCCATTTACAAACCCGGTATAGATTGCAGTAAGTGACGGCAAGGGCTGCCCGGTTTCGATTGTTTTATTTTCGGCCCTTATACTTAGCTGAACAGGCGTTACCGTAAAGCTACGGGGTACCGGTTTCGCCGGATCAAACATTGCATTGCCGCTTTGCATAGCCCTGATAATAGTAGTACCTGCCCCTTTTATGTGAATTTTGTTATTCAATATTACTGCTACCGCAGTATCGCTACTGGTGTAGGTAATTGGAATTGAGCTATTTGTACTAACCGCTACAGGCGTTATATCTGCAGTACCATAAGGCACAGTTCTTAACGGGCTAAAAGTAATGGTTTGAACGGGTCCTACCTTAAATGCCCATGCTGCTCCGGCACCTGCATTATCAAGTGGGCCACCAGCCAAAGCAGTTGAACCATCTGCACTTAGCGTTATTGCTGACCCAATATTAGCAACTCCTGTGTTACCAGCACCGGTTAATTTAGCCCCCTGCTGTACCCACGATGTATTTCCGCCGCGAAAGTAAACCCATACGGCACCCTGACCGCTATTATCTAACGGACCGCTTGCTATAATTGTATTGCCATCTCCACTCATACCCACAGAAATGGCTTTTTTAATATTACCTACAGCACCCGTAGGTAAAAGCGTAGTATATGAACTCGTCCACGCACCCTTAGTACGGCTATAAACGGTGACGTTTCCACCACCGATAACAGCGGTGTTACCATCACCGCTTAATGCCAGCGAAGTACCAAAAATATCAATACCGGACTGATAGAGCTGGCTCTGTTCAAGCCATGAACCTCCGTTTAAAATATAAACCCATACGCCACCCGCGTTGCTGTTATTATTAGGTGCACCTATTAAAAGTGTCTTTCCATCTGCGCTGATCGCTACTGCGTCTCCACCTCTTCCGCCCTGAACCTCACCGGAGCCAACCAGTTTATTTCCCATTTGCGTCCAATTACCTACAGATCTGGTAAAGACGAATGCTGCACCTTTACTGCCATCATTTCCCGCTCCTACTACAGCTGTATTACCATCAGCGCTTAATGCAACCGCAGTACCAAACTGCGAGGCTCCCGCACCACCCGTGCCAACAAGTTTGGCGCCTTGCTGTGTCCAAACATTGCCGCTGCGGGTAAACACCCACGCCGCACCGCGGTTGCCGTTATCAATTGGTCCGCCTTCAATAATTGTATTTCCATCGGCACTGATAGCTACCGATCTTCCGTGGTTAACTGCACCTAAACCTCCGGATCCTACCAGCTTTGGCCCTTGCTGAGTCCAGGTATCTCCATTGCGTACAAATACCCAGATAGCACCTACCGTATTGTTGTTGGCAAGTTTGTTATCTGCCATACCACCAACTACGGCGGTTTTACCATCGGCACTCATCGCTATCGAATTACCAAACGATGCTGGTCCGGTATTTCCGGTTCCTGTAAATTTATTGCCCTGCTGTGCACTGGGAAAAGTTGAACTCAAAACGCTGAATGTTCCTACCGAAGTGCTCCCTTCTGCATTACCAACAGTTACGGGGCCTGATACGGCCCCCCGCATTACCATACCCACCAGTTGGGTACCATTGTTTGATATAGTTATAGCAGCAACCCCGCCTATGGTAAAAGAGGTAAGCCCGCTTAAATTTGTGCCTGTTATAGTTACTAAACTACCTACCGCTCCCGACTGCGGTGTAAATGAAGAGATACCCGGTATAGCAGCAAACAGACGCTGCCCGGCGATTAAAAAAAATATAAGTAATGGTGAAAATTTAAACTTCATGGTGATATGGTTTGTGGTTGCTTTTGGTTGCCGATACCTGGCTTAAGTAGCACATTGGGTTTTACTTAAGCTTGTAAGTGCCGGTGTTGTTATATTTTATTGTATATTTTTCTTTAAAACAGTCGTATGATCCTGCTGATATTCCCGGAATTAGCGGAAATAAAACCCCGCGGATTTATTAGGAATCCACGGAGTTTTTTTATCCCGATGTTTTATTTAGTTAGTATTCTTCACAATTTTAAACTCCTTCACCTGGTTATCAGCAGTTATCCTGAGCACATAAACCCCGTTACGGAGCGAGCCCAGGTTAAGTTGCAAAACACCTTGCTTGTTAACATACTGATTGCTAAATGTTAATGTACCTCCGTTTGACAGGTTGTTTACCTCAACTTTAACATTACTTACCGCCACATCACCAAGATTAAAGTTTACCATAGTTTGGAATGGATTTGGATATGGTATATTCTTTTTATCATTAAGCGCATTAAACTCAGCAAATGATGACGCGAACGATGCCATTGGCCTGATCACCAGCGTACGGTAAACATTTGCCGCCGGCGCATAAGTAGCGTCGCCTGCCTGTGCAGCCCCTATGCTTACACTGCCCTGGGCAACAATATGTACTTTGTTGTTCACGATGGTGGCAATAGCCGTATTATTGCTTGTGTAGCTTACCGGCAAGCCCGAGCTTGAGGTTGCACCCGGGTCAAAATCGGCATCGCCCACATACCTGGCAGTTGGCTGGGCAAAGGTAATGGTTTGCGATTGTTTAAAGGTTGCACCTTCCAGCGTAGCCACCCCTTCGGTGGTGGTTACTTTTACATCGCCTGTAGCACCGTTAGCTACAATGGCTGTGATCCGGCTTGATGATACAATGGTGAATGACGTTGCCGGAACGCCTCCAAAGCTTACTGCGGTGGCGTGATCAAAATTAGCACCGTTGATGGTGATGGTTGCCCCTGCCGAAATATCTTTTGGCGTGAACGACGAGATAACCGGAAGTGTACCGTTGGTTACCGTCATCACACCGCCTACGTACCTGAAATCGTAATTGGCCGCAGCTGCGCCCGAGCCAATAATTAGGTACTGCCCCGGCAACGAGTTTACCGTGGCCTTGGTGGTTATAACCGGCTGAGTAGTAACTACCGAACTGTTGTCCCCATTTTTAAATCCGCTGTAAATACCAGTCAACTCCGGGATAGGCTCGCCTATTGCTTTTGATTTGGCATCAGCAGTAAATACGGCAAGCGCTTTCTTAATAGTAACTGCCTGCGTAACCGGGGTGATGGAAGCATCATCCTGCGAGGCCGTAATGTTGGTTACGCCAGCTTTTAAAATATGTACTTTATTACCCGCCACAATGGTTGCCACCGTGGTATCGCTACTGGTAAACATAATTGGCAGCGAGCTATTGGTGCTGGTAGCGGAAATCAAGGTATCAGGCGCGCCGTAAGTGAACGGACCCGGTTGGTTAAACGTAATTAACTGTGAATTTTTTTCGGCCGATACAAAGGCGCGAATCAAGCCGGTTGGTCCTTCGTAACCAAAACCGAGTATCGCAGTGCTTCCATCTGCACTTAAAGCCATTGATGTGGCAGTTGTATTATTTGCCACCAGTTCAAATTGAGTGGAGCCGTTTACAACCTGTACCGATTGTGGTGCCGTTGAATTTTCAACAGCGCCTGCCACCAAAAAGGTTTTGGCATCGGCGCTGGGTGCTGCGCCAATAAGATTTGTTAAATAGGTATGATTAAAGAAAGTATAATTTTTGGCTTGCTGAAGCCAATCGCCGTTTACCAGTTTATAATCTGTTACTATACTTGTATAATCGGCGGGGTAGCCATTTTCCGGTTCATTAGGATAATAATCATACGATCCAACAAATGTTTCGGTACCATCGGCATTAATAGATACGGAAAAACCCTGGGCACCTCCCTGAACTGTACCGATTAACTTACGCTGTTGTTGCCAATAGTTCCCTACGCGTTTAAAAATCCACACAGCACCTACGCCGCCGTTATCTGCAGGGCCGCCGGCAAGCAATGTGTTGCCATCTGCACTTATTGCTACCGATCTGCCTACTCCGGGTTGTAATATATTGTCGGTTACAACTACTTTGTTAATTTGCTGCCATACTCCGGATACCCTCCTGAAGGTCCATACAGCGCCGAGGTTATTATTATCACCAGCTGCTCCCAACACTACCGTATTCCCATCAGCGCTTAACGCAATCGACTGGCCCTGGCGGGATTCACCGATGTTTCCGGTTCCTGCCAGCTTATCGCCCTGCTGTTGCCAGGTATTGCCAACGCGTACAAACACCCAGGCAGCCCCTACATTGCCATTATCAGCCGGGCCACCAACTACCGCCGTATTTCCATCGGCACTGATGGCCACCGCCGAGCCCTGGTTAACCTGGCCTGAGCCACCTGTCCCCACTAATTTGCTGCCCTGTTGTTGCCAAACAGCACCACTGCGCACAAATATCCATGCCGCTCCTTGTCCGCCGTTATCATCCCGGGCACCAACCAGCGCTGTATTACCATCAGCACTAAGCGCAACCGCATAACCTTGTGTAGCGGCACCGATATTCCCCGTTCCGGTTAACGCGCCGCCTTGTTGAATGCTTGGATATGAGGTAGCTTTAACAATAAAGTTGACTGGAGTAGATGTGCTACCCGAATCGGTGCTTAAAGATACCGGGCCATTTACCGCACCCGGCATTACCATACCAACCAGTTTTGAGCCTGTATTAGAGATCACAATGGCAGGTTTACCGCCTATAGTAAAAGCAGCCGGAGCATACAGGTTACTGCCTGTTATTGTAACCAATGTACCAACAGCACCGGTTTTAGGGCTGAATGATGCTATTTGCGGCGGCCCCTGCTTTGGTATCACAGTTAAAGTACCCGGCTTGTAAGTAAACGTATAGCTTGCCGAAACAGCTCCGCTTGCGGTGATCGGGTAATCGCCGGGTGCAGATGTACCTGTTGCCGTAGTGCTGAATACCGGCTGCTTGGTGAAGCTTGATGTGCTGTCGCCATTTACAAAGCCCTGGTAAGTTCCGGTAAGATTTAAAGTACTGAAACCTTCGCTTACCGTTTTATTGGTGGCAAATACGGTTAACGGTATTTTGTTTATAGTTAATACCTGCGATACAGGTACAGCATCGCTAAATTTGGAATCACCCGGTTGTGTTGCCGTGATGGTAACTGTGCCGCCTTTACGCGGATGAATCTTTCCGTTACCTGCGATAACGGCTATGGTTGAATCACTGCTGGTTAACGTGATGGGGAGTGTTGTGTTGGTGCTTTGATATACCGGGGTTACAAACTGTGTTCCGTAATCTACAGCTGCCAACGGAGCGAAATCAATGGATTGCGATTGTTTGGCTGCCGGGATAAATGCCCATACGGCACCCTGGTTGTTATTATCATTTGGGCCCGCTGCATAAATGGTACGCCCGTTGGCTGCTATAGCCACTGCTGCTCCCTGGCGTGCCCCGTTGGTACTGTTTGAGCCTATCCGTTCGGCCTGGTGCTGGCCAAAGGTGTTGCCGCTGCGGGTAAATACCCAGGTGGCACCCCGGCTTGTGCTGCTCCCCGTGCCGCCTATTACCGCTGTTAAGCCATCGGCACTTATAGCTACCGACGAACCCTGGAAATCCTGGGTTACGCCACCCGAACCTACTAATTTGCTCCCTAATTGCGACCATGTTGTGCCCGTACGGGTAAATACCCAGGTAGCGCCCTGGTAATTGGCATCGCCATAGCCGCCGCTTAATATCGTATTACCATCGGCACTGATGGCTACATTGCCCTGGTAGGTTGTGCTACCGCTTCTGTCGGCGCCCAGCAGTTTTGAACCCTGCTGTGCCCATGTTGTGCCCGTGCGGATAAATACCCAGGCTGCGCCCATGCCGTTAAAATCATTAGGGCCACCAACTACTGCGGTATTACCATTGGCGCTTATAGCTACATGAAGGCCCTGCCCGGCTGTAACATAAGCGTCGTTACCGGTTAGTTTATTTCCCTGCTGACTCCAAACGCCGTTTTGACGAATGAATACCCAGGTGGCACCAACGCCATTATTATCGTTAAAGCCGCCAATTAAAGCCGTATTACCATCGGCACTTAAGGCTACCGAGGCACCCATCTGGGCCGGGCCTACACTGCCTGCACCTACCAGTTTGGTACCCTGCTGGCTCCAGGTGCTGCCAGTACGGGTAAAGATCCAGGCTGCACCTACATTGGCACTATCGCCCGGGCCGCCTACGATGATCGTATTGCCATCGGCACTTACCGCTACCGAACGGCCCTGCATCAGCTGGTTAGGCCCTGTAGCTCCGGTACCTATAAGTTTACCCCCCTGCTGGCTCCAGGTGGTGCCGCTGCGGGTAAAGATCCAGGTAGCGCCCATGCCATTGTTATCGTACGAGCCGCCTACAACAAGGGTGTTACCATCTGAACTTGCAGCGATACTTGAACCTTGTAATGCCGGGCCCGAATTACCGGTACCTACCAGTTTATTGCCCTGTTGCGCATTTGGCACCAGGTTGGCTGCTACCGTAAACGTGGTGCTGGATGTAGCTGCACCGGCCAATGTATTTACCGTTACCGTTCCGTTAACCGTACCCGGCATCACCATTCCCACAACCCGTGTGCTGGTAGCGGATACAATAACTCCGTTAATACCTCCTACTTTAAATGACGAAGCATAATCAAGATTGGTTCCGTTTATGGTGATCAGGCCGCCTATCGGGGTCGATGCCGGGGTTACTGATGATATGGTTGGAGGAGATGATGAGGTAAGCGTTAAGATTCCCTGCACATAATTATTGATCAGGTAGTTCCGGGCTACTGCCCCGCTCATGGTTATGGGATACGTGCCTACCGGCGATGAGGTAGTGGCTGTAGTGGTAAATGTTGGCTGCGTTGTGAAAACACTGTTGGTTTCTCCGTTTACAAAGCCTGTGTAAGTGGCTGTAAATACCGGCAGCGGGTGGGTACTGATCCCTTTTTTATTATCGGCCGTTGCGGTGAGCACCACTTTGCTTACTACAAAAGGGCGGGTTACCGGCGTGGCGGGCGAATGTGTCGCGTCGCCGGCTTGTGATGCCGTTATATTGGTAGTGCCCGCTCCTATAATATGGATCTTATTATTAACGATGGTGGCTACAGTGGTATCGCTGCTGCTGTAGGTGATTGGGTTATTGGGATTGGTGCTCGTTGCTCCCGGCGCAATATCCGGCTTGCCGTAATCAGCACCGTTTATTGAGTTAAAAGTGATGGTTTGCGTTGAGGTTGGTTCGGTAATTGTTAACTGCCCGGGATTATAGGTAATGGCATAATTTTTTGCAACGGCCCCGCTTGCCGTAATGGGATATGTACCTACGGGCGATGATGAATTGCCTGTTGTACTTATTGTGGGTTGCGTTGTAAGCACAGTTGTAGTTTCCCCGTTTACAAAACCCGTAAAAGTTGCTGTGAGTGCCGGGATTGGTTGGCCCTGTTCAACTGTTTTATTATCTGGCCGGATAGTTAGCGGGGCAGCATCTACAGTAAAACCGCGGGGATACGGAGTGGCCGCGGCGTAAGTAAAATCACCATCCTGAAAGGCCCTTATAACCGTTGTACCAACTGCTTTAATATGAATTTTGTTATTTAATATAACTGCTACTGTAGTATCGCTGCTGGTAAATGTAATAGGAATACTGCTGTTGGTGCTGGTTGCAACGGGCGTAATATCGGCAGCACCATAGGTTGCATTGCGGAGGGGACTGAATGTTATTGTTTGAGGGATGCCAACTTTAAATGGCCAAACAGCACCAATGTCCGAATTATCGCCCCCACCTGTGGATACTATGGTGGAACCATCAGCACTCAGTGCAGAATTGGTACCAAGTCCTGAGTTACCTACGCCTCCTGTTCCGGTTAGTTTACCTCCTTTTATCGCCCAGGTTGTTCCGCTACGGGTGTAAACCCAGATAGCGCCTTTACGGGAGTCATCAAAAGGACCACCTATAACGGCCGAATTACCATCGGCACTTAAACCAACAGACTCACCGGCGCTCGATTTACCAACCATAAAAGGAGGCACTATCTGGGACTGGCTTAGCCAATTATTTCCGTTACGAGCGTAAACCAAAGCATTACCGATACCATTATTATAACCCGGAACGCCTAAAATAGCAGTGCTGCCATCGGCGCTTAAAGCCACTGATACGGCACCTGATAAACGGGCAGCCTGTGTCCATACACCATTGTTTAATATAAAAATCCATGAACTGCTACCTCCGGTTAAGGCAACACGCCCGTCTGCACTTATTGCCAAAACACTACCTTGACGTGACCCAGCCGCGCCGCCTGTACCAAACAGCTTATTTCCCTGCTGTGTCCATGAGCCACCACTACGGGTAAAAACCCATGTTGCACCGTTTTGACCATTATCATTAGAGCCTCCAAGCAGAGCGGTATTTCCATCGGCGCTTATTGCTACCGCAGTACCAACCTGCGAGGCTCCGGTGCCTCCGGTAGCTACAAGTTTAGCTCCCTGTTGGGTCCATACACCACCGCTACGGGTAAAAACCCAGGCCGCGCCGCGGTTACCGTTATCTATCGGGCCGCCTTCAATTATCGTATTTCCATCGGCACTTATCGCAACAGACCATCCCTGGTTAATGCCACCCAAGCCACCCGTACCAACCAGTTTACCGCCCTGTTGTGTCCAGGTATCGCCATTACGCACAAATACCCAGATTGCACCAACACCATAATTATTAGGAAGCTTATTATCATTAAAACCACCCACAACCGCGGTGGTACCATCAGCACTTATAGCTATTGAACAACCAAAAGCTACAAAATCTGTTGCTCCGTTGCGTACAAACTTATTATTTTGCTGCGTAGTAGGTACTGGTGTAGCCACGATTGTAAAACTGCCCGCACCTGTTGCACTGCCGCCCGCCGTAGTGATAGATACATTGCCCGTTGTTGCACCCGGCATTACCATCCCTACTAACTGCGTACCTGTATTTGATATCACAATGGCCGGTACACCGCCAATAGTAAATGCCGTTGGAGAATTTAAGTCGCTGCCTGTTACAGTTACCAATGTGCCCACAGGGCCTGATGCCGGATTAAATGAGGAAATAACCGGTGCTGCCAGCAATTTTGCACCTATTAACATAGGCCAAATAAGCAAGAGTAAAAGTTTACACTTCATCGTGATATGGTTTAAAGTAAATGCCTCTCAGATCGCACTACAAGCCCGGGGTACTGGGATGTTTTGGCGGCGACCAGGTAAATAACGGATCTCTAATAAGATTTATGTTATAAAGCTACCAAAAAAAAACAATTTAAACCGTTATCATTCAGTAAGTTTTTTATTACATTTTCGTTAACGAACATTTTTTTATCCATTATTAAAAAAGTTTCAATCAAGAAAACAAAAAAGCCCCCGGAATACTCCGAAGGGCTCACCAACCTATATAAAAATAACCTATTGTTTTCGTTTCCCCCAAATGGCGGTGCCGTGGTTATCCAACCCGGTAAATATCAGGGTTGAGGTAACTTTGTTTTCCCAATCGCGCTCGCGTTCAACTTTTAACTTATAAGTATCGCCACTGCCATATTTCAGTTCGAGCCATGGCGAGGTGAATGTCCATTTATCTGCAGCATTGCCATCAATAGTACCCCCAGCATCCAGTTTAAATGCTGTTGAAACCTGGAAATCCGGATTACTTTGCTCGGTGGCATATCCCGGCACCACATGATAGTTAAGGGTGATTTTTTCGTAATTACCCGCTATATCTGCACTTGTGATAGCCGTTTGTGCTACGTTAGCATAACGCTCGGGCGATACGATTGGCCAGCCATCGGGTGTCCACGAAATCTTGCGTACGTGCAGATCCATAAAATAGGAGTTCACACCGGGCCTGCCCTGATGGGCCATATAATATTGCCCGCTGCCATCATCAAACACCGCGCAATGCGCTGTACCCTGCCAGCCGCTTTGATTGGTAAACTGGTATGGTGCCAGGATCATCGGGCCATGATCTTCGTCGGTATTGATATCATGTCCGTTATAATCATAAAACGGCCCGGTTGGGCTATCGCCGCGCCCTACCCTTACGTTGTACTTGGTTTGCAGCCAATCATAACTGATAAACAGAAAATATTTTTTCAGATCGGGATTGTAAATCACCTCGGCACCTTCAATGTTGCCATTGTATTTGCCGCCTGTAAAACCACGGTTGGCAATGCGTTTGCCTTTATCGCCGGGCGAGGCAGCCAAACCTGTTGATGGATCAAGCTTCAGGATATAAATACCATCCCAGGCCGAGCCATAATACATGTATTGTTCGCCTGCCGATGTGGTGACCACCGTTGGGTCAATAGCATTGGTTTGGATGCTGGCATCGTTAGCCGAGGTTACCACCAAACCTTTTTCCGTCCAGGGTCCATCCGGTGCGGATGCCGTTGCCATGCCGATAACGCTTAACCTTGCCACGGCCGATGAAAGCGAATAGTACAGTCTATACTCATTGCCCACTTTCATTACATAAGGAGCCCATAAGGCATTGTACGGCGTACCGCCTTTGCCTTTTATATAATCAGAGCCTTGTGTAGGTAATGATGAAAATACCCAGCCCACATACTCCCACTGCACCAGATCTTTTGAGCGGCGAATCTGTAGGCCCGGCCTTACATCGGTGCCAAAAGCCACATCTGTACTATAGCAGTAGTAGTAGCTGCCAAACTTTTTGATAGATGGATCGTGCACATTGTACACCGTCCATTTAGGATAAAACGTAACTGCGGAGATATCGGCATAGGTATCGGTTATACTGTTGATATCAAACGTGGTGGTTACCGGTGTTGTTGTGGTATCGGTTTTGGTTGGCGCAGGCGTTGGTGTTTCCTTTTTTGAGCAGGAGAACAGCACTGTTGCCAGGATGATTATTATGTATAGGTATATATTTTTCATCACTTTCATCATTTTTCACGAGATTATTTAAAAGCGGAGGGTAGTGCGATTCCCCTCTTGAGAGGGGTGGAGGGGTGTGTTGCTGCTTTGATAATCGCTCGAATAACACACCCCTGCTTTCGCTCAGTCCCACCGCGCCCCCTCTCAAGAGGGGAACTCAAAAAGCCCTCCCCTTCAGGGGAGGGTTGGGTGGGGTTTAATACCCCGTATTCTGCACCAAACCAACATTAGTTTGCACCTCGGTAAGCGGTATCGGCAAATATTCTTTACCCGGTGTATAAGTATTAAACTCCGGATCGCGTGCTTTTAACCAGGCCAGCTTGGTGGCATCCTGTAACCAGCCCCAACGGCGGATATCGTCAAAGCGGTGCCCTTCTAAACTAAACTCAAGGAAGCGCTCGTGGCCAATTTGTTCACGCATTTCGGCTTGCGACATGCCAGGTTTAACGGTGGCCAGGTTTGGTAAGCTAACCCGGCTGCGCACCTGCTGAATATATGGGTAGGCCGCATTAGTCTGGCTTAATTCGTTCAAACACTCTGCATACATCAGCAGCACATCGGCATAACGCATCAGGCGCTCGTTGATGCCTGAACGCCAGTCGTATTCATCGGCCTGGCCGCTATCGCCATTTTCATATTTATGACAAAACAAGGCGTTTAGTGATGAACTTCCTGCATAGCGGGTGGCAAAATCCTGGTTGTACAGTTTTTCGCCGGGTTTGTTATAGTACATGGTTACATCCAAACGGGGGTCGATGGCGCCGCTGGTTGTCTTCTCCTGCAGATACTCGTTGTATAATGCGGGTGTTGGCTGCACATCGGTAAAGCCAAAACTTGCCGCGCCAAAAGTGATGGCACGGGCAGAGGTACGCCCCCATCCGGATGACGGATCGCCACCCCAGCCCAGATCTGTACCGCCGGCATCCCGCGAAAACTGAACCTCGAAAATTGATTCGGCATTGTTCTCGTTATTGGCAAAAAAGTTATCGTAATAATTAGGTACCAAACTGTAAATACCCATATCAATTACCGATTTAAACTCGGCAGCAGCCTCGGCATATTTTTTTGTGAACAGGTAAGTTTTACCTAAAAAAGCGGCGGCGGCACCTTTGGTAGCCCTGCCGGTTTGCCCGTCGGGTGATAAGCCTGTGTAAGTTGCAGGCAGCATCCCTTCGGCAGCTTTAAAATCGCTGATTACCTGTGCCCAAACTACATCCTGGGGCTGTTGTTTCTGGAAATAATCGGCACTTGAACCAGCTGGCACTAAGGGCATCGGCACGTTTTTATAAAAATCGGCCAGGTGGAAGTAGTACAATCCGCGTAAAAAATAAGCCTGACCTAATACACGTTTTTTCAGTTCGGCATCCATATTGATATCGGGTACATATTTCAGCACCTCATTGGCGCGTAAAATACCTTGATAGTAGGCTGTCCATGAAAACAGTACGCCATCACCGGTGCTTTGCATATTGAATTTGCCCATGTTGTAAATCTGATCCCAGGGGCTGTAGCTGGTGGCATCGTCGCCCCGGGTATTCTCTACAATTGGCGAGAAGCGCATGTACGAACCATCAATAATTAAACTTCCGTACACGGCATTGATCCCTTTTACCGCGTCGCTGGCATTTTGCCAGAAGGTTTGGGTGGTTTGGGCGTTGGGGTTAACCGTGGTGAGGTCGCCTTTTTTACAGCCCATGGCAAATGCCGCTACCAACAATAGCGTGAATACTGCCTTTATATATATCGTTTTCATTATAAATAATGTTAAATCGTTAATCAGTTTTATAATCCTACTTGTAAGCCTACCAATAAGATGCGCGGGTTAGGGAACGAACCGTAATCAAAGCCGCGGTTAATGGTACCATCGTTAATAAAATCGGGGTCGAAACCTTTGTATTTGGTAATGGTGTACAGGTTTTGGCCGGATAGGTACACCCTCAAACTCCTGATTACTTTGGTACGGTTAAGCAGGTTTGAAGGCAGACTGTAACCCAGCTGCGCGGTTTGCAAACGGGCGTATGATCCGCTTTGAATAAACCTGTCCGAGTTGCGGTTATTGGCATTTGGATCACCAATTATTGGGCGAGGTACATTGGTGTTCGTGTTGGTCGGCGTCCAGTAGTTCAGTTCATCGGTGCTGGCATTGGTGTACTGGCCCGTCATTAATGATTGATAAACACCATTGGCTATTTTACTGCCGTAGTTGCCCTGGATAAATATCGATGCATCGAAGCTTTTATAGTTGGCGCTGAAGTTAAAACCGTAATACAACTTAGGGATGGCCGAGCCGAGGTAAACGCGATCATTATCATTGATGATGCCGTTATGATCGGTATCTACAAACTTAACATCGCCGGGGGCTGCACCTGTTTGGGTAGCATGGGCTGCTACATCGGCAGCATCTTTAAAGATCCCTTCAGTCTTAAAGGCGTATAACTGGCCAACCTCGCCGCCGACCGCCGTTTTGCTGTACGCGCCGTAAATTGGGTTGCCGCCGTTACCTAACGAGGTTACTTTGTTTTTTACTGTTGATGCATTGGCGCTGATGGTATAATTAAACGGACCGGTATCCCTGCTGCGGTAAGTTACCGTAAACTCAATACCCCTGTTAGTGAACGAAGCCGCATTAACCAAAGGTGTATTGATGGCACCTACCGAAATTGGGATAGGCACTGATAAAAGGATCCCCTTGATCTTATTCACATAATACTCGGACGAGAAGCTTAACTGATCGTGAAACAAACTCAAATCGATACCCACGTTGGTGGTGCGTTTCTGCTCCCATTTATTGGTTTGGTCAAACACCTGGGTTTGAGTAGCTCCCGGTGCAAGGGTGTTGCCGAATACATAGCTGGCATTGCCGTTTACTACGGCCTGGTAAGGGTAAAACGCCAATGCGTTTACGTTACCCAATGTGCCATAACCTGCTTTCAGTTTTAACTGGCTGATGGTTTCGGGCAGGTGGAGGAATTTTTCTTTGGCGATGTTCCAGCCTACCGATATACCGGCAAAATTACCGAAGCGGTTGTATACAGGCAGTTGCGATGTACCATCGCGGCGATAGTTGGCGGTTAACAGGTAACGGTCGTCATAATTATAGTTTACGCGGCCAAATATCGGCGAGTAAAACTTGCGCTCGTTGCTGTTACCGAAAACGGTTTTATCGGTAGTATTGCTCACGTTATCAAACGAGAACAGGTATGGCTGCGGCAAATTGTAGGCTATGCCGGTAAGGTTATCATTTTTATCTTTTTGATAAGCGGTACCTGCCAGCAATTCTACGTGATGCTTGTTAACATCAAATTTGTAGCTTAAGGTATTTTCGATAAGGGCGGTGTAATAGTTGCCGCGCGCATCGCTGTAATAAGCTGATGTGTTGGGATAAAACCAGCCCAGGTCATAGATCGGATCAAAGTAAGTGTTTTTGAAATCGTTACGATCATAGCTGGCGTTTAAACGGTATTTCAGGTTTTTGATAAACTCAATCTCCATCCAGGCCGAAGCCAGCATACGGTTACGTTGCCCGGTGCTGTTCAATATATTATTTACACCGATGATGTTCAATGAGATTGCACGTTGTGTATTCTGATCAACACCGCCGTAGCCGCCAACACGGTTGGCATCATAAATAGGCATAGTCGGGATAGCGGTAACCAAATCAACTATCTGATTGCCGGTACCATGCAGGTGCGGGTAAGCAAGGTTATTATAATCGCCCTCGGTATAAGCAAACTTGCTGCCGAATGATACGATGCCTTTTTTACCCTGGATATTACCGCTCAGGTTATAACGGGTATATGACGGGCCGGATACGGTTGTACCTGATTGATTGAAATAATCGAAAGCTACATTATAGCTCATGTTCTCATTACCGCCCGATAAACCCAGATCATGACTTTGGGTGTAACCAGTTTTAAAGGCCGAGCGCTGCCAATCGGTATTTACATTGCTGATGAATTTGCTTGATGAGGGGTCATTACCCGGCGCAAGAGATAACCCCGCATTGGTTTCGGCCGCGTTTGCTATTTTTTGATAGCCTACCCTATCAGTAACCGACAGCATTTTAGGGTTTTTCTGAAAGCCTGCGTAGCCATTGTAATTGATTTTCATGGCACCGTTTTTCCCTTTTTTGGTAGTGATGATCACCACGCCATTAGCTCCACGGAAACCATAAATAGCACCCGCCGAAGCATCTTTAATCACCTGCATACTTTCTATATCGGTAGTAGGGAAATCAAATGGCTCCATAGTAGGCACGCCATCAATAATATAAAGCGGGTTATTGTTAATAAGCGAGCTTACACCACGAATCCGGATAGAGACACCTTCACCCGGCACACCCGAACCATTCACCTGCACACCGGCAACCTGGCCTTGCAAGGCGCGGGCAACATCGGGCGTTACACGTTTGTTGGCATCTTTAACATTCACTACGGCTACCGAGCCGGTGAGGTTTTCTTTTTTCTGTGTACCGTATCCAACCACAATAACCTCATTCAATGAGTTGGAGGCTGCTTTAAGCTGTACATTGATCAGCGAACCGCCACTTACCGGCACCTCCTGCGAGGTATAGCCAATAAACGAGAATACCAATACTGCATCAGCAGTATTAGCATCCGGAATATTTAAAGTATAGCGGCCCTGCGTATCAGTTTGGGTACTTATATTGGTGCCTTTCACTTTTACGGTAACACCGGGCATAGGCAGGCCTCCATCATCGGTTACTTTACCGTTGATGGTGCCGGGAGCTATAGCTTTACCTTTTTCGGTAAGTATAACCAGGTTGTTATCGCTCAGGGTATAGCTCAGGTTTGTTTTATTAAGTACAATGTTCATCACTTCCTCAAGCGATGCATCTTTTGTATTTAAACTGGCGGGCATGTCGTTTTTCAACAGCATGTCGTCGTTATACAAAAAGCGGTAATCAGACTTTTTTTCAATTTCCTTCAACGCCTTTTTTAGCGATATGTTTTGGAAATTAACGTTGATTTTAGTCTGACCATACCCTTTTGAAAACGCCTGCAACGAGGAGACGAGTACCAGGATACAGATAAATTTAAACATAAGAAGTACTTTCAAAAATTGGTTCAGCCGCGGCGGGTTACCGCGGTGTGCATTTTTTTTCATAATTTAGCATTAAGGTTATTTAACTATTTGGTTTATAGAAGGACTGGTAGTTAAGCTATACCACATTATAATGGGGGGATGCGGGAACATCTCTCCATTTTTTTATGGTTTACTGGTTGAATACTTATTTACGCATAGGCATCTCTCATTTTTTAAAGGTTTATTAATCAGTAAATTATTATTTGGTTAGTATTATCAATTTTAAAGCGGAACGGAGCCGTGCGCTGCAGGTACAGCAAAGCCTTGTTAATCGGTTCGGTCTCAAACTTGCCGGTAAAACGGAGTTTCTTCACTTCCTCATTTTCAAAAACAATGTTCACATTATAGCGGCGCTCCATTTTTTGGGCAATGGTTTCAAAATCCTCGGCATCAAAAGCCAGCTTGTTTTCAAGCCACAATGCCTCGGATGGCAGGGTATCTTTTTTGGCCTGATGAATGCGGCTCAAGGCTATCAGCGGGGTTTCATCAAGAGCCGGCGATGAGGCGTTCCCGTTTTTTTGCTGCTGATCCTGGTTATTGATCACTATTAGTTTCTCGGATGGATTGAGGATGATCTTTTTCTCCGGATTTTTTAAAACAGTAAGTTCTATCTTTCCCCGTACCAATGCGGCCTCTGATGTTTTATCATTATTGTACGAACGCACATTGAATTTGGTGCCCAATACCCTGATGCTGATAGTTTGCGTGGTAACCACGAAAGGGTGCTGCGGATCTTTAACCACGTCAAAAAAAGCCTCACCGGTAAGCGAAACCCTGCGCTCATCGCTACCAAAATCATTGGCGTAAGTAAGTTTGCTGCCCATATTGAGCCAAACATGACTGCCATCAGGCAGTTGAATTTTGCTGATGCCGTTTTTTGGTGCTAAAACTTCATTGGGTTTGGCAGATGAAATAGTTTCTTTTCGGGTGAACCAAAAAACGCCCAGTATCAAACAGGCGGCAGCTAATAATGAGCCGAGCTTAATGATGCGCGCCCTTTTTTGTTTTGTTTTTATGGCGATAACCTGCGCAGCTTCTTCTGCTTCCTGCGCTTCAATAACATCAAGTTGAGCTTCAAAAGCATCCCATTTGCTCAGCAGTTTTTCGTCGCCGGCGTTTTGCTGGTTATTTTTCCAGAGTTCCTCTAACTGATTTATCGGGTACAGATCGGCACCGTCCTGTTGTTGTAACAGTTGCTCAAGCTCAAGTAACTCTTCGGGCGAAGCTTCACCATTTAACTTTTTGCCAATAAGTATCCAGATGTTGTTGATCATTATTTACGGTTCTATTTATAAAGACTATAAATAATTGGGATACCCTGGTGGGAGGATAAAATATTTTTTTTTAAACGATATCACTGCCGCGGGTTTAGCGCAGCGTAACCCGTGGTGTAAAACAGTTCGGGTCTCTGACCCGAGTGCCGTTTAAACTCCTGTTCAGAATTAATTCTGAAAATTTTCATGACCAACCACGGGTTTACGCTGCAGGGAAATCGCTTTTAAAACAAATCGGATTACACGAGGCTCCTATGGAGCCATTCATAGTTCCTGAAACATTGCAATAAACACGAAACTCCTAACGGAGTTATATAAATACCCCAGAGGGGTACCGTGTTTATAGCAAATGAATAAAGACTCTCCGGCACCATAGGAGCCACGTATTCAAAAAGCGATTACCCTGGGTTTATGCTGTGCTAAACCCGCAGTAGATCATTTATTAAATATTTTTTGAGATTGGTTCTGCAGATGCGGCGGGTACCGTTTTACGCGATTCTTTCAGCCCAACAGCCAATGCTTTGAGCGCGTTACCAATGTGGTATTCAACGGTTTTTACAGAAATATCAAGCAACTCGGCCACTTCACGGTATTTCAACCCATCTTCCTTTACCAGTTTAAAAACAAGGCGGCAAGGTTCGGATAATTTGCTAAGCGTTATGTTGATGATTTTGCTGAGATCTTCGCAAGCCAGTTTATCCTCGGCGGTGGCAGCCTGATCGGCTATATCAATGTTAGCTTCATCAATATTCACACTTTTAAGCTGATTTTTTGCCAGGTAGGTAAGCGATTTATTTTTAACCGAGGTGTAGCAGTAATAAGTAAAATTATTGATTTCGGTTAACGAAGCCCTGCGCGCCCACAGGTTCATAAAAACATCGTTGGTGATCTCTTCGGCCTGCTCATCATTTTTTACCAGCGATTTTGCCAGGTTGAATAATTTACCATAATAAAACATGTACAGCCTTTTAAAGGAAACCCTGCTGCTGTTTAAAGCAATATCATTAAGCAGGTAGCGTACTTCGTTATCTAACATTCCCTTAATTGGTTTGTATCAGTTTATCAAAACCACAATGGGTTTCAATATGGTTTAAATTAATATAATTGGCGTTTTCAGTTATTCATCGCAAGGTTGCAGCGCTAACTAAAATCTAAGATAGAATATTTTATTTTAATTGTTCAAAAAACAATTAAAATAATTTTCGGTCGCAAATAAATCTTAATGCTAAATTGTTTTATTTGATAAAATAGTATCATCCTGTACATCAGTGCCATAAATATGACAAAACGTTTTATCGGCATTAAGCAAACTAATCAGACTAAACCTTACCCTTCATTATTAATTGTTATATAAACAATAATAAAGCAGCTATTGTGGATAGACTAAATGGAAGCTTAATTGCATAATGCAGCTTATCAACAACTGTTAGCTGCTTGTTTTCAATATTTTCGTATCTTTAAAAAACTAATTGATTTTTAATGCGGGATAGTGTTCATCATAAGCTTTCTGTTGTTTGGTCAGAAAAGATCCAGGTATTTGAAACTGCTTTTAATGAGTATTGGAACGAGCTTTACCGCCACGCATTCCGTAAAACCCAGGCTGAAGATGTATCAAAAGATTTAGTTCAGGAAGCCTTTATGGTACTTTGGGATAATCTTGATAAGCTTGGCGATGCGCAGGAGATCCTCCCCTTTTTATATGGTACGCTGCGCAATAAAACGCTACGGGAGTTCGAAAAATCTGAAATTCATTTAAGATATACGCAATCGGCCGTTATTACCGATAGTCCCTTCGATCCGTCTTCCGAAAATTTGTTATTAAACCAGGAACTGGAAGCAGTTATCTCCGGAGAGGTTGAGAAAATGCCCGGCCGGATGAAAGAGATTTATCTTTTAAAGAAGGAAGACAATTTTTCAATCCGCGAAATAGCCGAAAAGCTTGACTTATCCGAACAAACAGTAAAAAACCAGCTCCAAAATGCCTACGGAAGATTGCGTTTATGCCTGAAAGACTATAATTCGCCAATAACCATGGTTGGTTTTATAGTTTGCTACACCCCCTTATTACTACACCATTAACTTTTTTCAAATAAATTGTAAAATCGCATAGTACTTTTAGCTTCTTAAACGGATATGTAGATATAAACAACATATTGTGGAAGAGCAAGAGTTAAAAAAACTGATTTCGAAGTACAATTTGGGCATTGCTACGCCCGATGAACGCGTACTTATTGAAAATTGGTACGATGAATTAAATGGCGCCGAAATCCTGAAAAGCGATAAAGAGCTGAAAGGAATGAAACAGGATACCTATGCCGCCCTGCAAACCTATATCGGCACAACCCAACCTAAACAATACCCCGCTCAAAATAACAAAATCATCACCCTTACCTATGTAAAATGGATAGCGGCCGCCGTGCTGCTATCCATAAGCATTACGTTTTATTATTACAGGCAGCATTCTGCACAAAATGCCACTGCCCTTGCCCTTAATGATATAGCCCCGGGCGGCAACAAAGCCATCCTTACGCTGGCCGATGGCTCAAAACTGGTGCTTGATGATAGCAAAAACGGCAAACTGGCCACGCAGGGCAAAACCGTGGTGCAGAAAACCGGCAGCGGTATGCTTTCTTACCTGTCGGCAACACTGGGGACAGGCTCAAACACAACCGAAGTAACTTATAATACCATCACCACCCCACGCGGCGGCCAATACCATGTTACCCTGCCAGATGGTACACAGGTTTGGCTTAACGCGGCATCATCACTAAAATTCCCTACAGCGTTTAATGGCAAGGAGCGTGATGTTGAACTAAGCGGCGAGGCTTATTTTGAAGTGGTTAAAAACAAAGCAATGCCATTCCATGTGGTTTCGGCGGGGCAAAACATAGAAGTACTCGGAACTCATTTTGATGTTAATGGATACCAGGACGAGGCTTCACTCAACACCACCTTGTTAGAAGGCTCGGTAAAAATCACCAAAGGTGCTTTATCGGCTATGCTCAGGCCTGGCCAGCAATCATCTATCAGCAATAATGAAATCAACGCGGCGATAAAAGTGAGCGAAGCTAACGATATTGACGAGGTTACAGCATGGAAAGACGGCAAATTCCATTTTAACGATACCGATATTAAAACTGTAATGCGCCAGCTTAGCCGCTGGTATGATGTGGATATTGAATATGAAGGCAAAATTGAAGCCGATGATGTTTTTACCGGCACCTTTTCGCGCGGAATGACTTTAGCGAAAGCTTTGAAAGTACTTGAGTTTTCGGGTGTTAACTTTAAAATAGAAGGGAGAAAGATTATCGTAAAATAATTACTTCATTATAACCCGCGTGGCGGCGAGGCCGCCCGTGCCCGGATGGCACAAAAAAACCGGAAAGTGGTTGCAACACTGTCCGGCCAATAGCTTGGGCCAACCTCCATTTAATTTATCTGACTAAACAAACTTTACTGAAACCCAAAACCGTACAAAAGTATGTATTTTTCTACTTCTTGTTTGCAGCGTATTACCCATAAGCGCCTAAAAAAATTACTATTGGTGATGAAGTTAACCACTTTGCTCATATTGATCGGTTTCCTGCAGGTGAATGCCGCCGTTTACGGCCAGCGCATTAATATTAATGCGAGCAACATCAGCATTGAAACCCTTTTTAAACAAATTGAAAAGCAAAGCGGCTATTCCTTTTTTTATAAAGCCAATACCCTCAAAAATCTGCCAAAAATTGATGTGGAAATTGATAATGCCACCATTGATGAGGTACTTGAAAAATGCTTTAAGAACAAGCCGCTTGATTATCTGATTGTTGATAAAAGCATTGTTGTTAAACGTAAGGAAATACCCGCGATGGTTGTTTTGCAGGACAACGTTATTATATCGGGCAAGGTAGTTGATGAAACCGGGCATCCCCTGCCCGGAGTTTCTGTCAGGCTAAAAAATGCACCCAACGTATGGATCACCAACCAGCAGGGGCAATTTACGGGGCTATTAATTAATCCTGGCGATAATGCGGTGCTACAGATAAGCTATGTAGGCTATATTACGCAGGAAATACCTGTTAAAAACTTTAAACAGGGCATCACCATTACCATGAAGCCCGATATCGGCCAGTTAGATGAGATCCAGGTTATCGGTTACGGGCAAACCACCAAGCGCTTCAACACCGGCGATCAAACCACTATAACCGCCAAACAAATTGAAAACTACCCGGTAAGCAACGTATTATCGGTACTGCAGGGCACTGTTCCGGGTATGGTGATCAGCCAGTCTACAGGCCAGGCGGGTAGTACTTACTCGGTGCTCATTCGCGGCCAAAATGGTTTGATAACCAATACCGATCCTCTTTATGTGGTTGATGGCGTGCCTTATAATGGCGGGGCTTTTTCATCACAAAAATCAAACGTATTAGGTTCGGCCAACAGGGCCTATGATGCATTAAGTCTTATTAATCCCCTGGATATTGAAAGCGTTAACGTTTTAAAGGATGCCGATGCTACGGCCATATACGGATCAAGAGGTGCCAACGGAGTTATTTTAATCACAACAAAAAAAGGTAAAAGCGGCGATACCAGGGTTGATGTTAACGTTTTTAGTGGATTTAGCGAAGTGCCTAAACTTACTCCACTGTTAAATACACCACAATATCTTGAGTTACGCCGTGAAGGTAAAAAGAACGACAATTTACCTATCGGCCCGGGCGACTATGACATTAACGGCACCTGGGATACAACCCGTTATACTAACTACCCGAAATTATTTTTAGGTGATCAGGGCCATACTACCAATGCCCAGGTGAGTATATCGGGTGGTGCGCCTAACATTTCATATCGTGTTAGCGGTAACTTCCGCAGGCAATCAAACGTGCAGCAACTGATAGGCGGCCGTGAGCAGGTATCATCATTAAGCTTTAACCTCAACTCAAGCAGCAGCAACAAGCGTTTTAACATGACGTTTAGCGGCGGTTACACCAACAGCGATAATAATATACCAACTGCAGATCTGTCGGGTTCAGCATTCAGTATGGCACCTAACAGCCCGGCTTTATATAAACCGGATGGCTCGCTTAATTTTGAAAACAACACATTCAGCAACCCTTTACTGGGTAGTAAACTTATAGCCCGTACCGCTTTAACCAACTTAACCAGCAGTATGCAGGCCAGCTATCTTATTATAAAAGGCCTTACCTTACAAACCACTGTTGGCTATAACAAGCAAGGCAATAACGAGTTTTTAGCTACTACTCTCGCTTCTTTCACTCCGGCCCTGATAGCTGCCGGTGCCAAAGGCTCGGCAAACTATACCTACGCAAACAAAAGCTATTGGAGTATTGAGCCCCAGGTAAACTATAACCGCACCGACGGTAAAGGCCAGTTAGGCGTTACAATCGGCGGAAGTTTGCAAAAACAAATGAGCGATGCCACACAGCTGATAGCCAACGGCTACACGAACGATTTACTGATCAACAACCTGGCATCCGGAACCAGCGTTGTACCTAACGGTCCCGGATATAATGCGCTTACTTATAAATACGCGGCTTACTTCGGGCGTGCCAATTATAACTGGGATAATAAATATATCCTCAATATCTCGGGCAGGTACGATGGTTCGAGCCGCTTTGGCCAGGACCGCCAGTTCCATACCTTTTACGCTGCCGGCGGTGCATGGCTATTCAGTTCGGAGCAATTTATTAAACGAGCAGCACCATTTATCAGTTTTGGTAAACTGAAAGCCAGCTATGGCGAAACCGGTAACGATCAAATAGGCGATTACCTTTACCTGCAAAACTTTACCACTGTAACAGCAGCTAATGCTTACCAGGGCGTGCCGGGCATCAACCCATCTAACCTGGCCAACCCATACCTCACCTGGGAAACTACGCGTAAAACCAATTTCGGGGCCGAAATACAGTTTTTAAACGGGCGCATAGGTATTGATGGTAACTATTTTATAAACAAAACAATCAATATCCTTTCATCGGTACCATTATCATCAACAACAGGCTTTACTGCTATAAACCAAAATTTGAATGCCAGGGTACAGAATAAAGGGTTTGATATTACTTTAAATACCGTAAACGTACGCTCAAATAGTTTTACCTGGACAACAACTTTTATTTTTAGCAGGCAGCGTAACGCGTTACTGTCGTTCCCCAATGCTAATACAGCTATACAACAACAACTTAACCAATCGGTAAATACCATTTTTGTTAATCGCTATGCGGGTGTTAATCCTCAAACCGGCGTTTACCAGTTTTATGACCGCAACGGCGCTATTGTGGCCGCACCGGCAGCCAATGGAAGCGACCAGGTTAAATTATTGAATACCAATCCTGATTACTTCGGCTCGGTTACCAATACCTTTACATACAAAGACTTTTCGCTTAACTTCCTGTTTCGTGGCATAAAACAACTGGGGCAAAGTCCGTTCGGGCAAATTGTACAGGCTACCTACCCCGGCTTTGCTAACTACAATGTACCGGTGCAGTTGTTAGACCGCTGGCGCAAACCCGGCGATGTAGCAACCTACGAACGTGCCACGAGCTCATTTAGTGCTGCCTTGTTAGCTAAACTGAGCGTTAACAGAAACCTGGACGCGTTTTACAGCGATGCCTCGTACATCCGGCTGCAAAACGCCTCGCTGGGTTACCAGTTCCCGGTTGAATTGACCACTAAGATGCATTTAAGATCACTTAAAGTTTACATGCTGGGCGAAAACCTTGCTACCATCAGCAAGTATAAATTTTCGGATCCGGAGATCCAGAACTACCAGCGGCTATCACCTTTAAGAACGATAACTTTCGGAATCCAGGCATCACTTTAATATCAACAAACATGAAATTTTTAAACATAAAATCAATTCATATATGTGCTGCCGTACTTATGCTGGTTTTAGCAGGCGGTTGCAAAAAGGCTATCGAAATAGGCCCTTCATTGGTTACTGCCAACGCAGGTAATGCCTTTTCATCAAACAGTGCGGCGCAATCTGTTGTGGCAGGTATTTATTCACGCATGTCGCAAGGCTCCTTCTTTCAGGGACAGTACGGTATCAGTATCAATATGGGTCTTGCTGCCGATGAGCTAACCAATATTAATAGTGGCGCTTCAAGTTTCGGCCCATTTTATACCAACAACTATTCACCGGCACTTGCACCATCATTTTGGGCCGAATTTTACAAACTGCTATATTTTTGCAATACAGCTATTGATGGTATAAGCAACTCGCCATCCGTTACCGGCAATGTGAAAAATCAATTACTTGGCGAAGTAAAGTTTTTAAGAGGCTTCATCTTCTTTTACGCTTTAAACCTGTATGGTACCCCGCCGCTAACTTTATCTACCGATTATACCATCAATAACACCATAGGTAACAGCACACCGGATGCTTTATACAAGCAAATTATCAACGATTTAAAAGCTGCCCAGGCCGCTTTGGCAGATAATATTTATGTTGATGCCAATGGAGCTACAGTAACCGATAGGGTGCGCCCCAACAAACAAACCGCAAGCGCCATGTTGGCAAGGGTTTACCTTTACATGCGCGACTGGAAAAACGCTGAAGATGAGGCAACTTCTGTTTTAGGTAGTGCTACCTATACCCTACTTCCGCAGCAAAACATCAGCCAGGTGTTTTTGAAGGGTAGTCGTGAAACTATCTGGGCTTTGCAGCCAACATCGCTTGTGTATCTCAACACCATAGATGCTTACTATCTTATTGTAAATACCAATTACCGGGCTTCTCTTCAATTCCCGATAAGCCCGCAGCTGCAAAACGCTTTTGAACCTAACGATGCCCGTTTTACCAACTGGGTAAGTACATTTACAACACCTGCAACTCCGGCTGTTACCTATTACTATGCCAATAAATACAAAGTATCGTCGGTTAGCTCAACAATAGCTGTAACTGAATACCCTATTGTAATGCGCTTAGCCGAACAATTTTTGATCCGCGCCGAGGCCAGGGCGCAGCAAAATAACCTAACCGGTGCAGCAACCGACCTGAATACCATTCGTACCCGCGCCGGGCTTGGTGCAACAACAGCATCCGGACAAGCCGATATGATCACGGCTATTATGCACGAACGACAAGTGGAGCTATTTACCGAATGGGGCCACCGCTGGTTTGATTTGAAACGTAACAATCTATTAAACGATGTAATGACTACCGTTGCGCCAACCAAAGGCACTACATGGGCCAGCTTTAAGCAGCTCATGCCCATCCCACCGGCTGATATACAGGCCGATCCAAACATTGTGCAAAACCCGGGTTATAACTAAAAATCATTCGTTTTCGGCTTAGCAATATCTTAAAATCAAGCAATAAAACTGCAGGATAATTACCCTTAAAACAGGTTTATTATCCTGCTTCATAGCCACCGCTTTGCCCAATTTTTTACTACCAGGAAACAGACAAACTAATCAAACTAATGCATAATTACCAAAAACAAGCCGGCCGGGCGCTGATGCTCGCTGCCGCGCTTACGCTGGCTTTTGGCACTGCCGATGCCCAGAAAAAATCAAAAAACGCTACGGCTGCGGTTGATACGGCCAAAGCTAAATCATTAGCGCTACTGGCGGCCGCCAAACCGGCCACTACACTTAAGCCCTACAAAGAAGTTGTACCGGCTACGGCTAAAACCTTGAAAAGCTTTTTTTCGCTGCACCTTGTTGCCGATAGGTATTTGTTCGAGATTCCGGATTCACTGTTAAAAAAGGATATCCTCGTGGTATCGCGTATTGATAAAGCGCCAACAGGTTTCAGGCTGCCGGGCGGCTATATGAGTTATGCCGGCGACGAAGCGGCTCAATCAGTCATCGAGTTTGAAAAAGTGCCCGGCGACAAAATTGTAATGCGTTCGGTTGCCTTCCGCGAATTCTCGAACGATACCACCGAAAACGGTTTGGCCCGCACGTTAATCAACAGCAATTACCAAACTATACAAGGTGCATTCCCCATTAAAGCATTGAATAAGGAAGGTAAAAGCAGCGTGATTGACATGACCGATTTTATCAACTCGGACAATAGCATTTTTGCTATCGGCGAACCTTTTGTACGCAACTTTTTAGGCTTCATGGCTACCGACAGAAGTTTCATTGATGACGCTAAAGCTTTTCCTACCAATGTGGAGATCCGGTCGGTAAAAACATATAACCAAAAACCGGGACCTAACGGTACCCCGCCGCCTTTTAGTTTTGAGTTTAACAGTTCGATTGTGTTGCTGCCTGCTGTACCCATGAAAGCCCGTTTGGCCGACCCAAGGATAGGTTTCTTCTCCAACTCCTATATCGATTTTGATGCTAACCCACATGGCGTGGCAAGTACCAGCTATATATGGCGCTGGCGTATGGAGCCAAAGGCCGAAGATATGGATAAGTATAAACGCGGCGAATTGGTTGAGCCTCAAAAGCCCATTGTTATTTATGTTGATCCGGCCACGCCAAAAAAATGGATTCCTTACCTTAAACAGGGCATTAACGATTGGCAGGCCGCTTTTGAAAAAGCAGGTTTTAAAAACGCCATCGTAGCTAAAGATGCCCCGCTTAACGATTCGACCTGGAGCATTGATGATGCCCGCCACTCGGTATTGGTTTACAAACCATCTGCTATACCTAATGCTATGGGTCCGAGCATTAAAGACCCACGCACGGGCGAGATTCTGGAAACACACATCAACTGGTATCACAGCGTAATGACTTTGGTACAAAACTGGTACACTGTACAGGCCGGCGCTATTGATCCGCGGGCACGCAAGCCGCAATTAGATGATGAACTGATGGGCCAGCTGATCCGCTTTGTATCATCGCACGAAATTGGGCATACTTTGGGTTTGATGCATAACTTCGGTTCGTCATCAACCGTACCTGTTGCCAACCTGCGTAACAAAGCATGGGTTGAGGAGCATGGGCATACCCCATCCATTATGGATTACGCCCGTTTTAACTATGTAGCCCAACCCGAGGATAACATTTCAGAAAAAGGCATTTTCCCGCGCATTGGCGATTATGATAAATGGGCCATTGAATGGGGCTATAAATTGATTCCGGATGCCAAAACCACCAACGACGAAAAACCTATCCTCAATAAATGGATGATAGACAAGCTGGCATCGGGTAAGCAATATTTTTACGGCAGTCAGGTTGACGCCTACAGCAATGACATTTACAAAGGAGGTAACCTGGACCCCCGCGACCAAAGCGAAGATCTTGGCGATGATGCCATGCTGGCCAGCACCTACGGCATCAAAAACCTGAAACGTGTAGTACCCAACTTAACCGCCTGGCTAAAAGAGCCTAATGAAAACTACGATAAAATAGCTGATATGTACACCGAAGTGGTTACCGAATACGGGCGTTTTATGGGCCACGTATTAAAAAACATAGGCGGTGTATACACTACCCCCAAAACCACCGAACAGGCAGGACCGGTTTTTGAAGTAGTTGAAAAAGCGAAACAAAAAAGAGCGATGGCATTTTTGCAGGAGCAGCTTTTTACAACCCCCTACTGGCTGATTGACGGTAAACTTTATGATCGCAGCACTACCGATTATAATTTGGTTACCAGGGTGCAAAAAGGTGTTGTATTACAGCTTATCAGCCCACAACGCATAACCAATATGATTAGCGAAGAACACCTGTATGGCGATAAAGCGTACAGCGTTACCGAAATGCTTGGCGATTTGAAAAAAGGCATTTTTTCTGAGCTCACAACCCATACGACAATCAGCATTTACCGTCGCGACCTGCAAAAAATTTATGTAGAGGCTTTGATCACAAACATCGTTAAACAATCAACCGGTATTGATAATGATGCTCTTTCGATATTAAAAGCGCATGCCAAAACATTATCAGCACAAATGAAAGCTGCCTCGGCCGGTGCCAATGCCACCACAAAGGCTCATTTAACTGACCTTTGCGAACGCATCAACAACGCATTGAAACCAAAAGACAACGCATAAAAATCACCGGGACAATAAGAAACTAAAAATACTCCTCGTTCTTTATTTTTTAACCTTCAGTGAAAATCAGTTTTAGTTTAACCAACAAAAGCGCTGCCTGGAGTGGCGGCGCTTTGTATTTTCACTCAATGCCCGTTATCTGACCAATGCGGCGCATCGGTAACCAACTTATGTACATTATAAGTATTAGCTGCCACGTGCAAATCATGGTTACTGTTATCGCGCGGTGTTGATGAAATAACCTTTTCCGTGCCATCGGCGAGCTTAATTTTTAACACCCCGGTCCAGCTTACATTCATATCGATAGCCGTGCCTGTTGAATGCTTGGTTGGATACGCCGGACGAAAAACAATCCCGTAACCATCCACCATTTGTTGGGCTGCCTTCACAGATTCGTCGGCCGAGGCATGAACCCAATTAATATCTACGCCTTCAAGTTTAGGTGCATCCTGGGGCTTTATTGTTTTTTTGGCAATATCAAACGATGTATGCATTAAAAAGGCCCGTTGTTTGGGTCTTAACGTAGCCGAAATTTTAACCGTTGCCCCGGCCTTAATCAGCGCATCATAAAAAGCCTGTAAATTTTCTTTAAACGGCGATGTTAAATCGCTTATTGACTTGCTTGTAGGGTATCTGCCTACCCATTGCGGACCGCTTAGTTCCATAGTGTGTTTTTTTAAGATTTAGGACGATATTTAATAGATTCTAATATAATGATAAACAATGCATTATAAAAATTCATATTTAAAAAATTAATAAAACATTGGTGTAGCTGATGTAATCCTCGTGTCCCCTCAGGGTCCTCTGTCGAGAGACCCTGAGGGGACGAGAAATGCTTGTGTAGCAGATGTAGCCCTGCCTCTCTCCACAAAAAATAAAATACCATTTGCATTTTCGAAAACAATTAGTAAGTTTACACTTACGGTAAGTTAAAACTTACCAATAAAAATATCCGAACAAAATTGCTTATGAGTGCTTTAAAACTGTCCGACCTGTCATTCAATGCCCTTGGTGATCCTACACGCCGTAAGATATTCGAAAAACTGCAAAACGGTCCTTTAACAGTAGTGCATATAGCTGCCGACATGACGGTTAGCCGCCCCGCAGTATCCCAGCATTTAAAAGTACTAAAAGAGGCCAGGCTGATTCAGATTACCCGGCAGGGTACCCGCAGCGTATGCGAGATTGACCGGGAGGGAATTTTAGCCATGCGAAATTATTTAGATCAGTTTTGGGATGAGGCACTCGCCAACTTCAAAAAACTGGCAGAAGCCGACGAACAATCAAAAAACTGAAAATAATGGAAACAATTAAGCTTACAACAATCAAAAAAGAAGTATTGGTAAACGCCTCGCAGGAGACTGCCTTTAACGCATTTACCGGCAAAATTGACCTCTGGTGGCCCAGAACCCATCACGTAGGCAAATGCCCGATGATCGAATTGGTGCTTGAACAAAAACAAAACGGCCGCTGGTTTTCAAAGCACGAGGATGGCTCGGAAGTTAACGTAGGTTACTTACTCGCCTGGGACCCTTATCAAGCCCTTGTTCTCGCCTGGCAAATAGATGGCAATTTTCAGTACGTACCCGAACTGATAACCGAAGTAAAAGTTAACTTTATTGCAGAAAGCCCAACCCTAACCCGCGTAATACTTGAACACCACGATCTGCAAAAACTAATGGGCGGCAGCAAAGTGATTGAAAGTATGGACCAGGGTTGGGGCATGATTATTAACCTTTATAAACAAGTAGCAGATGAAGCCTAAAGTTTTACTACGCATCGCGGCAATATTTATACTGCTGCACACCATCGGCCACACCATGGGTGCCCTTACCTGGACCGAGCCGCCCACCCCCAAAGTTGGCACCGTAATTATCGGCATGCAAACCGAACATTTTGATTTTATGGGCCGGAGCGTTACGCTGGCGGCATTTTTTAACGGTTATGGTATCAGCATGATCCTGGTATTATTATTTGCAGCTTTGCAGTTATGGTTACTGAGCAATATCTTCTCCAAACCGATGATGGTGCTTATGAGTATTTTTCTGGCCGGCCTTGCTATTGTCGAGTTTATTTATTTTTTCCCTTTGCCTGCTATACTTACCGGCGTTGCGGCGGTTTGTACCGGGTTTTCAGTTGCTTTGCATAAGCAAAAAAGCATTTAAATATACTCCTATAACTTAATATGATCGGGATGTTTGCATAAGGCACCCCGATCATATTGGGTGAGATAACCGATGCCAATTATTCGGCATCGGTTACAGAATAAAGTACTTCATGAGCTTCCCACAAAGCCGGCACTTCCAGTTTATCGGTCAATTTTTCTAACGCGGCATCAGGTATTGCTGCTTCACGATTTCGGTTCTGCTTTAGTAAATCGGCATAAGGCACCTCTACATAAATTATTTTTACAGATGCCTTATAGGTGGTAAACAACTCAACCAATTGCATACGCATTTGCCGGGAGATGTTGGTAGCGTTCCAGATAAAGCCTTGTTGTTTTCGTAAAAAAATACGGGCCTGTTCTTTTGCCTCCTGTATCACCATGCCGTTGCCACTTTTGTATGTAGGCGATATGCCCCGTGCAATCCGGATATCATCAAGCGATACCACAGGCATATCCGGATAATACTTTTTGATATAGGTATTTTTTCCTGCTCCGGGTAGTCCGCTCATCAATATTACCTCAAAAACTGGTTGTTCAAACGGTACATAGTCCGGGTAGGTATCTTCCCTTTGCATGTAGTACATTTTCGCTTCGTTCGTTTCAAAATTATGGGCATTACCCCAGCAATTTTGTTCACGGCAAAAAGCTTCAAAGCAGTCAACTTTGTACAGCATATCATCCTGATCGTCACAAATCCGACCCAGTACATCGGCCCTGGCCAGCAGGGCAAGCCATTGGGTATTTACCTCCATGCCTGCCATAATAAGTGCTTTTACAGGATCGGGCTTTTCAAAAATCCAGAGCGGCAAACCATGGTAACGTACCAAACCTACCACCTGCTCGCGGATGGCCAATGGCGTTGGTATATCCCGGTACAGGATTTGCCTCGCAGTCATAGCGCCTTTACGGGCGTGTCCGTTTGATGTGATCCGTCCATCGGGCTCAATTACCGTTGTGCTGTATTTTTCAACGTCGTGCAGTAAAGCGGCAGCCCACAAAATCTCCTGCTGCTGTGTAGGAAGTTGTTTGTAGGACGGCTCTGTTAACAGCGCATCAAGCACCATTTGGGTGTGAATAGCCACATTGCCTTCGGCATGATAAATTGCATCCTGCGGCACATCTTCCATCCGCTTTACCCAATCAAAGCGGGTTTCGAGGTATGCCCAGGTTTTATTTTCAGTAATGGTCCACATAGGTACCTCCTTCATTTTTTAAGGGTGCACGTTTCCAGCTGCGTGTCCAGTGCTGGTTAGTTTTAACGTGCCCTTTTCGTACATATTTAAATACATTACGTGCAAAATCATCCACTCCGTAAGCATCCGCATTGCGGGATACTATTCCCTCGATGGTTGAGGGCTGTCCGTTTGATATATCGTACGGATCAAAAGTTCCCCTGCCTTTGGTTAGCTCCAGCGTGTCGCGCTCAAATATCATTTGATCTTTAGGCAGATGAACTATTGCCAGTTCGGTCACGGTTGGCAGCCCGATCATTGCGGCATAAAATTTAGTTTCTTCCCAGCTCAGCCATCTGTCATGTTCGCGGATGCCGAACACATAAAAATGATGTTCGAGGTTTCTGTATTCGATAGAATGAATGGCGTAAAGGTTTTCGAGGAAAATCTCCAGATCGCCCAGGTCATTTTTAACCAGTTGCCAGAACCTGCGGATACTCTCTGTCCAGGCCGAAACAGTTGGTGCTGCGTGCGAGCGTGCAAAAACGCCATTGCGCGATAAGCAGTTGTTCTCGCCATCCAGTTTTTCGGTATGGATAAGCGTGGGTATTTTTTGTATATGTTGCCAATAGTCGTGCTGTATCCTGTCGTCGCTGGTGGTACCCGGCGAAAACGGATAATGATACGTACGACCATATTTTTGTGATATAGCCATGTTGTAAAATTTTAATTAAAAGAAATAGAAATTCACCTCCTCCCCTGGGATGGGGAAGCTCATTAAACGTTTATGCTAATGAGATTACATGGCTCAAATTTTTGAGAGTTTTTGTTACTAATGATGCAAAGATAGCAAACCGGCGGCTTAAAACAAAAAACCTCCCGGCATAAACCGGGAGGCCAACAACACTTTCAAACTAATTGCACTACTCAATAACTACGGTTGCAATTGAATGTGCAAGACTTTTGGTTTTGGCGGCTTTGCCTTTTATCCATAAACGGTAATCAATATCGGCATCGGTTTTATTCATTACCACAACAGCCAGTTTACCATCGGTATTTACATAAGCCGTAGTAAGCAGGTTATTACGGCTTGATGAGCTTGCGATGCGTTTGGCACCGGGATGGATAAATTTAGAGAACTGGCCCAGGTAATAATAAGCATTGGTGTAAATCAGCTTATCGTTTTTGGTATCGTAATGGATTGGTGCCATACAAAAGTTACCTACGTGGTTGGGGCCGCCTTTTTCGTCCAGCAATACGTTCCAATCTGTCCAGGCTACGGTGCCGATGTTAAAATCGTTTATCATAGATGCGCCGTATTTTTCTCCGAAACCCCAGTCGGTATATTTTTCGGGGTTAAAATCGGCGGCGCAGCCTTCGGTAAGCATCAGCGGTTTATCGGGGAATGTTTGGGCAACCATGCGCTCGTTTTCAAAGTTCATGCCTGCACCCTGCGCGGCTATGTCTTCGTACCAGTGATAGGCAACACCCCATACATATTTGGCCGCTTCCGGATCTTCCAATACGGTGCTTACCCGTTGGTACATCAAATCGCGGTTATGATCCCAGATCAGCAGTTTTCTGTCTGCATAGCCTGCTTTTTTCATGGCCGGGCCTAAAAAGTTCTTGATAAAATCGCGTTCTTCTTCGGCAGTGAATACACACGATTCCCAGGTTTGCACGGCCATTTCTTCGTTTTGCACGGTGATACCCCAGATCGGGATGCCCCGCTTTTCGTAAGCATTGATAAATTTGCCGTACAGGTTGGCCCAACTTTGGTTGTATTCGGCTTTGAGTTTGCCGCCGTGCAGGGCATCATTATTGGTTTTCATCCAGGCGGGCGGGCTCCAGGGCGAGGCAAACAGCGTAAGCTTACCACCTGCCGCTGCCAATACCTCTTTAATAAAAGGCACGCGATATTTCATATCATGGCTGATATCGAATGTTTTCAAGGCCACATCGCCATCCTTTACATAAGCATAGGTGTCGCTCGAAAAATCGCAACTCTGGATATTGGTACGCCCAAGCGTGTAAGCTATTCCCTTATCCTTGTCGTAATAATCAGTAAGCACCACCTGCTGTTTGTCTTTAGGCATCTTATAAAACACCTCGGCCGAGGCATCAGTGAGTGCACCGCCAATTCCCAGCATGGTTTGGTAAGTTTTGGATGGATCGACAAAAATGGTGACCTCGTTCTCCAAGGGCTGCGGATAAGCTTCAAACTGTAGCGTGCCGCTTTCGGTTATCTTTTTTTCGGTGTTTTTGGCAGTTACATAAAGCTTAGCCGTTTTTCCATCGACAGAAAAAGGCGCCTTCTGGGCCTGAGCCAATCCTGCCGATAACAGCAGCAGGGCCACACCCAGCGGACGGATATAAAATTCTCTTCTCATAATTTAGGTTGATTTGATTGGTTTTATGCCAGTATGCTGTTAATCAACTTCAACTCCTCCTCGCTAAATGAGGTGTTTGCCAAACAGCCTATCGAATCGGTTACCTGCTCAGGTTTACTTGCGCCTATCAATACCGAAGTGATGCGCTTATCCTTCAAAATCCATGATAAAGCCATTTGTGCCAAATTTTGCCCACGCTGTAAAGCAAGCTCATTTAGTTTTGCAGCTTTAGCTATGTTTTGTTCGGTTATAGCATCTTCATCAATAGCACCATTACCGCGATGAGCGGCAGCCCTTGAACCTTCGGGGATACCTTTCAGGTATTTATTGGTTAACAGCCCCTGTGCCAGTGGAGAGAACGGGATGCAACCAACACCTTCATCTTCCAATACATCAAGAAGGCCACCTTCAACCCAACGGTCAAACATCGAGTATTTAGGCTGATGGATAAGGCATGGCGTACCTAACTCTTTCAATACGGCCACGGCCCGCTCGGTTTCGGATGCGCTGTAGCTTGAAATGCCCACGTACAAAGCCTTGCCCTGGCGTACCATCAAATCAAGCGTACCCATGGTTTCTTCTATAGGTGTTTCGGGATCCGGGCGGTGGTGGTAGAAAATATCCACATAATCCAGGCCCATGCGTTTAAGGCTTTGATCTAAACTGGCAACGAGGTATTTTTTTGAGCCCCAATCGCCGTAAGGGCCATCCCACATGCCCCAACCGGCCTTGCTCGAGATGATGAGCTCATCGCGGTAGCTTCTAAAATCATCTTTTAAAATACGCCCAAAAGTTTCTTCGGCCGAGCCCGGCGGCGGGCCATAGTTGTTAGCCAGATCAAAATGGGTGATGCCTTTATCAAAAGCCAAACGTAAAATATTGCGGGCATTCTCCAGGCTATCAATACCGCCGAAATTGTGCCATAAGCCCAGCGATACCGCCGGTAATTTTAAACCGCTGTTACCGCAACGGCGGTATTCCATATCCTGGTAACGGGTTGGATTGGGTAGATAGGTCATAATATTTATATATGAGTTTATTAATTTTCTGTTATGTTAATTAAAGGCCGAATGCCTTAACCATAATTTCCAGATCGGTTACTCCCCTAAAACCGCTGAAACCCACCGAAAGTTTTGTACCATCGGCAAGCGTTAAAGGCTGGCCTCCTTCCCATCCAATCAGGCCGGGGGCTTCAATGCCATTGCCGTTTTCTTCCACTTCGCGGTTAAATACCATACGCTCATATTCGCCGGTTTTTACGACGGTTAGCCATACCTGGCTGGCCTTTGTCCAGGCCACCCTGTACGATTGGCGCAGACGGGGTTGATTGGAGCCAAACATTTTGCCGTAAACCGTTCCGTCATCAGCTATAATGCATGCGGCCAGGTTTCCGTTCGAGATTACCCGGTCGTTTTCATCCTGCATATAAACGGGTATCAGTTTTTCAATTTCGGCAAAGGCGTTGTTAACAATAGCATCGAGCACGTCGTTTCTCATTTTTTTCGGAAGGTTTATAACGACGTAAAATTGAGACATCCGCCGCGATAAATCCATTGAACTGGGACAAGAAATGAAATTATTTACCACCCGGCACTTGCAGGTATACTTACCATCGGGCTTATATTTGAGCCATGTTTCAAAACATCAATAATTATGCAGCACGGTCTGTTAACTTAACAGAGGCAGAAACAGCGCTGTTTAATGAGATTCTCGAATATCGTAAAGTGCCCAAAAAAACACGACTGCTTGCAGCGGGTGATATCTGCAATTTTGAGGCTTATGTAAATAAAGGCTGCATCCGCGAATACATTATTGATGAAAACGGTGCCGAGGTAACCCTGCAATTTGCCGTTGAAGACTGGTGGGTAAGCGATCTGGCCAGCTTTCAGGATCAAAGCCCCGCCTACATGAATATCGAAACATTAGAAGATTGCGAATTGCTTATCCTCAACCGCGAAAGCAAAGAGCGCCTGCTTGCCGAAGTGCCCAAACTTGAGCGTATGTTCAGGCTTATGCTGCAAAGGCATCTTACGGTGGTGCAAAAGCGTTTGTTTAAAACCATAGCCACTACAGCTATGGAAAAATACCAGGAGTTTATTAACCGGTATCCCGGCATACCGCAAAGGGTGCCGCAGCATTATATTGCTTCTTATTTGGGGATCTCGCCGGAGTTTTTGAGTAAGTTGAGGGCGAGGGGGATGAAGAAGTAAGCGATATGCTACAGGAATTTTCTGTAGTTAGTTTTCCAGTACTGCTTAATGAAGCCCCACTTATAACTCTTATATTTATCAATTTTATCAATGGGGTATTCCCGGATAAGTTTCTCTTTAGTTCTATTTATCTTAAAAATAAATATGCCCATCTTCTCATCACCATTGCATCCAAGCCCCGAAATGAAGCCGATTGGAATTGCCTGAAAGTTGACTATTTTGAACAAATAACTATTCCAATTTAAATCACCACATCCCGCCCTTTCATATGAATAATATAAGTTGTTACTTCCCAATCCCGCCGCGTAAGCGAAATTCCTAAAATTGTTAACCTCTATAAAATTATGCCTATGTTTATTGTACAAGTAAAGGTTGTTGTCGTTGGGTGTGTTTGAAACATATTGTATAAGAATATCCTTATAGCCATCTTTATTGAAATCAATAAATTTCATTTCCCAAATACCGAATTCATGTAAGCGGCTTACTATTCTCCGTTTTGCTTTTACCTCTACCACGGTATCACTGTTACTATAACTGATACTATAAAGCACACCGTCAACCCAGGCACTTGCAGTTTTAAAGGTATTATGTTGGGCAAATAACAAATTGGTATAAATAAATAAGATAGTGGTGATAAGAAAGGTTTTCATTGATATGGATTACACAACCAATATAAAGTAAAAATGGCGCATCACAATATACGATGGACCATTTTTACCGGAAGCGAATTAATCAATTACGATGAATATGCAGTCCATTAAACTGCTTTTTACCATTCTCGTACGAAGAATTGCCCTGCGCAAAGCGTTTGTATTTTGCTGCGTATCTTTTAAACACGCTATCTGACTGTTTAACACCATTAACAATCAGTTCTTCACTGTTAAATGACATATCGTGTAGCGCTTCCTCGTTTGCGATAATGCCATCTTTCACTAAATCGCCGGTCATCTGTTTTAATAATCGTTGATCTTCGGCGGCCCGTTCCTGATCTTTTTTAGCCTGTATTTGATCTAAGCGGGCCTGTTCCTGGTCGCGTTTAGCCTGCACCTGATCACGACCGGCCTGTTCCTGATCGCGTTTGGCTTGCTCCTGGTCGCGGACAGCTTGTTCCTGGTCGCGTTTGGCTTGCTGCTGATCGCGGGCAGCTTGTTCCTGTTCCGTTTTGGCATGTTCCTGATCTAAACGGGCCTGCTCCTGGTCGCGTTTGGCTTGCAGCTGATCCCGACTGGCCTGTTCCTGATCCCGTTTAGCCTGTTGCTGATCGCGCATGGCCTGCTCCTGGTCTTTTTTTGCCTGGATCCTGTCTTTTTTTATTTGCTCGCGGATGGCGGCAATCTCTTTGCTGTATTCGCCCCATCTTGCCAGCGGAATCGTTTCGCCATCAATGGCCAGTGAGGTCATTTTGTCTTTCAGCAATTCAATCTGGTAGGTTTTACCGTTCCAATGGGTTTGGATTTGCTCGCGGCCGTTGCTGCTGAAGTTAGCATAATTGTTATACGGGTCGTAAGCAGTTTTTTTTGTGGGCTTTTGTGCGTTAGCTACTGCTGCAAACGCTAAGGAAACCATCAGCAGCGTGCTGATTTTGAAATAATTTGTTTTCATTTTTTGTTGATTTAAAGGTTAGAAATCGGGCAATAGCTTTCCCCTCCGCCATACAGGCGGTTTTAAAATTGATAATTAAGATTTTAAGATTTAGCCATACTCCGGCCTCTAAAACAGGGTGCACTCCTGCCTCATCAACCGGTAGAAAAGAATTTGATTACTTACTCCTGAACGTTTGTTTTGCTTTTAATAGGTTCTGTTTGAGGTTTATTAACATGAGCCTGATCACGTTTGGCCTGTTCCTGGTCACGCCGGGCCTGCTCCTGATCGCGCATGGCCTGTATCTGATCCAGTTTAGCCTGCGCCTGATCACGCATGGCTTGTTCCTGATCCCGTTTGGCTTGCTCCTGGTCGCGACGGGCCTGTTCCTGGTCAAGCTTTGCATGCTCCATATCAATGCGGGCCTGATCCTGGTCGCGTTTAGCTTGCAATTGCTCGTTATTAAACTTGATTTTATCGGCCGATATTTGCGCGCTTTCACGCTCGGCCTGCTGCTTTGCAGCCAATGCGTCCTGCTCAGGCCGCTCCTCCGTAGCAGAAACCGGTTGTGCATTAACCATAGTTTGCTCATCACTTACCGGGGTAGGTTGTGATAATGGGATAACTTGTTTCTGTTTTAAGAGCTTTGGTTTATCTGCCGGTTTACTTGTAACTGCAGGTTTTGTGCTTGCTGATTTGGTTATAAGATACTGCTGTTTATGCAGATACTTGTTGCTATTTTCGTGCTTGCTAACTTCCCTGATCTGCGCGATAGCCGCCGTGGCAATAATGGCCGAGAGGATCATGAGGCCGCTTATCAGGAATGCCTTTTCGCCGGTAGTTATGGTTTTATTTTTATGCCCCAGTATGCGGCTTACCCTTTGCAGCAACTGGTTCTTTTTACCCGGGAAAGCTACCGCGTAATTGTTTCCGTAAAGCGAATGCTCTTTAAAACTGATGAGTGCCTGTATAAATTCCCGTTTATTTTTTGTTTGGGCGAGGGCAATATCGTCACAGCAGTTTTCGCGCTCATCACGAAGTAAAGCCGAAATCCATAGCAAACCCGGATTAAAGAAAAACACGGTTTCGGCAATGGTTTGCAAAATATTAACCAGATAGTCATGCCTGCGGATATGGGCCAGTTCATGCAGCAACACGGCCTCTACCTGTTCGGGCGGTAATCCGGCCAGTAAGCCCACCGGGATCAGGATGAGCGGTTTCAGGTGACCGATAACCATAGGCATTTTTACATAGCCCGATTCAAGCAATTGCACAGCCTGCTTCAACTGCAGTTTTTGGCAAAGCTGCTCAACCCTGTTTTTCCAATAGTCTGAAGGTTCGGATACCTGCCTGTACCTGGCCAGGCGGATAAATACCAGGCCACGCATCATCCGCACCCATCTAAACAGGAAAAACACAAACCATAACAGCACAACCATAGGTGCATTGGCTGTAAAATAGTTAATGCAGGCATAAGCAAAAGCCCTTACACCATCGCCATTAAGGCTCAATAAGGCTGTTGCTGTACCCCCTATCGCCCTGCCCAACTGCATCATGTTTTGCTGAGGGTGTTTATTCAATTCCCAAACAAACGTAAACAGGCAGGCTCCCACAAACAGTAAAAACTGCGCAAGTATCAGGTTATGCCTCAGTACCGAACCGGCCTTTTTGGTAAATAACATCACCAGCGCACTCATAACAGCCAGCACCAAACCCTGCCATAGCGAATGGATCAGCATCCAGCTAAAAGCTTGTATGAGGTTTTGGGTGATGGTGTTGATGTTAAGGAGCAGGTGCATATCGGTAAATATTTTACTGTTTATCGTCCATGTTGTTAAGCAGCTCTTTTATTTTTTTGAGTTCTTCGGCCGATGTTTTATCATTACCCAGCAGGGCCACCATCAAATCGCTCGGCGAACCGTTATACATCGAATCAACAAAGCGGCCAAGCAGGTTTCCTTTTACCTTGCTTTCCTCAACTGCGGCGCTGTAAACGTGCTTCATATTGGTTTCATCGCGCTCCAGCATCCCCTTCTCCTTCATTACCTGCATCAGCTTCAGGGTGCTGGTATAAATTACGGCCTCCTTTTGCTCGTTAAGCTTATCATGCACAAACCTCACTGTGGATGGGCCATACTGCCACAGCACCTGCAAAACATCCATTTCGGTTTTGGTGGGTGCCGGATCGGCAGCAATATCCTTTTTAAACAAACTCATAAACCAAAGGTATGTATTAAAAACGTACGTTGCAATAGGTAAGAATAATTTATGGTGAGATTTTTAAATAAAATAACACAAAATACTTTAAATCAGATAGATAATTTATAAATCCAACATATAAGCCGGCAAGGCACATAGTTTACTCACCCGGTCTACGCTTCGCTGGACCACCCTCTGCGGCAAGCCGCAAAGAGGGTAAAAAAATCAAACAAAAAAAATCCCCTCTTTACATTTACGTAGAGGGGGGTTACAAGCGATCTCGTGGTGAGTAACGCCGCTTAAAAACTTTTGGCAAAGGTTAGCCCAAACCTTCCATCCTGGTAAGTGGGCAGCAAGAATGAACTGTTATTCTTTTTTTCATTACCGCCACGGAATACGCTGTTACGGATAAGCGGATACAAATAATAAGCCGCCTTGGTAGACAGGATGCCGAAACCGGCTCCCGCTATAATATCGCTAAACCAATGTTTGTTATTGTATACCCTTAAAATGGCTGTAGTGGTTGCAAAAGCATAGCCAACACCGCCGTATATAGGCGAACGTTCGCCATATTCCTGGGCCATAAACTCGGCAGATACAAAGGCATTGCCGGTGTGACCAGACGGAAATGATAAATTATTGGAACCATCGGGCCGCATGCGGTGGGTAACACGTTTTAAACCAAAGGTGGTACCGGCAAATATGGCCTCAGAAAGTACCAGCAACATGGTACGATCAATAAAAGTATTTTTACCATGGATACCTAATGCGTTTAAACCGTAAACGGATATTATCGGCGCATACTGCAGATAGTTATCAACATTGGTATGAAAGCCCGGATGATCCTTATTAAGATCATCGCGAACGCTATAATCCAAATTGCGTACAACCTTCACTTTTAATGATAGTAAACCATACGCAACAAAAGCCGCAGGCGGTATGTATGAAGGAATTTTACTTTGAAGGTGTTTAACCGTATCGGGCAACGTAAGGATATTACGGGCCGAATCTTTTTGCAAGGAATCCCTTTTTATGGCATCCTTTTGTAATGTATCCTTAACCTGGGCATAAGAAGGCAGCGCAAACGAAGCTGCCAATAGCATCGAAATAAAATAAAACCTGAACTTTTGCAAAGAATCCCCCTTATTAAGCGCTGAAAAACACAATGATACAATTCAATTCTGTAGAATTTCTGAAGCGAGTAAACAATAAATTAACAGCCTGTTAACGTAAATTATACCTGATATGTTGTGTTGTTTGAACCGGGATTTTGGGGATGGGTGGATTTTTTTTGTCTGAACTCGAATTTGGGGGAATTATTAGAATTTCTTGAATTTGATTAGCATTCTGTATAATTCCTTAATTCCCCCAAATTCGAGTTCAGACAAAATCCAGTCATCCCAAAAATCCCCCCAAATCCCTGTTCAGAAAAATCAGCGTAATCAACGTAATCGTTTCCAATCAACGATTTTAATTGTTCTTTTAACAATAAATAAAATTACCTATGTTTGGTCTGCATCCAATAAACCACCAAACAGCACCTAAATGAAGATCATCAAACTTATCCCATACCTTTTGCTGTTTATCAGCATTAGTTGCTTTGCTCAGCAACCGGCGACCATCAATATCAGCTTAAACAATAAAATTGGTGATATGTACCCTGTTTGGGCCTGGTTTGGGCACGACGAGCCTAACTATACCTATATGAAAGATGGCCGCAAACTGCTTGGCGAGCTGGCTGCCTTAAGCCCGGTACCTGTACATATGCGGGTGCATAACCTGCTTACCAGCGGAGATGGAACGGCTGCGTTAAAATGGGGATCGACCAATGCTTATACTGAAGATGCTACAGGCAATCCGGTTTACAACTGGCATTTGGTTGACAGTATTTTTGATACCTATATTAAACTGGGCATGAAACCTTACGCCCAGATTGGTTTTATGCCCGAAGCCTTATCCACCCATCCAAAACCTTACCGTCACTACTGGAAACCGGGCGATAATTATGATGATGTATATACCGGCTGGGCCTATCCGCCAAAAGATTACAACAAATGGGAAGAACTTGTTTATCAATGGGTAAAACACTGCGTGCAGCGTTACGGACAAACCGAAGTTGAAAGCTGGTACTGGGAAGTTTGGAACGAACCCAATATTGGCTATTGGAAAGGTACCATGCAGGAGTTTTTTAAACTGTATGATTATGCCGCCCATGGCGTAAAACGGGCCCTGCCAACGGCACACGTAGGCGGCCCCGAAGTTGCGGGCGGCTCAAGCCCTGGCGGTATGAAATTTTTGAATGCTTTTATTAAACATTGTATTGCCGATACCAATTATGCTACGGGTAAAATAGGTTCGCCAATTGATGTGATCTCATTTCACGCCAAGGGGCAGCCTACCCTGGTTAATAGCCAGGTACGCATGAATATGGCACCGCAGATCCGCGATATCAGGGAGGGTTTTAAAATTGTAGCATCGTACCCCGAAACAAAAAATACGCCTATTGTGATTGGTGAATCTGACCCTGAGGGCTGCGCAGCCTGCGGTATGGCCACTAACCCATCAAATGCATACCGTAACGGCACCATGTATTCGAGCTATACGGCAGCCTCCGTTGCGCGCGAATATCAACTGGCCGATTCGTTAGGGGTAAACTTTATGGGTTCAGTATCATGGTCGTTCGAGTTTGAAAATCAGCCGTGGTTTTATGGCTTTCGCGATCTGGCAACCAACGGCGTTGATAAACCGGTATTGAATGTGTTCAGGATGCTGGGGATGATGAAGGGTAAACGACTTAAAGTAAGCGGCAGCCAGATGTACCCGCTTAAAACCGTAGCCGATTCAAGCATCAGGGGTACGCATACTGATATTGGCGCAGTGGCCGCTGTAGATAAAAAAGAGATGACCGTTTTACTCTGGAACTATCACGACGATGATATGCAGGACACCGGCAAAACCGTAAAAATCAGGATAGAGCGCCTGCCCCCAACTTTTATTAAACTTACCCAATACCGTATAGATAATGCGCACAGTAATGCCTATGAGGTATGGAAAAAGATGGGGTCGCCACAAAACCCTACTGCTACCCAGGTTAAAGAACTTGAAAAAGCCGGGCAACTACAAAAATTTGGCAAGCCGGTTACCTTAATGGCCAAATCAGGATTATCGGGCGCTACTGTACAATTGCCAAGGCAGGGCGTTATCTTTCTGAAATTTAGCTGGTAAAATCAAACTCGGCAAAAATGGTCCCAGCCTTCATACCCGCAAAACAGGGCTAAAACATCAAGTGTATAGGGTGAGGGTTTAAACCTGGCCGGCGCAAGGCCAAAAGCCTTATTCAATGCGTATAAACTAAGCTGGTGGCCGGTTTGCGCTGTTATAATGGATTTTAATGCTGATGTTTCGGTAAAATTAAGACCGGCTTTTTTTAAAACCATGCCTTTGAGCGTTTCAAAGTATGCATCAGGAAATGGGTTAGACAATTTAGAATAAATAAATTAGGGTAAAACACAAAACAATACAGGCAGCGGTCAAAACAACTTGAAGGTGTAAAAATGTATATTAAAATCCAAATTTAAACCATAATGTGCCGACTAACAGGCACTTTTTATCGACTAACCCCAATTGCACTTTCTGTTTTTTATACTAATCTCTGCCGGTTGCCCGCCGAACAGTTACTGTAGCCTCAATAATAAACAAAAACCCTCTTCCGAAAAAACCGAAAGAGGGCCAGTCAACCTAACAAAACCGGTATCATACCGGCCTGTTAGTTAGGATAATTATATATGCCAAATTTATAAGCCAAAACCATAGGCCAGGCGCAGGCCAACCATACCAAAACGAGGCTGATCAGCACCCGAAAAGTTTTCATAACGGATGCTTACATCCCAGGTTTTATTGGCATAACCCAGGCCCGGTGAAAGATCAAGCCTGTGCGGGCCCCAGCCTTCTTCCAGTTTCTCGTAAGCAATACCTGCCTCGCCGCCAAAATATACGTTAGGCACAAAAAACTCTTTAAAACCAAACTTAATTGGGATTTCGCCATAGCTTCCATAACGTTTGTCCGATCCGGGAATTTTTTTGGGGAAGAAATGATAGCCGCCCACGGTAAAGGTAGCCGCAAAATCATTACTTATACCATATTGTAAACGGGCCGTACCCCCCAATGTAAATGTGCTGCCAAGCCTTGCCAGGCCGGTGGGTACCCCGGTTTCAATCCCTAAACCTAAACGGAACGCATTTGCAGGTGTGGTTTGCGCTTTTGCCGTATTTGCAAAAAACAGAGCCCCCATTACAAGAACCGCTGCTGTTAATTTTGATAGTAATTTCATGTAGTGTGATTTTTTATATACATAATAATTACTATGGTTTTGCTGTGAGAGTTGCCTGTAGATTAATATTTTCAGAAGTTTCCCTTTTTATTGTTCGGTTATTTAGGAAATTGAATGCAAAATTCCGATCCCAAAAGCAGGCTAACTGTTAAATTAGCACATAAATTTTGCCCGATGATGAAAATAGCAATTGCCTCTCCTCCCTTTCCAAAATCTATAGCCGACGGATTAGAACAAGCCGAAAAACTGGTACGGGAAGCAGCCCGGCGGGAAGCTGTGATTATCTGTTTTCCCGAATCGTATATTCCCGGATATCCCGGTATGATTGCCGAACCCGAAGAAAAATCGCCGGAAGTATTACAGGGGGCTTTAGATGAGGTATGCGCTATGGCCGTGAGGCATAATATAGCTATTGTGATGCCTATGGATTGGTACAGCAACGCGGGCCTGTTGAATATAGCCCAGGTAGTATCGAACACCGGAAAAGTGCTTGGCTATCAAACCAAAAATCAACTCGACCCAACAGAAGACGATATTTGGGTGCCGGGAACCGACCGGCATATTTTTGAGATAAATGGTTTAAAGTTTGGCGTAACCATTTGTCACGAGGGGTTTCGTTATCCCGAATCGGTAAGATGGGCTGCGCAAAACGGGGCACAGATTGTTTTTCACCCGCATTTTTCGGGTAGTAATACTGATGGGGTATTGCTAAAGGATTGGGGCAGTATGGATAACCCTTATTACGAAAAAGCAATGATGATGAGGGCTTTGGAAAACACTATATACTTTGCCAGCTCCAATTACGGCTCGCTCTATCCCGAATCCGCAAGTTCCATCATAGCGCCGGATGGTACATGCTTAGCCTGGCAGCCTTATGGAACAAAGGGTGTGATAGTTGCTGATATTGATTTAGAAAAGGCTACCGGTTTATTAGCCAAAAGGTTTAAGCCGCAGCTTTATGATTATGGGAGGTAATCATTTGATGATTCGCTCAACAATTCCAGCGTAACAATTATCGCATTGTTACTGAGCGCTTCCAGATCTATTTCATCCCCGGCCCATAAAGCCAATCCATCGCGCTGGTGCAACAAACGCCCCTGTACTTCAAATGCCCCCGCTACTACAAATGCGTAAAAAAGGGAATTTTTATTAGTTAAACAGTACAATGCATCGGCACGACCGGCAAACATACCGATACTTAAACGAAAAGGTAAGGCTGCTTGCTTATGACCAATACCAATGAGTTGGTTCGGTTTACCGGCAAAATCAAAATTAAAGATCCTGTTTTCATAAAAAACCGCGCTGTTATCTACAAAAAAACACAAATAATTGATCTCATCTCCGGGGTAACGGTTCACCAACTTTAATACCTCGCCCGGGAAAGTATGATGCATATATACCTGCCCAACATCAATAATACAACTATCCTGGTTCGCATCCTGTAATATTAATTCGCCGGTTATCGGAATAAAAACAACATAACCCGCATTTTCGGCCTGAAACCAGGTGGTTTTGCCGCCCGCCAGAACCTCTTCATTAAAAACGCTAAGCCTCCCTAAGGGTTTACGATACTCGTTAAAATAAGCACCGTAATTGAAACTACTGTAACGCTGCAACGTATTGGTTTCGGTAAATCCCCTTTGATCGGCTAAATGTATTTGTCCCGGCGATAGCTTTTCCATTTTTAATTGAGGTATTGTATTGAGCAGATGTTTACGTATGACTGAACCTGCATCAGGTTGGTGAGCGATTTACCATTTTGGCCAGGCTGATTGTTTTCGGGGAGATGATCCGAGATCAGCAAAAAAATATCGATAGTATCATGCCAGATCATCGGTCCCGAGTAAAAATTCACCGCAACCTGGTGCCTGTTTTTGTCATCAATATCCGAGTTAATGATCTCCAACTGAAATTTATCGAATGTTAAAAACCGCCTTCCCGCATTATTTAATACATCGGGCATAACACCACCAAGTTGTTGAACGTAACCGGTAACAGCTGGCGTTACCATAACGGTTAGCCTTTGCGCATTGGGCACATTACGAAGCAGATCGGCATAAGACGTATATTTGGTACCCAGGCTAAAATTTTGCGCCTGCATTTTAAATTCGAGGTAGGTGCTTTCAAACACCATCTTATCCCAGGCCTTTGCCGAGTTTATATCAATAATTTTCCGGTAACACAGTACAATTATGCGTTTGGGCGTCATATTATATTTAAAATAATCAGGCCGGCACACTGAAATTAATGCTTAACACAAAACCATCAGTAGTATTGCCCGTAACCGACGCCAGCTCGAGCGAATAACCATCGCTGAATATGCCGTCATTAGCATTATAAGTATAACCGCTCATGCCTTTGCTGTATCCGTTCACCGCCGCCAAAGCCGTACCCGTACCCTCCGGGAAGGCAATCTGGGTTACTTTTAATGATGTACCTGTAGCGTTATAAACATGTACGTGGATATGTGTGGCCCGACCGGTATACCATCCGGGGAAAATAGAGGTAAAAGTTACCAGTCCGTTGGTATCGGTGGTTTGCCGGCCGCGTAAAAAATGCACCGAAGTATAGTTGGTTGATTGTGAGCCAATGCCGCCGTATTCAGAGTAATTGCCCGCCGCATCGCAATGCCAGATATCAACCAGCGCGCTCGAAAGTGCATTACAACTGTTGTTGCTGTTATTAATTGTAATTTTCACGGTAAGTTTATAGCCCGTGCGGCCATCGGTAATATCGCTTCTTACATAAGATGCAGGAGAGTGCGTTGGGTACGGCCCTTCAGTTTCGGTAGGTGCCACACTGCAACTGCCCGAATCGGTGGAGCCGGACGAGCTGCTGCCGGAAGATGAACTTCCTGAAGTACTTGAAGTTGCGGTGGCAGTGTCCGCATCCTTTTTGCAGGCCTCCACCAATACCGTTGTAGATACCGCGCCTATCATCAGGCTTTTCAAAAAATTCTTTCTTTCCATTGCTTACGCTCCTTTAAGTTTAATCAAATTGTTGATTCAAAGCTAAAAACCCCGTGATAATGGTTGTAAGATGTGTCGGTTAGCGACGTATTTGTGTCGATAAAGGGTAGCTTATTGCAATATTTATGGATTCTGTTTGATAAACATACAGTTGTGTGACAGGTATAAACCGTCAAATTTCCCTATCTTTGCATGTTTTTTTGAGAATACACATTATTTATGGCATTAAAAAGCAATGCGGTTATAACTGGTATAGGCGGATACGTTCCAGACAACATTTTAACTAACAGCGATTTAGAAAAAATGGTGGATACTAACAGCGATTGGATAGTTTCACGCACAGGGATCAGGGAAAGGAGAATTTTGGCCGATCGGACGCTCGCTACTTCAGATATGGCAAGCTTTGCCGTAAAAAATTTACTTGAAAATGCCAAAGTTGATCCGGCCGAAATTGACTGCATAATCGTAGCTACCTCTACACCCGATTACCTGCTTATATCAACTGCAAGCATTGTAGCCGAAAAATGTGGCCTTATTAATGCCTGGGCAAGCGACGTTAACGCTGCCTGCAGCGGTTTTCTTTATGCTTTCACCCTTGGCTCAAGCCTTGTTGAAAGTAACCGCTATAAAAAAGTAATAGTTATTGGAGCCGATCAAAACAGCGCCATTGTAAACTATGCAGATCGTAACACCTGCATCCTGTTTGGTGATGGTGCCGGAGCAGTACTGCTTGAACCAACAACAGAAGATTTGGGAGTGGTGGACAGTGTATTTAAAACCGATGGTCACGGCCGGCAGCATTTATTGGTACGCGGCGGCGGGTCAATGAACCCGGCTTCTGAAGAAACTATTGATGCCAAACTGCACTACATACACCAGGACGGCCGCGTGGTATTTAAAGCTGCCATTAAAGGCATGACTGAGAGTTGTACCGCCGTTTTGCAACGTAATAACCTCAGTACAAACGATATTAACTGGCTTATCCCCCACCAGGCTAACTACCGCATTATTCATGCAGTAGGTGACGCGCTGGGTATACCTGAAAGCCGTGTTAAAATAAACATCGACAGGTATGGTAACACCACTGCGGCCACCATTCCGCTGGCGTTGTGGGATTATAAAGAAGATTTTAAGGAGAACGATAATGTGATCCTAACCGCATTTGGTGCCGGCTTTTCGTGGGGGGCAACCTATTTAAAATGGGGTAAATTACGATAAGCTTCCGTAAAAAACGGATAGATAAACCAGGGCTTTCCTAAAAAGGGAAGCCTTATTTTTTTAATACGAAAAAGATAACAATGACTACCGAAGAAAAAATACAAGCAGCCGAATCGCACATATTAAAAACCATTTTCCCGGGTGATACCAACCATTACGATACACTTTTTGGCGGTGCAGCGATGGCCATGATGGACGAAGTTGCTTTTATTACCGCCACCCGCTTTACCCGCAAACGGATGGTTACTGTGTCATCAGACAGGATTGATTTTAAACGCCCCATTCCGGCAGGCACTATTATAGAGCTTGTTGGCAAAATAGCCCATATTGGCAATACAAGCTTAAAAGTATTGGTTGAGATTTATATTGAAGAGATGTACTCGTTTGTACGCGAAAAAGCTATTACAGGTACTTTTACTTTTGTAGCGATTGATGAGCATAAGCACCCGGTGAGCGTTTTGTAAGCTTAGAGCCCAAAGCAGAACGCCAAAAGCCGAAGCGCATTCTTTCATAATTGGCAGGGCAGTTTTCTATTTTTTTTGCTGTCTGCCTTTCTAATTGCTTTCAGCTTTAGGCCTTAAGCATTTAGCTTTTCAATGAAGTTTCTTCCGCTTCAATAAGCCACCCGTAGTATCATCAATACTTTGCTGTACAATAAAAGCTTTGGGGTCTATCCGCAGAATGGTTTGTTTAAGTGAGGGGATCTCCAGGCGGGTTGCTACCGTGAAAACAATATCGCGCGGATCATTTACATGCCCATCCTTACCATAGCCACTTTTACCCTGGTAAATAGTAACACCACGGCCTAAAGTTACCGTTATAGCCCGGCGAATGGCATCGCTTTTGGTTGAAATTACCGTAATACCCGAATATTGCTCGATACCGTTCAGTAAAAAATCGATCATTTTGGCGGCAGCCATGTAGGTTAATATCGAATACATAGCCGGCTCAACACCCAGCACCGATGCCGCTACACCGAATATGAGTACGTTGAGCAACAATATAAAGTCACTCACTTTCAGTATCTGGGTCTTTTTACTTACCAGTACGGCGGCAATCTCAGTACCATCAAGCACGGCACCGCCACGCATGGCCAGCCCGCTCCCTGTGCCTATAAAAACGCCTCCAAATACAGCAGTAAGCAGTTTATCATGTGTAACATCAGGAAAACTCACCAAGGCCAGGCAAAGTGAAAGCAAAGCTATAGCGATAGTGCTTTTGATTGCAAACCAAAGCCCAAGCTTACGATATCCAAGCCATAAGAAAGGTACGTTAATGATGAAGATAAGGATAGAGATGGATACCGGGGTAACATCCGAGATAAGCATGGAAACACCGGTGGCACCACCGTCGATAAAATGGCTTGATAGTAAAAAGCCCTTAAGACCGAAAGCTGCGGATAAAATCCCAAGTCCGATATTTGCCGAATCTCTGACGATGTTGATTGCCTTCATGCCCAAATATAACTTTTTGGGGCTATAAACGGGTATAAAAACTCCAGCTGCGGATGATTGTGAGAGGGTTTATTTTATATTTTTGCCTCTATCACACTGTTTATCAAACAAAATCATGAAAACATTTATCCTGCTTATTGCCGCTTTATTTACCGGCACCATTACTTTTGCACAAAACAAGATCACACCGGCCGCTCCGGGCGTTACCTACGGCAAAACTATCACTGCCGAAAAAGCTATTAATGTTGCCGCGCTAAGCACTGCTTTAAATACCGATTCGGTTTATAATGGCCGCGTTAGCGGTAAAGTGGTTGAAGTATGTACTAAAAAAGGCTGCTTCATAAAAATAGCCCGCGAAAACGGTACGCCCGTAATGATCAGGTTTACTGATTATGCTTACTTTATGCCGCAAAACATTGTTGGTAAAAATGTAGTGGTTGAAGGTAAAGCCACCGTAAATGAAACAAGCGTTGCCAAACTGCAGCACTATGCCGCCGATGCGGGTAAAAGCAAAGAGGAAATAGCAAAAATCAATCAACCTAAAAAAGATATTGAGATTATGGCTGATGGCGTTTTGGTGGTGGATTGAGATGTTTTACCTTCTCTCCCGGTGGTCGTGTCTCCACGACCACGAATTATCGCCAGAAACACAATGCGGGCGTGGAGACACGCCTTATAGGGTATTTAAAGGCTTACGAAGTAATTTAGACTACTTCGTAAGCCTAACATAAATTACTTCACCACCACCTGTGCTGTATTCCTGCTCACCTGCTCCAACAAAACCGTTTTGCCTTCAGTTAGCTCACTTATTGTACCTGCGGCATAATGCCTTGTGGTAATAAGCGTTAAGCCGTCATTATATTTAACCTTAAAATCCTGTTTAAGGCTAACCAGCAATTTCCCAAACCGTTCCTCGTTCCAATCAAAACAAACTGAAAAACTTAGCGCCGAAGTTTGCATTACGTTAACCTTAATATGGTTTTGCGCAAACAGGCGGAATACATCACTCAAATGATCTTCGGTTACAAATGAATAATCTTTGGCCGATACAGATAGCAATACCTGGTTTTGCTTTATGATAATAATGGGTTTGACAAAACTGTTCTGCCCATCCTCCTTAATAACCGTACCGGGTGCTGATGGATCCGTAAATGGCTTTACCAGCAAAGGTATTTTAGCGTTTTGCAGCGGTTTAATGGTTTTAGGATGGATAACACTGGCGCCATAGTAAGTCATCTCGATGGCTTCGGTGTAGGATAGCTCATCAAACTTAACGGTATCGGCAAAATGTTTGGGATCGGCATTGAGGATGCCGGGAACATCTTTCCAGGTGGTTACAGATTCGGCACCGAGGCAGGCCGTAAATATGGATGCGGTATAATCCGAGCCTTCACGGCCTAAAGTAGTTGTAAAGTTTTCGGATGTGCCGCCTAAAAAGCCTTGGGTTACCACGATGCTTTTTTCTAACAGCGCGGGGATCTCTTTGCTTATACTTGCTTTGGTTTTATCCCAATCTACAATACCCTCACGGTAAGTGTTATCGGTGTGTATGTAACCTCGCACATCAAGCCATTTGCTTTTAACGCCTTCTTTATTGAGGTAGGCGGCAACTATGCGGGTAGAAACCAGTTCGCCGATGGATACGATCTGATCGTATACAAAATCGTAGCTATCATGTGGTTCATCTTCAATGGCCCAGTCTACTTCTACAAAGGTATTGGCTACTTCGTCAAAAACAGGGTGGCCGGTTTCAAACAACTCGCTCAGGATATTGTAGTGATAGGCTTTGATCTCATCAAATATCATATACATTTCCTCATCCTGCTCCATATAGGCTTTGGTAAGCTTTTCGAGCGCATTGGTGGTTTTACCCATGGCCGATACCACAATGAGCAACTGTTTATCAGTATATTGTTTAACAACGTTTGCAAGGTTGGCTACCCCCGCTGCATCTTTTACCGATGCCCCTCCGAATTTAAAAACAAGCATTTATTTGATGAATTGACTTACAACCGTATTGGGCCGTAACAATGATTTGATTTGCGCGTATGGAATAAACAGCTCGGTAATACCGGCTGCGTAAGGTTTTATTTCGTATTGGTTATACAGAAATTTGATACCTAAAGGTGTAACCGAAAAATTGGTATTCAACGCGAATTTATCATCCTTAAAAAAATAATTATCCTTGAGGGATGCTCTATCGCTTAGTTTCTCGTCCCTCCTGAAAATCTTTTCGGCAATGGCTTTTAACTTATCCTGGTAACCGGGAGTGAAGATATCATTTAGGGTTAAATTTTTGCCCGCCTTAGTGTCCCAATTAATAAAAGCTGTAAATGAACCGCCATGCGCTCCGCCAGTATAAGTGTAACCTTTAACTTGAAGTGTGGTTAGGCCCGAATCCTGCCTGACTACCTGTACACTGTCATCCAGCGTAAAAAACATACCCGTGCGTGGGTCGGTTTTTTTAAAATCGGTGTATGATTTCAGGAAATTTTTGGTTAGTGCCTGCAGGCTGCTATCAGCTTTACCATCATAAGCAAACAGGTTGGTGAGCTTGCGGGTTATAGTATCGTTCAGCGTTTTTGCACTATCAAAAACAGGATATACAATCTTTACTACTGTACAATCGCTGTCGGGTTTAGTACCGCAATCTTCAGCCCGCTCTTTTATCGTTTTATAGGTGTAACGAAGCGTATCCTTAAATGGGGTAGTATCGGGTTTATTTTTAGGTACGCCCCACTGGCACGAGGCCAATGCCGCAGTGATACAAATTAACAAACATAGGTTTCTCATAGGTGGAGTAGATTAAAAGTTGAGCAACTGTTCGCGCGAAAGCGACGCGTTAAGCCAACCCGCTTCAATATTGGCGCCGTACTTGTTATAAAAATTGATGGCGGGCTGGTTCCAGTCAAGCACCTGCCAAACCATGCCGCTGAAGCCGCGTTCTTTAACCTCCTGAAATAAGCGATCGAACAATAGCTTGCCTATCTTTTTGCCGCGCATTGCTTCGGTTACAATTAAATCTTCCAGGTACATACGGCTGCCTTTCCAGGTTGAATAGCGAATATAGTACAGCGCAAAGCCAACCACTACGCCATCTACCTCGGCAACAAAAGCTTTCCATACGGGGTTAGCGCCAAACCCGGCATCTTCAAAATGCTCCAGGCTTACGGTAACTTCTTCGGGCGCTTTTTCATATAAAGCAAGCTCGTGTACAAGCTCCATCAGGCGCGGGCAATCTTCTTTTATTGCGTAACGTATAACAGCCCCCCCCGCCCCCTGAAGGGGGTGCTGATTGGCGAGTGTATTACTTTCTGTATTTGTCATATTTTCTTTTGTCTGAATCAGAATTTACAGAATTTTAGGATTAACAGAATATCAAAGCGAAACATTCTGAAAATTCTCAAATTCTGTAAATTCTGATTCAGGCGATGTTTAATTATTCTTCCAATGTTTAATCACCCGGCTACCAAAAATGGTACTACCTAATCGTACCATATTACTCCCCTGCTCAATAGCCAGCTTATAATCTGACGACATGCCCATAGATAACGTATCAAAACTCGCCTCCTTGCGGAAATAGCTTTGTTTTATTCCATCAAAAAAGGTTTTCAACTCGTAGTATTCCTCTTTTATTTGTTTTTCGTTATCGGTATTGGTGGCAATGCCCATCAGGCCGCGGATGCGTACATTTTTCAAAGCCGCATACTCATCGCTTCGCAACAGTTCAATCGCCTCGTCAAAACCTAAGCCGTATTTGGTTTCCTCGTCGGCTATGTAAATTTGCAATAAACAGTCAATCACCCTGCCGGCTTTTTCGGCATGCTTGTTTATTTCCTGCAAAAGCTTCAGACTATCAACCGATTGGATCATGCTGATAAAGGGTGCAATGTATTTTACCTTGTTGCTTTGCAGGTGACCAATCAGATGCCATTCAATATCTTTGGGCAGTTGTTCATATTTTTCAACCAGTTCCTGAACCAGGTTTTCGCCAAATAAACGCTGCCCGGCATCGTATGCTTCCTGCACATCCGCTACCGGTTTTGTTTTTGATACCGCCAATAATATTACCTTATCTCCCGCCGTTTCCTTTTTTAAGCTTTTGATGTTATCTGCAATGCTCATTTATCCGTAAATTTGCTTAATAATTTAGCCGCTAAAATACTGAATGCATAAATATATAACCTTGTTTTTTTCGGCAGCACTTTTTTTATGTGCCTGCAATGGCAAACCCGAACCTAAGGATGTGCTTAAACCCGAGGCCATGGCCCGGGTATTAACCGAAATGCACATTATTGACGGTACCATGTACAACGTAATGCAGACACCCGATAGCCTGTACAAATACGGCGCGGGCAAATATGCCGCCATGTTTACACGCATGCATACCAGCGCCGCGCAGTTTAACAAAAGCATGCAGTTTTACGGCAGCCAGCCCGATAAATTGCTGGCGATATACGACCAGGTTGATGTAACAATTAAAGCCAAAATGGACTCGCTTAACAAAGTACAGGTTAACGAGGCCAAAGCCGCCCGCAAGGCCGATTCGTTAAAAAACCTGAATATTAAAACTAAAACGGATTCGGCCCGAAAAGTTATTTCAACCGTGAACAGGCCCGCCCTGAATGCCGATTCGTTAAGAAATGTAAATAATAAAGCTAAAGCCGAAATGATAAAAAGACTTCGCACCCGTAAAGCAAACGGAAACGCGAAACCGGCTGCTAATCCTAACATATAACCAAATGCTTTACCCACCAAACAGTGTAGATAAGCTGGGTTTTACCGAGATAAAAGAACTGATAAAAGCGCATTGCCTTAGCGAGATGGGTCAGCAGATGGTTGACAAGATCGGGGTGATGAGCAATTACGACCAGATCCATAAATTCCTGAGCCAGGCCAACGAGTTTAAAAATATCCTGGTTAACGATGAGGCCCTGCCCATTCAGCATTTTTTCGATATAAAGTCCCTTGCCAATAAAGCCCGCATTGAGGGCGTTTTTTTAACCGAGGAAGAATTTTACCAGGTTCAGGCCTCGCTGAACACCGTATTTGCCGTTATCGCCTACTTTAACGAGCGTGAAGGCCTGTACCCCAACCTCGAAGCCCTTTTTGAGCACCTGCCCATAGAAAAAGCTATCCTGAAAAAGATAGACGCGGTGATAGATCAGAAAGGAAAGATCCGCGTTAACGCCTCGCGCGAGCTGATGGAAATTACCACCGGCATAACCAAGGCCGAGCAGGAAGCCCGCAAAAAGATTGATATGATCTTTAAAAATGCCACATCCAACGGCTGGGCTGCCGATGGTTCGCTTACCATACGCGATGGCCGGTTAGTAATACCGCTGCTTGCCGAAAACAAGCGCAAGCTAAAAGGCTTTGTACACGATGAATCGGCCTCGGGCCAAACGGTTTACCTGGAGCCCGAAGAGGTTTTTGTGCTCAACAACCGCATTCGAGATCTGGAGTTTGAGCGCCGCCGAGAGATTGTAAAAATCCTCACCGCTTTAACCAACGAATTGAGGCCTTATGTACCATTGCTGCTATCCTATCACGGCCTGCTTACCAAGCTGGATTTTGTGCGGGCCAAGGCGCTGTTTGCCATTGATATTGAGGCCGAAATGCCGCAGGTAGTGAACGAAGCAAGGGTTAAATTGTATAATGCCCGCCACCCCTTGTTGTTCCTGAATTTTAAGGCCGAGAAGAAAACGGTTGTGCCGCTTAATATGCAGATAGATGAGGGCACCCGCGTTATTGTGGTATCGGGCCCTAATGCCGGCGGTAAATCGGTTTGCATGAAAACCGTGGGGTTACTACAGATGATGGTACAGGCCGGTTTGTTGATTCCTGCCGATGAGGCCAGTGTGGTTGGCGTGTTCAAGCAGTTTTTTGTTGATATAGGTGATGACCAATCGATAGAAAGTGATTTGAGTACCTACAGCGCCCACCTATCCAAAATGAAAACGTTTGTGGAGCAGGCAAACGGCAAAACGCTGATACTGATAGATGAGTTTGGTACCGGTACCGATCCGCAATTTGGCGGCCCTATTGCCGAGGCTGTGCTGGAAGCCCTTAACCAAAAAAAGGTTAAAGGCATGGTTACCACGCACTACTCCAACCTAAAAATATTTGCCAGCAATACCGAGGGGATTGAAAATGCGTCGATGCTGTTTAACAATATCGAAATGCGACCACTTTACCAGTTGGAAATAGGCAAGCCCGGCAGCTCGTATGCGTTTGAGATTGCTCAAAAAATAGGCTTGCCTCAAAACGTGCTCAACCTCGCCAAAAATAAAATAAGCGAGGGACAGAAAAAGGTTGATACCTTGCTGGTTGACCTGGAACGTGAAAAACGATCCATCTTCGAAACTAAACAAAAGCTGGATAAGCAACAACGCAAGGTAAATGAGCTTTTGGCCGAGAACGAGAAGCTGAAAAGCTACCTGGAAGAGAATCAGCGATCTTTAATTAAAGAAGCTAAAGACCAGGCTAAAAACATTATCCTGAACGCCAACAAACTGGTTGAAAACACCATTTCCGAAATTAAAAGCAGCAATGCCGATAAGGAGAAAACCCGCCAGCTACGCGAAAACCTGAACGTTGAGCTTAAAAGGAACACCGTTAAAGTTGAGGCCCCAAAACCAACCGCGCCCGCTGATGAGGAACTGAAACCGGGCGACTGGGTGAAACTTACCGACTCGGAAACTACCGGCCAGGTAATAGAGATTATTAAAGAGAACGTTGTAATTGCCATTGGCGATCTGCGCACGGTTGCTAAAAAGAAGCGGGTGGTAAAAGTATCCAAATCATCTGTTCCGAAAGAGATCAGGCGGAATTTCAGCTCGCAAACCAATGATCTGGCAAGTTTTAGCCCGGAGATTGATGTGCGTGGGCAGCGTACCGAAGATGCGTTGCATAATATTGAAAAACTGTTTGACCGGGCGCTGATGATGGGCTTTAATAATCTAAAAATCATCCACGGCAAGGGCGATGGCATCCTGCGCAAAATGATCCGTCAGTACCTCAAAAAATACGACCAGGTTGACCGCATGGAAGATGAGCACGCCGACCGTGGCGGAGATGGAATAACTTATGTATATTTGAAGTAAACGGTAGGTTAAAATAAACCACCAAATTTTTGTCATCCTGAGCGATAGCGAAGGATCTTTTCCGCTAAGCATAGCCGCTTTACAGGGCGAAGAAGATGCTTCGTTCCTCAGCATGACAAGAGATTACAGACGAAGTATTATCACCCAATTTAAAACCTTAACTTATTTCAAAATATGTCATTAAAATCCATTGCCCCCATGTTATACACCCGGCACATCCGGGAAAGTGTTGATTTTTACGTAAATAACCTTGGTTTTACCTGCATAGGGTATGATGAAGACTGGGGCTGGGCCACCGTGAGCCGTGATGACATCGAGATTATGCTGGCCCTGCCGGTTGATAGCGCCACTTTCACCATGCCTAAATTTACAGGATCGTTTTATATCCGCACCGATAAGGTGGATACGCTATGGGCCGAATTAAAGGAAAAAGCGGTGATTTGCTACCCGATAGAGGATTTTAGCTACGGCATGCGCGAGTTTGGTGTGTTTGATTATAATGGATATTTGCTGCAGTTTGGGATGCCGATAGAATAAAGACCTGGCGCACAGGTTACTCACCCGGTCTACGCTTCGCTGGACCACCCTCTCTACGGCAAGCCGTAAAGAGGGTACGAAAAATAAAGAAGACTAAAAGTCCCTTCTTTACGCGCAGCGTAGAAAGGGGTGGCGAGCGAAGCGATGCCGGGGTGAATAAAGGGATGCGCTTAATTACATCGATCAATACTTTTATAACATTTTAATGGCGATAAGCTTCCGGTTTATCGCCATTGTTATTTAATTTTTATTTTTAAGGCCGATAAACCTATTTTCCCAATGCAAAAAATATACAGCCTTGTATTTTTCCTTGCCTTTACCGGCGTTTTAACCAATTGCAGCGCCCAGAGCGTTATACTAAAAAGCAAAGATCAACGCATCCGCTACACCGGTCGTATTAACCAAACCGACGAGGCAGCCGAATTTTACTGGACGGGATCATCAGCAAAAATAACTTTTAGTGGCACAGGAGTATCGGCCCTGATGCAGGACGAACGCGGCGAAAACTATTTTACCATTATTGTTGATGATAAGGTGGTAAACACCATCCATTTGGATAATACCAAACAGGTATACTCCCTGGCCGAAAATCTGCCCGCAGGCAAACATACCCTCGAACTTTTTAAACGCACCGAATGGGACAAAGGCAAAACCTGGTTTTACCAGTTTAACCTGGCTAAAGACGCAGGCGCATTAGCCGCCCCGGAAGCGAAGAAACGTAAAATTGAATTTTTTGGCAATTCGATAACCTGCGGCTATGCCGATGAGGACACTACCGGGCAGGACCGCGGTACAGAACCTTACGAAAACGGCTACCTGAGTTACGCAGCCCTAACCGCCCGCCACTTTGATGCCCAATATGTATGCACATCCAAAAGCGGTATAGGCATAACCATCAGCTGGTTCCCGCTTATTATGCCCGAGATGTACAACCGCCTCGATCCTACCGACCCTACCAGCACCTGGGATTTTAAGAAATATACGCCGGATGTGGTGGTGATCAACCTGTTTCAAAACGATTCGTGGTTAACCAAAATGCCCGATAACCCGCAGTTTAAAGAGCGTTTTGGCACCAAAGCGCCCGAGCCGGAACAACTGGTTAAAGCCTACCGGGATTTTGTTAAAAGCGTTCGGAAGGTTTATCCAAAGGCGCAAATTTTATGTATACTGGGCAGTATGGATGCTACCAGAGAGGGCTCGCCATGGCCGGGATATATTGAAAAAGCTGTTGGTGCATTAAATGATAAAGGGATTTACACGCACTTCATCCCATATAAAAATACGCCGGGGCACCCGAGCATTAAAGAGCAGCAGGCTATGGCCGATGATCTGATCGCTTTTATGGAGAAGACGGTTAAGTGGTAGAAACTTATACTTGCGCTCGTTTGCAACGAGCGCTTAATGTGGTTTAGCGATTGCATCGCCAGTCGCGTTACAAACGCGAGCCCAGGTTAAGCACTCGTTGCAAACGAGCGCAAGGAAAATCGTACTGCCCTATGTTTTTTCAGACCTTTACTCCCCTACCTTCTGCTGATCGGGCACCTCATTAGGTCCCGGAATATTCGTCTGCTGCTTTTTATCACTATCGCCGTCATCATCGGCAGTGCCCTCCTGGTATGGCTGTTGCTGGTTTGGCTTATCATCGCTGCCATCCTGTTGTGCATTATCCTCATCCGACCGGCCGTTTTGCGAAACATTCATCACATCGCTGTAATTGGCATTACCTGCCTGGTTGGGATCTTTAAAATTGCTGTTTTCGGGATGTTCCTCGGCCGGCTGGGTACGGTTAAAGTACGCATTATTGTTGCCCGCCATTTGCGATGGATTGTCTTTGTCATTACCGGCGGGGGTAATATTATTCCGGCCGAAGTTTTGGCCGCCCATGCCTTTACCTTCCATTCCCACGTCATCCGGGCTCTTCATTTCCGAGCTGCCGAAAAGGTAACTGCGCTTCAGGTCTTTTTCCTCTTCATTACTATCGTCATCTATGCGGTAAGCATTGGGTTTATCATCGTGGTGTTCGGGGCGGTTAAGCTCATCGCTCCTGAACTCGTTATCTCTTAATTCCATAGGTTTTTATTATTGATGTATTTAATTATTAATAAATAATTTTTCTAATTGTTTTATCTACAAAAAGAAATCATCAAAATCACAACACTTAAATTGCCTGTAGCGTTATCTATTTACAACCTATCTGTAAAGCACATTTAGTATATTTACTATAACCAATTATAGTATATGAATAAAGTAGTTAGTGGTGCCGACGAGGCCATCCGCGACATTACCGACGGCGCAACCCTGATGCTGGGTGGCTTTGGTTTATGCGGATTGCCGGAAAACTGTATAGCGGCACTGGTAAAAAAGGGCGTTAAGCAATTAACCTGTATCTCCAACAATGCCGGGGTTGATGATTTTGGCATCGGCCTGATGCTGAAGCAGCGGCAGGTAAAAAAAATGATTTCATCATACGTTGGCGAAAACGCCGAATTTGAACGCCAGCTGTTAAGCGGCGAACTGGAAGTAGAACTCATACCCCAGGGAACTTTAGCCACCCGCTGCATGGCCGCCGGCTACGGCATGCCGGCCATATTTACCCCGGCAGGCATAGGTACCGAAGTAGCCGAAGGCAAGGAAGTACGCAATTTTAACGGCAAGGATTATTTAATGGAGATGGCATTTGATGCCGATTTCGCCATTGTAAAAGCATGGAAGGGTGATACCATGGGCAATTTGGTATACCGTTCAACTGCCCGCAACTTTAACCCGGTTATGGCTATGGCCGGTAAAATAACCATTGCCGAGGTGGAAGAGTTGCTTGAGCCTGGAGAGCTCGATCCGGATCATATTCATACGCCCGGAATTTATGTGCATAGGATTTTTAAGGGGACGGATTATGAAAAGCGCATAGAGCATACGACTGTAAGAAATAAGGAATAAAAGAACGCCCCCGCCGTCATTGCGAGGTACGAAGCAATCCCCGATTAGCAGGGCGGCCATGCAAATCCGCCTGGTATAGTTCGCGATTGCTTCGTACCTCGCAATGACGTGGCGGAAACTCTAATAAAAACATCATGTTAAACAAACAAGGTATCGCGAAGCGAATAGC